>JAJFTK010000032.1 GCA_021372945.1 Planctomycetaceae bacterium | reverse complement strand
TTTTTGAGGAATTTTGCCGATAGTAATCATGCAGCCTCCGTGCGAATAAGTAATGCTCAACACAAGACTTATCGGCATTTGAGGCTGTTTTTGTTGAATCACTGCTATCATCAAAAATCTTTCAATCGGTCAGTTTGAGTTAAGTTCAACGGCAGGATAAACGGGATAATCATCATGAAGCCGGTCAGGGCCATGCCGACCAGCCATGCACGCGCGGTCTTGCGGATTAGCACATTGCACAGGAAAGATACGGAATAGGTCAGCAGTGAAATCGACTGCAACGCAATAACAGCGGCAAAGAACTCCGGTTGGACTTCATCGAGTTTGACACGGTTGCGGGTGACGAATGCAAGCAGGAAAGGAAGAGCGATAATCACAGCAGCCAATAATAGACCCGTGAAATATTTGAGCAACATAAATGACTTAATGCCCGCGGGCTTTGACCGCCAGAAGATAAATCGCCTTTCATCAAAGTCTGCCTGAACGTTGGCGCACGCGAGCAGCGCCGCCAGCAGGGGCGACGCCACGAGCGGGACAGCCAGCGACACGCTGCCGGCATAGAACCCATTGCCTTGCCACAAGTTCGCGATCGCATCTTCCAGCGGCAGGGCCATCATCAGGCCCAGGCAAGCCAATGGTTGCCATCTGAGTTGCACGATCTGCTGATGAATGATCGGTGCGAGTTTCATAAGTACCTCCTGACCTTGACAAACCGATAGCAGGCGATACACAGGATGAGCAGCAATCCTAAAACATGCGGTATCGCCAACATGACCGTCGTGGTTCCGCTACTGATATGAAGCCATTGCCGCACAGGAAGATTCATTGCAAGCTGCGGCATAATGAACGGCAGGAAATAGGGCACGAACACGATCGCCCAAAGCTGTTCACAGACAAACGCCCAAAAGAAGACGATGGCCCAGCCGATCATGACACCGAACATGGCAACGAGTGAGCCTGCTTCGCTGCGGCTTTGGGCGCCGAAGCCGCAGAACCATGTGAACAGGAGCAGCGCTGCGGCCCCGAATGCGGCGTTATATTTCAGCAGGAATCCTGTGTCCGCCTCGCGGCCATGACCCATGATTTCCATGAGGGCGCCTGTCAGCAGGAAGATGAGGGAAATCGCTGCGATACAGACGAGGTACTTGCTCAAAAAGATCTTCCAGCGAGGGACGGGGAACTTGAAGAGCAGGTGGATCGTGCGGTTGGCAATCTCGCCGGAGAAGATGTCCAATGCATAGATAACGGGCACGATCAGCATTTGGGCAAAGGATATGATGGTGCAGTTGGCTGAATCGGGAAACAGGCGGATGCGAAAGAGCAAGGCCGTGAATGCCAGGCTGACCGCGCTGCCGAAGACAAGCTTCCACTGGTTCTCGCGCCATTCCTTCCAAAGCAGTCGTCTAAACATTACCTTGCTCCTTACTGCCGTCTGCCCCCTGCGTTTTCAGTCGCACGATCTTGTCGTATTCGGCTTTGAGAAGTTCAGCCGCCTGTTCGACAGGCACGCCGAACTGGATCGCCAACACCGCTGCCTCGCGCAGCGGGCCTGCGATGATGTCTTTTTTTTGGTCCTGCGAGATATTTTGCGGCTCGGCGGATACAAAGGTGCCCTCGCCGCGTTCGATTTTCAAAATCTGCTCCCGACAGAGCTCATTGTAGACCTTGAGAATCGTATTCTGGTTGACCGCAAGCTGTAAGGCCAGTTCGCGCACGCTGGGGACTTTATTCCCCTTTTTCAGTATGCCGGCGGCGATCTGATACCGAATCTGGTCGCAGATTTGCCGGTAAATCGGCGTGGCTGAGGATGGCTCAACTCGTATAAACATATGTGCTCCAATAGTGTTATATATAACTATAACACATATTCGGCTCAGATCAACCGGGAAATTAGAAATTCCTGAAAAAATCGCAGCCCTTTCCTTTCTCACTCGTGCGAGAAAGGAAAGGGCGGGAGGCGTGGTAGGGCATTCTTTGACCGGCGGCTCACGCCGCCGGCTAAGCAACTTTCGAGCCTTCGGCTCTCGATAGTGGTTCCGCCTGAGCAACTTTTGAGCCTTTGGCTCTCGACAGTGGTGTCGGAACCAACGTCCAAGCTAACGCGGCCGTTTGGCGCGGGCAACTCTACAACGGCAATCCCGAAGTGAGGGACGTGCCTAAACAAACGTTGGAAACGGGCGTAAATCGTGTTAGTATATGGGGCTTTGTACAGAGAGAACATCAATGGCCTGAATGGCCGTACGGCAAAATTCCGATGGGCAAGACGCCTGTGCTACCGGAAGTGCACGGGCAAGATGCCCGTGATACAAATATGCAGAGATTCAAGATACATAGCGAGTATAGGCCGCAAGGCGATCAGCCGCAGGCAATCGAACGGCTGGCCGCCGGCGTCAATGAGGACCGGCGCTACCAGACGTTGCTGGGGGTGACCGGCAGCGGCAAGACGTTTACCATGGCCAACGTCGTTGAGCGGGTGCAAAAGCCCACGCTTGTGATCTCGCATAATAAAACGCTGGCGGCGCAGCTCTTCGAGGAGTTCAAGGAACTCTTCCCCGAAAACGCGGTCGAATACTTCGTCAGCTATTATGATTATTACCAGCCTGAGGCCTACATCCCGCAGCGCGACATCTACATCGAAAAAGACGCCTCGCGCAACGATGAGCTGGACCGGCTGCGTCTTTCGACTACGACGAGCCTGATGAGCCGGCCGGATACGCTGATCGTTGCCAGCGTCTCGTGCATCTTTGGCCTCGGCAGCCCCGAGGACTACCAGGCCAGCGTTATCCCGGTGCGCGTGGGCGATGTCATCGAACGCAACGAACTGCTTGGCCGGTTTGCCGACCTGCAATATGACCGCAATGACATTGAATTCGTTCGCGGCAAGTTCCGCGTGCGCGGCGATGTGGTGGAGCTTTGGCCGTCGTACGAATCGTTTGCGGTGCGGTTTGAGCTGTTCGGGGATGAGGTTGAGGCCATCAAGTACATCCATCCCGTCAGCGGTGACATCCTGGCCGAGGAATCGCAGATATTCATCTATCCCGCAAAACACTATATGATCCCGGCCGAACGTATCGAATCGGCCTGCGCGAGCATCAAGGCGGAATTGGACGAACGACTCCTCCAACTTCGCCACGAGGGCAAGCTGCTGGAGGCACAGCGGCTGGAGGCCCGTACGCTCTACGATCTGGAGATGATCCGCGAGGTCGGCTATTGCAGCGGCATCGAAAATTATGCCCGGCACATGGCGGGCCTCAAGGCCGGCGCTCGGCCCTATACGCTCATCGATTATTTCCCGGAGGATTTCCTGCTGTTCGTCGATGAATCGCATGTGACGATCCCGCAGCTTCGGGCGATGTTCGCCGGCGACCGCAGCCGCAAAGAGGTGCTTGTCGAACACGGCTTTCGCCTTCCCAGTGCGCTGGACAACCGGCCGCTCAGGTTTGAAGAGTTCCAGGAACGGTGGAAGAACGTGGTGTTTGTATCGGCCACGCCGTCGCCGTATGAGCTGCAGCTTTGCGAGGGCGAGGTCGTCGAGCAGATCATCCGTCCGACCGGCCTGGTGGACCCGGAGATCTTCGTTCACCCGGCGACCGACCAGATCCGTCACCTGATGGAACAGGTCCAGCAGCGGGCCGCCGTCGGCGAGCGCGTCCTGGTGACGACGCTGACCAAGCGGCTGGCCGAGGACCTGACCGGCTTTTTGAAGGCCAAGGGCATTCGCTGCCGCTATCTGCATAGCGAGATCCTGACGCTGGAGCGGGTGGACATCCTCCGCGACCTGCGGCTGGGCGAATTCGATGTGCTGGTGGGTATCAACCTGCTGCGTGAGGGGCTGGACCTGCCGGAAGTGTCGCTGGTGGCGATCCTGGACGCTGACAAGGAAGGATTCCTGCGGAGCGAGACCTCGCTGGTGCAGACGATCGGCCGGACTGCCCGCAACGTCAACGCCAAGGTGATCCTGTATGCCGACCGGATTACGCCGTCGATGAAAAAAGCTATTGACGAAACCAACCGCCGGCGTACAATTCAACTTGCGTATAATACCGCACACGGGATCACGCCCGAAACCATCCGCAAAGAAATCAAGCAAGGATTGGCCGAGCAGCTGCGTGCGCGGAAGCGGGCCCAGGAAGCGATCGACCTCAATGAGACAGAGTTCGACCGCACGGAACTGCTGGTGGAACTCGAAAAAGAAATGCTGACGGCGGCCGAGGCGCTGGAATTCGAAAAGGCGGCCCGTCTGCGCGATCAGATCAAGGAATTGAAAGAAATGCCCGAATTAACGGCGGCCGCAGGCATTTCACCGGGGTCGGCCACCCATATAGATAGAAAACGATATAAGAACCCGCGGTTCAGAAACCCCAGGTGAACGGACTATTTGACAGGATTAACAGGATAGAAACCCGGCAAGCGAGAATCTCGTGTTAATCTCTGGCTAAAATGGAATTGAAAGGCAAGGCGATGAGCAGAGCAAAACGATTATTCATCCGGGAGCGTGTGGCGCCCCGAAACATCAAAAGATTGAATCTAAGTAAAGTTGAGACATTGATCGATATCGCGGTGCAGGAGGATTTTGGCTTTGGCGATCCAACCAGCGAGATCACGATCGAGCCCAATGAAAAGGCTCGGGGATACCTCGTATCGCGAGAAGAGATTGTCGTCAGCGGCATGCAGCTTGCGGAGATGATCTTCAAAAAATATGACAAGCGGCTCAAGCTCAAGGTGCTGGTTCATGACGGCGAACGCGCCAGCGTGGCCGAACGCCTGGCGGTGGTTGAGGGGCCGCTTCGCGCGATGCTCAGCGCCGAGCGCGTCGTGCTCAATTTCCTGCAGCGCCTTTGCGGCATCAGCACGATGACATGGAAGTACGTCAGCGCGATCCGCGGCACGCGCGCCCGCATCTATGACACCCGCAAGACGACCCCGGGCTGGCGCGAGCTGGAAAAGTACGCCGTGCGCTGCGGCGGCGGCTACAACCACCGCATGAACCTGGGCGAAGCAGTCATGTTCAAGGACAACCACCTCGCCGAGTTGGGAGATAAGTTTGAGCCGAGGCTCAAGCAGCTCGTTCAAGAAGCGCAGACCCGCGAAGGCGTCAAGATGGTGGTGGTGGAAGTCGATCACGTGGACGATCAGCTCGATCGCGTGCTGACGATCCCGGGGATCGATGTGATTTTGCTGGACAACATGGGGCAGTGGCAGCTCAAACATGCCGTAGCGATGCGCAACCGCATCTGCGGCCATCGCAAACCCCTGCTGGAGGCCAGCGGCGGCATCACATTGAACAGCGTGTTGGCCGTGGCCAATTGCGGCGTCGACCGCATCGCCGTCGGCGCCATCACGCACTCGGCCGTCGCGGCCGATATCGGCCTGGACCGTTAAGGGGCCCTGGTGCGCACGATATCATTTAGGAAGATCGCAGGCGATAAGCTTGCCGTATACTGGCGAATTTGCTTGACGCGGCGGGACATTTTTATACAATGATGCAGATTCAATTTCGGGGTCTTTTGTTTCATTCACATACGGAGTATATCGGTTTTTAAGTTGTTTTTTATAGCCTTAACGGGCCAATTGAGATGGGTATTCGACTCCAGGTCACTGTGCTTTTGGCGATTTTGGCCAGCGGCGCCGCGGCGTTCTGCCGGACGGCCGAGGCGCCTGTGCGCACCGCGCCGCCGGTTGACTTGCAGGAATTTAATTACACGCATTCGGATCACTTTGATCTGTATCTGCAGAACGCCGTCCCGGTCGATGACAAGACGCTGGACTTGCTGGAAACGGTTCATGACCGCTTTTTCGGGCTCATGAAGCAAAGGGGCTTCAAGGTCGGAAAGACGGATTCGTTCACCTGGATCTGTTTTAACGATCGGCGAAGCTACGAGTCGTACGCCAGAACGGTTGACGGTTTTCTTGCCGATCAACTGAACTCCTACTATTCGGCAAAAACCAATTGCGTGACCGTTCTGACGGAGTTTCAGCATTCCAACTCCGCGGGGGCCGACGATCAGCGGCCGCAGACGCTTCAGATCAGCGCATCGGACCTTTCCGGCCCGGAGGCCGAAAAGATCGCCTCGCACCCGAGCCTGATGCCGGCCATGCTGACGCACGAGCTGATCCATCAGCTCTCGTTCAACGCCGGCCTGCAGCGCCGGGGCGTCGAGTATCCGTTGTGGGTCTCCGAGGGGCTGGCGACGGCCCTGGAGTATCTATTTGAAGAGCCGGGCGCGAATGAAGACAATCCCTACCGTCTGCAAACCATGCTGCGGCTGTATCGGCAAAACCGGGTTGTTCCGCTAAATTTCTTTATCTCGATGACGTCTCTTTCGGGGGCCTCTCTCACGGACACGGAAATCTATGCCCAATGCTGGGCGTTTTTCGATTTTCTTGGGACGATGCATAAAGATCAGCTTCGAAGCTATCTGGTCAAGGCCGGCCGGCGCTATCCAGTGGCGGTCCCTTCCACGGCGCTCCAGAAGGAATTTATTGATGCCTTTGGACCCCTTGAGCCGCTGGAGGCCGAGTGGGATGGATGGCTTGGCGCGAAAGATCGCCAACTGTAAAAGCGCTCTTGTTCACATCGATTCTTGAATCATTTTACTGACTCTTCTCCAAGCAGTTTGCTCCATTTTTTTTCGGCGCCGATCGGCCGCCGGCAACACATCCCGCGCGCTTTCAATCTCCCGCATTAGCATTAGAAAAAGACTGAGGCCAATTAAGCGATTTAGTACAGCGTGAGGACTTGCCCTGTGCTGTAGTCTTAAAAAGAGGCTTGCAGGGCTTGTTCAGGTGCACCTGAGCGGTCTTTCATGCCCGCGTCAAAGACATTGTAAACGCAAATAACAGGTATTCTCGCAGTTAAGGAGCAAGCAATGGTTAGAAAGGTACTAACAGTATGTTTATGTGTGGCGCCCATGCTTTTATTGAGCCTCACACAGGCAGAAAGTACGAGCCCGTCAAGTTCGCCGTCGGGCAGTCCGTCAGGATCGATGGAAGCTTCGAGCCTGCAAAGCAGAGGAGCAATGAGCAGCGAACAACTAACCGAAGTCAAGCCGCTGATCGGACATAAAGTTCTCGATCAGCAGCAAAAAGAAGTTGCCAAGATCCAGGACGTGGTAGTCGATACGCAAGAGCATAAAGCCAAATACGCGATCCTGGGCAGCGGCGGCTTTCTGGGGATCGGCGAGGATTATCATGCGGTGCCGTGGTCGGCATTGAATGTCCGGGAATCCGGCGGCAGGATACAATCGGTCGGCATCAACACTGATGCCGAGACGATCAAGAATTCGCCGATCGTCCAGATGGGCAAGGCGTTCGACAGCAGCATGCAGTCTCAAATCGATTCATATTACCAGGGCAAAGGCCTTTCGACAAATGGGATGACGGGCATGAGCAGCCCATCGTCCACGTCGGACGGCATGGGCAGCTCCTTCAACGGCATCGGCAGCCAGAGCGATGGCACGTACCAGTCTGACACCTCGGGCGCTCGCCCCAGCGGCATTACGGGAACCAGCACGAATCGACAATTCAACACGGCCGAACCTCAACAGCCCGGTTCGGTCTATGGCGATGGCGTGCGCAGCGGTTCGGATTCAGCAAGCGGTCAGAGCAGCACATCGCCGTTCGGCTCATATACAGATGGCTCGGCATCCGGCAGCTCACGCAAGTCCTCCAGCGAATACCGCAACGGCTACTCCGAAGGCGCCAGCCGCTCGGGACAGAGTTCGGCGACGGCCTCCCGCCAAACCGACGGGCAGGACGTTCAGGCGGCTTCGAGCCAGTTTATGTTCTTCAGCGATTTGTCCGGACGCGAGGTGAAGACAGGACAGGACGAGAAGATCGGCAGCATTAAGGACCTGGTCGTTGACAGTAAGAAAGGCGACATTCGATTCGGGCTTATCAGCATGGAGAGCGAAACGGTCGTGGTGCCGTGGAGCGCTCTGCAGCGAAGCGGCAAGGATCAGTTTGTCATAAACGCCAGCAAAGATACGCTGCGGTCGCTGGCTTTCAAATCGGACAGCAAGCCGAATTTCAATGACCCGGCGTACCAGCAGAACATTTACCATCGCTTTGGGCAGCAGCCGCCGAGCGTATATGGCTACGTGACGCCCGAAAGCGGAACGACCGGCAAGACGGAATCGACCGGCAAGACGGAATCAGACAAACAGAGCGGACCGGGGATGAAGTCCGACCAGCCGGGCTCTTCGAGCACCCCAGGCTCCAGCAAGAGCGGCTCTTCATCGAGTTCGTCAACAACGTCCGGGGATGGGATGAGCGGTGCCGCAGCGGGCTCCGGATTAAGTGCCCCTGAAATCACCGGCGGCTCGTCCAGTTCCAGTTCTTCCGGCATGAGCAACGGCATGGGCTCCAGCTCGAGCGAATCGATGCAATTCAAGGCGGAGGACCAGACGTCCCTGTCGGGGACCGTGCAAAGCACCGAAAGCGGCGCCAGCGGTCCGCTGTCGTCGATGAGTGACGTGGTTCTTTTCAAGGTCCAGACCGATCAGGGACAGACCTCAACGGTTTATGCAGGCCCCAGAAGCTATCTGCAGGAAAAGAATATGACATTCAGCTCGGGCGATAAGATCAGTGTGACCGGCTGGAAGAAGACGATTGGCGGCCAGGACGTGTTTATCGCCAGCAAAATCGAAAAGGACGGCCAAACGCTGCAATTGCGAGACAGCCATGGGACCCCGCAATGGAAATCGCCGGGGTCCAGCAGTCTGGGCACGGATTCGCAGTCAAGGCCCCGCCAAACGGACGGCAGTATGAACAGTAACACGAACACGACATACTAGCCGAAGGACCGGTCAGTCGGTCACTGGCACAGCCCGACGGCCTGGATGTCAAAGTAAAAAGGAAGAACCATGAAAGCAAAGAATCTCATACGTTTGACATTCCCTGCAGTACTCCTGTTGCTTCTTTGCTGTGTCGCGTCAGCGGGTCCGACGTACTCGTTCGTCAAGATCGCCGGTGAATGGGCGTTCTACGAAGAGAATGCCGGGCCCAACTCCAGTCTTGAAGTGGCTCCCTCGAATCCGGGGCTGTCGAACAAGCCGCTGCTGATCCCTGCGGATTCGGATTTGGCCCTGCCGGCGGTGGGCTCGATCGTCAACTTGTCTTCCGACAAGGGCAAATCGAGCAGTTACCTGATGCTGCTGTCTTCGGGCGGCCAAGAAGGCGTCAATGGGCCCCGCAGCGTCCTGACCCGGGCAAGCGCGCTGACGGACCCGGCGGCGATTCGGTCAGAGGCCTATCCGGGACCTTCCTCTTATCTTGTTTCGACAACGATGGACAATGGATTCAAGAACCCCGATCTGGCGAACGGATCGTGGCGAGGGACATTCGAGAAGGGAGAAGACTCCAAGACGCCCAACGGCAACGCCTGGGGCTATTGGAAGAAAGATGCTGATCAGGATCAGGATCAGAACATAGCGCCCGTTCCTGTACCGGTACCGGGATCGATTATCCTGGCGGTGGTCGGGGCCGGTCTGGTGAAGCTGCTGCACGACCGCAGGGTCAAAATGAACGCAGCGGTTTAAAACTGTAAAGAGACCCTCGTTTACAGGAACTCGAGGTTTCCTTGTCCCCCTCGGGTTCCTCTTCTATTTTAAATCCTCAGGCGTTCTGCAGGTCCTTGAGCAGTTTGTACTCGACGCTATCGACCAGAGCCAGCCAGCTTGCCTCAATAATGTTTGCCGAGACACCGACCGTGCCCCAGATGGCCTGGCGGTCGCGGCTTTCGATGAGGACGCGCACCTTGGCGGCGGTGCCCGCCTTGGCGTTGACGACGCGGACCTTGTAGTCGATGAGGCTCATGTCGGCGATGTTCGGATAAAACGGAAGCAGGGCCTTTCGCAGTGCGCCGTCCAGCGCGTTGACCGGGCCGTCGCCTTCGCTGACGATGTGCTCGATGCGGCCGTCCACCTGGAGCTTTACGGTAGCTTCCGTGACCAGCTTGCCCGCCGTGTTCCGTTCCACATCGACATGGTACTTGAGCAGTTCAAAGCTTTGTGTGAACTGTCCCATCTCCTTCTTGATCAGCAGGTCGAAACTCGCCTCGGCGGTTTCAAACTGGTAGCCTTCATTCTCAAGCTGCTGTACGCGGCTCAGGATCCGGCGGGCCAGCGCCTTATCGGTGATCATGTTTCGCTTCTCGAGCTTATCGAGCACGTTGGAAGCGCCCGACAGCTCGGAGATAAGAAAACGCCGCTCGTTGCCGACCAGCGCCGGCTGGATGTGCTCATAGGTCCTTTGGTTCTTGCGCAAGGCATCGATATGAAGCCCGCCCTTATGGGCAAAGGCGCTGTCGCCGACGTACGGCATGTTCGCCGCAGGCGTCAGGTTGGCCACATCAAAGATATAGCGTGACAGATCGGTCAACGTTTTGAGCTTTTCCGGGCCGATGGTTTCATAACCCATCTTCAGGGTTAGATTGGGGATGATGGTGCAGAGATTGGCATTGCCGGTGCGTTCGCCAAGGCCGTTGATGGTGCCCTGCACATGGCGGGCGCCCGCCCGAACGGCGGCCAGGGTGTTGGCGACGGCACAATCCGCATCGTTATGGCAATGAATGCCGATGACCAGCGGGGCAAATTCTTTGACGACCGCCTGGGTGATGTCAAAGACCTCGTGCGGGAGGCTGCCGCCGTTGGTTTCGCAAAGCGTGATGGCGTCTGCTCCGGCTTCGGCAGCCGCGCGCAGGACCTTCATCGCGTAATCGGGGTTGTTCCTGTAGCCATCGAAGAAATGTTCGGCGTCAAAAACGACCTCGCGCCCCTTGCCTTTGATATAGGAGACCGAGTCACGGCACATGGCCAGGTTTTCTTCGAGCGAACAGCGCAGGACGTCGGTAACGTGCAAATCCCATGATTTGCCGACCATGGTCACGGCCGGGGCTTCAGAGGCCAGCAAGACGCGCAGACACACATCATCCTGAACGCTGGTATTGGCCTTGCGAGTGCTGCCGAAGGCGGCTATTTTGGCATGGCCAAACTGGATCTGACGAATGCGGGCAAAGAATTTCTCTTCTTTCGGGTTGCTTTGCGGATAGCCGCCTTCGATATAATCTACGCCGAAATCATCCAGTTTGCGGGCGATCAGGATCTTGTCCTCGACCGAAAAGGCGACCCCCTCGGCCTGCATTCCATCCCGAAGCGTTGTGTCGTATATCTTTATCTTTTGCATATAGAATCTTTCATTTAGGTCGCTTAAGGCCGATTATTTTAGCAATCCCCGGCGTGAAAGTAAAGCCTGCAATAATCGATGACTTACGTACAAATGCTGGTTTGGCCGGCGGGAAAGAATCGGATCGGACCGCGGTCAAGCTGCAGAATAAGCCCTTGGACCGGGTCAATGCCCCGGCACGTGCCGCGGTAGGTCTTGCCGTCGCATTCAACGCAGAGATGCAGGCCGAGCATACCGCTGAGCTGAAGCCACTTGTCAATAACTTCATTGGCGGGTCGTTCGAGCCAAAACTCAAGTTCGCCGAGCAGTTCGCAGACCAGCCCCGAACGGTCAATGTCTCGCCCTGTGGCCATTTTCAGGCTGACGGCAGAGTTATGTAATCGACTTTCAAGGTGGGCCTGTTCCTGGCTGCAGTTGATGCCGATGCCAATCACGAATTGCTGCTTGTTCTTGACCGTTTTCTTCTCAACCAGGATGCCCGCCAGTTTTTTATCCGCGATTAGCAGGTCATTGGGCCACTTGATCCGGCAGGACACGTGGCAGAATTGGCGAACCGCTTCGGCGGCGGCGACAACGGCGGCCAGCGTCAGCAGTTCGCTTTCAAGCGAAGATCTGAGCAGCAGGATCGAACAGAGGATGCTTTGGCCGGGCGAGCCGTACCACTTGCGTCCGCGGCGGCCGCGGCCCCTGGTTTGAGATTCGGCCAGGACGCACAACCCATGATTAGCCGGCCGGTTGGCATACTGCCAGGCGATGTCATTGGTCGAGGCAGTCGATTTGAAAACGACGATCTTTCGCCCGATTGCCGCCTCTTTTCGAGCATTCTCAATACGTTCCGCTTCTAATGGTCGATATTCGGACATGATATCATGCACGTCAGGGCTCTACCATGGCAAGCGAACCGTCTTTTTTCTCTGTCTGTTGAGCAAACTCTTTAATGAGACTGTAGCCGACGGCCAGAAGGACGGGCCCCAGAAAAACGCCGATGAAGCCGAAACTGGCGATGCCGCCGAGCATGCCGAGCAGCATCAGGATAAACGACAGTTTGGAGCCTCGACTGAAGATATAGGGCTTGATGAGGTTGTCGATGCTGCTGATGAGCAGGATACCATAAAGAACCATGAATATGCCCCAACCGATTCGCTGGTGCGCGAACAGATGGATGGCGGCGCCTAGCCAGACGATGACCGGGCCGGCGGGTATGAAGCTCATGAAGAACGTAAGCAGACCCAGCAATACCGGTGACGGCACGCCGGCGACAGCAAAACCGATGGCGGCCACGACGCCTTGCACCAGGCCTGTTCCGATCACGCCGTAAACCACGCTCTTGACGGTGGTGGTGACGACCTCCAGCAGGCGCTGGGCGTAATCGCCGCTGATCTGCTGGAACCCCCGGCTGAGCCGGAGGGCAACGTCCCTGCCGTCACGGTACATAAAGAACGCGATCAGCAGGCTGAGGGCCAGGTAGAAAACGCCCTTTGCAAAATCAATACTGTGCCCAAGCAGCCACAGTCCCGCTTTGTGGGCCCAGGGTTTCATCCGTTCAAGCACGGGACCGGCATTGACCGACAGATCCTGCCAGGATGCGGCCGCCTTGGGACCGATCAGGGGGATCTTGCTGACCCACTCGGGCAACGCCGGAACGCCGCTGTGTTTGTGCGTGTTGAGCCATTCGAGGCCGCTTTGAATGTTATCGGTGAAGCTGACGCCGACAATGACGAAAGGTGTCAGGAGCACGAGCACGAGGATCAATGTCATCAGGCCGGCGGCCAGGTTCCGGCGGCCGCCAAGCCACTTCAAGAGCAGCTCATACGCGGGCCACGTGGCAAAACACAAAACAGCCGCCCAGATGATCGCCGACGCGAACGACCGCAGAATGACCACGCAGCCGATGATCACAAGAGCGACAAACGCCAGCCCCGCGATGCGTTCGATCTCCTGCTTGTTTTTGAGCATTTGCATTCTCCCTTAAATGGCCGCAGTGAAACATTGAAAAGCCGTTCCGCGGAGTATCATAAATGGACAATGGGGTAATATCAAGCGCCGATTGTGGTCGCCAAAAGTGTGATCCGAAGGTTGGCGTGCAGGGTTTTTCCAGGTAACAAGCGGTACTATATCATTATTACGCAAAAAACTTGAAGCCTGCTGGACTTTGGGCCCGCAACGGACTTGTGTTGGCCGCTGCAATTTGGTACAATTTTGTCAAGTTTTAAAGGCGCGTGTTCTGCCATGGGCAGGGCCGGCGGTTCGATTCGATCGGCACATGGCCGAGGTGAGACAACATGACTAAACCGGTTCAAAAGGGTGAGGCCACGGAGGCGCTGTTTAAAACCCAGGCAGGCAATTCGTCTGCCGGCCGCAATGAAGCCGGCAGTGACCCCCAAAGTATCCACGCAAGCGGCGCATTGCCTCAAGACGGATCCACAGCGACGCCCGGGACCCCGGACAACACCGAAGCGACCGACCAAGTTGAATTGGCCGATATCATCGATGTCAAGGCGCTGCAATCGCTGATGAACGATTTTTATGAGCTGACGCGCGTTCCTATGGCCATCATTGACATTAGCGGCAAGGTGCTGGTGGGGGTTGGCTGGCAGCAGATCTGTACGGAGTTTCACCGGGTGAATCCGGTGACCTGCCGGTATTGCATTGAAAGCGACCTGGAACTGACCAGCGGCATCGATGAGAGCGAGTTTAAGCTTTATAAATGCAAGAACAACATGTGGGACGCGGCGGCGCCGCTGATCGTCGGCGGCCGCAAGATGGGCAATATCTTCGCGGGACAGTTCTTTTTTGAGGACGAGACGCCCGATTATGAACTCTTCCGGGCGCAGGCCGTCCAGTACGGATTTGACCAGGCCGAGTATATGGCGGCGCTGCAGAAGGTGAGCCGGCTGAGCCGTTCGACGTTCAAGCATGGTACAAGTTTCCTGCACGGGATGGCCAAGATGATCTCGCAGGGCAGCTATGTGAACCTGCGGCTGGCCCGCCTGGTGGAGCAGCAGCAGCAAACGGAAAAAGCCCTGCGCCAAAGCGAACAGCAGTTCCACAGCATGTTCGAGCGGCACCACGCGATCAAACTGGTCATCGACCCCCGGTCCGGGGCTATCCGCGACGCCAACGAAGCGGCTGCACGGTTTTACGGTTATTCGCGTCCGCAACTCTGCAGGATGCGGATCGAGGACCTCAACCAACTGCCGGCGAATGAAATCGAGGCCGAACGCCGGCAGGCAGCGGCCGAACAGCGCAACTATTTTGTCTTTCCGCATCGGCTGGCCGACGGCAGCGTGCGGACGGTGGAGGTCTATTCGAGCCCGGTGCACATCGGCGGCAAGCAACTGCTGTATTCAATCATCCATGACATCACCGAGCGCAAGAAGGCGGAAGAGCAGATCCAAAAAGCGGCGGCGCGGTTCGAGATCTTGTCGGATACGGCGTCTAAACTGCTGGAAAGCAAGCAACCGCAGCAGATCATCGATTCGCTGTGCAGGCGGGTGATGCAGCTTCTGGATTGCCAGGTTTTCGTCAACTACCTGGTCGATGAAGCGGCGGGGCGTCTGCATCTGAACGCCAGCGGCGGTCTGCCGGAGAAGATGGCCCGCGCGATCGAATGGCTGGATTTTGGCTCGGCCATTTGCGGCCGCGTGGCGCAATCGGGTCAGCGGATCGTGGCCGAAGAGATCCAGCAATCCTGCGACGAGCGAGCCGACCTGGTGCGATCGATCGGCATCCGGGCGTATGCCTGTCACCCGATCCTGGCGCAGGGGAAGGTGCTCGGGACGGTGTCGTTCGGGACGCGTACGAGGGGGCGCTTCAGCGAGGACGACCTGGAGATGATGAAGACGGTGACGGACCAGGTGGCGGCGGCGATCGAGCGCAAGCTGGGTGAAGAGGCGCTGCGCCAAAGCCAGCTCGATTTCAGCCGGGCCCAGGCGGTCGGGAGCATTGGAAGCTGGCGGCTGGACGTGCGCAAGAACGAGCTGGTCTGGTCGGATGAGACCCACCGTATTTTCGGCATCGGCAAAGGGACGCCGATGACCTACGAAACCTTTTTGTCAGCCGTTCATCCGGACGATCGCGATATGATTCGGGCGTGCTGGCAGAAGGCCCTTGAGGGCTCGGAGTATGACGTTGAACATCGCATTATCGCCGACGGAGCGGTCACGTGGGTTCGCGAAAAAGCGTACCTGGAATTTGATGCGCGCGGGGGGCTGGTGGCGGGATTCGGGATCGCACAGGACATTACCTACCGCAAGAAGATCGAGGATGACCTGCGTCGGCTCAACGAATCGCTGGAGCAGCGCGTCGCCCGCCGCACGGCGCAGCTCAATGACGCCATGGAAACGGCCAGGGCCGAACGGCAGCAGTTCTATAACGTTCTTGAAACCCTGCCGGTTTATGTGTGCCTTCTGACGCCCGATTACCAGATGCCGTTCGCCAATCATAAATTCCGCGAATGGTTCGGCTACCGGGAAGGTCAAAAATGCTACGAGTTCCTGTGGAACCGCACGGAGCCATGCGAAGATTGCCAGACGTACAGCGTCATGAAGACCGGCGCGCCGCATCAATGGGACTGGACCGGGCCGAACGGATGCCACTACTCGGTGTTCGATTTTCCGTTCCGGGACACGGACGGCTCGACGCTGATCCTCGAAATGGGGATCGACGTGACCCAACGGCGGCGGGCCGAGCAGGGCCTGCGGGAACTCAATGAAACACTGGAGCAGCGGATCGAGCTGCGGACGGCCGAGCTGCGCCAGAGCGACGAAAAATTGCGGACGCTCAATGAATCGCTCGAGGAGCGCGTGTTGGAACGAACGCGCGAGGTAAGCGAGCAGGCGGACCAGCTTCGGGCGCTGGCCAACCAGTTGACGCGGGCCGAACAGCGCGAACGCAAACGGCTGGCGAAGATCCTGCACGATCACATCCAGCAGTTGATCGTGGCGGCCAAGCTGCACATATCTTCGCTGCGGAACGACCCGGACCCGCGCCGCCGGGCAACGCTGCAGGCGGCCGATGCGCTGCTGAAGGATACGCTGGAGGCGTCGCGTTCGCTGACCGTGGACCTGAGCCCGCCGGCGCTGCAGGAGGGGGGCCTGATCAGCGGCCTGCAATGGTTGTCCGAACGGATGCGGATCGTTCACCAGTTTGAGGTGCGTCTTCACGCCGACCGCAGCGCCGAGCCGATCAATGAAGAGATCCGTGTGCTGGTCTTCGAATGCGCGCGCGAGCTGTTATTCAATGCGCTGAAACATTCCGGCGTGCTGGAGGCGTCCGTGACCCTGGCGCGCACGGGCGATAACCGCATCGAACTGACGGTATCGGATGAAGGAAAAGGATTCGATCCCGCTGTGCTGAACAACCGACGCTCCAGCGAGATCACGTTTGGCCTGTTCAGCATCCGCCAGCGGCTGGCGCATCTTGGAGGACTGCTGGAGGTGGATACGGCGCCGGGCCGCGGGGCCAGGTTCATTTTGAGCGTAGCGGCCGAGACGGTCTCTGAGACGCACCCAGCGGCAGCGGCGCCCTGCCAGGCGGAAACCGCAGTGCGAAAAGCAAGACCTTCCAGGACATGCCGGGTGCTGGTTTGCGACGACCACAAAATCGTTCGAGAAGGGCTGGCTAAGCTGCTGCAGCTTGAGCCCTGGATCGAGGTGGCGGGGCAGGCGGCAGATGGGCAGCAAGTGATCCAAATGGCCGTGGAATTGGCCCCAGATGTGATCATTATGGATGTCAACATCGGCCAGATCAGCGGCATCGAGGCCACCCGCAGGATCCGGGCGGCCAATAGCCGCATCAAGATCATCGGCCTGTCGATGCACGAGGATCACAACATCGCGTTGGCGATGCGCAACGCCGGGGCATCCGCTTATCTGACCAAGTCCGGACCATCGGAGGAATTGGTCGCTGCGGTCAGGGCGTGCGCGGGCTGAAGAAAGCACTTGGCGGCAGCGTCATGCGGCAACTATTATTGCTGTCGCCCCTTTCGGGGCTCAAAAAGAGAGGGGGGCGGGGCTTCTTTTCCGGGGGTTCACACCCCCGGCCAAAGTACTGTCGAGCCTTCGGCTCTCTCACGTTTTATTCCGCAGAGAGTGCATGAATTGCAGAGGCCAAAGCACTGTCGAGCCTTCGGCTCTCTCTCCGTTTTATTCCCCAGAGAGTGCATGAATTGCAGAGGCTGAATCACTGTCGAGCCTTCGGCTCTCTCACCGTTTTATGCTGGCGCCAGTCAGCAGTTAAGGCTGCTGCTTCATCGTCCTGGCGCCGTAGATACCGCCGGCTGTGCGGCCGGGGTGGGCGGCAAGCTTAACGCGGATTGTTTCTTTGCCTTTTGTTAACTCCGCCGGGATTGCATAGGTCACATCCGTGAAGACGCCGGGCTTGACATTCTCAAGCGTCTGCGTGGCGATCTTCGTCTCATTGACGAGGATATCGAACACGCGGCCGCCCGCATCGGAACCCCAGTAAGTCAGGGCCAGTTCCATCGCCGCATCCGGCAGGACCTTCAGATCGAAGGCCATGTGGCCGCCATTGTCGGCGTGGCGCCACTTGCGGCCGGCATACTCGCCGGCCAAGATGTTTTGGCCGTCAAAGTTGTGGTCTCGTTCGGACTGCATCTCGCCGGGCCGGAACGTATCGACCGTTCGCGCGGCCTCGGCCTTTTGCTTTTCAAGCTCTGCCTGCAGCTCGGCGCGTTTGGCCTTGCGGGCGTCGGCAGTGAAGGCATCCATATAGACCGTGTATTTTTGGTCGGCGATCTGGTAGAGCGGGATCAGCCGCACATCGGCGGGTTGGGCGTTTTCTTCAAAACCCAGGCTGAGTTTTTCGCCGACAAACTCGAGCAGCTTGCCATCCACGGGTTTGACCCTGGCAAGCGCCTCCTGCGGCGTGCCGTCCAGCAGCGGCAGGGGGGTGTCGTTGCTCATGTCGGCGGCCAGCACAATGGGGCCATAGAGGAACGCGATGCGCTCGGGCTTATCCGGCATGGCCTCGAACCGCAGCGACATCGGCAGCTTCAGCTCGATGACGTCGCCGTTGGCGAAGCCGCGATTGAGCACCAGGTAGTCGGAACTATCGGCAAAGATCTCCTGCGGCTTGCCATTGAGCGTGCAGGTGACCTTGTCGGTCCAGAAGGGCTTGCGGATCTTGAGCGGCATGGTAATGGTCTTGTCGCAGGTTACGGTCAGCTTGACCGTGTCGGAGGCGGGGAATGTCGTTTCCTGCTTTAGATGCAATCCTTTCCAGCTTACTTCCGAGGCGATGAACTGGTTGATGTAGAGACTTTCGCCGTTATAGGCATAGATGCACTCGCCGTACTTGGCATGATTTTCCCAGCCGGTGCCGACGCAGCACCAGAACGAATCAAAGGGTGTGCTGAAGTTCTTTTTGGCGGGCTGGTCGAGGAAACCTTTGTACATGATCATGCCGGTCAGCGGGTGCTGATGGGCCAGGATGTGGTTCCACAGGGCGCGCTCGTAATAATCCATGTAGGCAGGTTTGGGCTGACGGGCGTAGAGATGACGCGTCAGCTTGAGCATGTTGTAGGTGTTGCAGGTTTCGGTGGTGTCGTGCTGCGGGTCGGACAAACGGTCGGGCTTGCCGAAATGCTCATTGGCGCTGTTGCCGCCATTGACGAAGGTGTAATGATTGACGACAGTGTTCCAGAAGAACTCACTGATCGTGCCAAAGTTTTCGTCACCGGCCAGTTCGAAGATGCGGGCGGCACCGATTGTCTTGGGGACCTGCGTATTGGCGTGGAGTCCTGCAAGTTTATCCTGTTTCTGGCTCAGGGGGTCCAGCACGAATTTGTGATAAAACTTCTTGGCCGTCTCGAGATAATTGGGATCGCCGGTGAGGGCATAGACGTCGGCCAGGACTTCATTCATGCCGCCGTGCTCGCAGGCGAGCATGTTCTGCCATTGTTCGTCCGTGAGGTCCTTGGTCGTGTTGATGGTCCAGTCGGCCATTTTTGTCAGCACGCCCAGGGCCTTTTCGTTGCGGGCATAGACATAGGCGTCGCGCAGGCCGGCCATGACCTTGTGGTTGGTGTACCAGGGGACCCAGAGGCCGTTGAGGTCAAAGCCCTTGCTGCGGATCTGGCCGCGCGAGACTTCCTGGAAGACCTTGCGGCCGTTAGGGTAGGCGGCCAGGTAGCCGTCGCCGTGGGCATTTTGGCAGGCGGCCAGCTCGTCGATGATGTAGTCGATCCGCTTCTTGAATTCTTCGTCGCCGGTCGCGGCGTACTGCATGGAGATCGCCGAGAGGTAGTGGCCCAGCGAATGGCCGGCGATGGTGTCTTTTTCCCAGCCGCCGTAGGGTTGGGCCTTGGGCTCAAGGCCGGCCTCGGTGCGGAACTTGGAGAGCAGGCGGTCGGGCTCGATGCTCTTGAGCCAGGCGGCGTTGCGATCCATGGCCGACTTGAAGGGGCCATCCAGGAGCTTGACTTCATGGAGCGCGAAGGCGTGCACCTTGGGCTCGGCTTTCAGTTGGGCCTTCAATGGAAACTCCTTTGTGAGCGAATCAGCCCGCACGCACAGTGCGGCAAAGAGAAATCCTATGATGATCAATTGCGTGTACCGGCAAACCTCTGAAGATCTCATGTCTTTTCCTGTCATTTGTAAGTGCACCCATTTTTGTAAGACAAAAGCTTATACCTGATTTTGCCATGAAAGTCAAATGGATGGACCGAGATGCCGGAGTTCATCGACCATGAGAATCTGCCGCTGCCTGCGAGCGTGCCCGCGGCGGGATTCAGCCGTATGTAAGTTGTTTGGATATAAACACTTGTGAGATATATACTAATTTAATGCTAAAAAATGAAAAATTAGTATTTGGACGGGCAAGAGTAATCTCAGCGGCAGTCAACGTTTCCCGGTAAATGCAGGATCCTTCGGCAGGCGAGTGCGCATAAAGGCATTGAAGTGTTTCGTATACAAACTGAGGAACTCGATCTTGAAGATCTCGTCTGGCGGAAAACTGGCTTGCGCCTGCGCCTTATTACGACATGATGCCCCGCCGCAGCGGCGATGGCGTAATCAATTTGCAGGAGCTGGGGCTGTTTTCGATGCACTGGATTGCGGAGTAGCGCTGCAAAGCGACATTGCTCAAGCCAAGATGGCAGTGCAATCAGAATATCACGGGCGAGACGCCCGTGTCACGGTGCGCTTGAAGCGCTGCTTGTCTTCGGGGGACATTTTTTCGGTGGCGTACTGGATGATGGTGCGCGGGGCGCGGTCCTTCCATTTCAATAAGAACGTTTCGGTTGGCTTTGGCTGAAGTTTCCAGGCTTCGCGCAGGAACCAGCCCAGTCCCTGCTGAACCTTTTCCTCGGGGTCGAGCATGAGCGGCTCAATGAATTGAAAGAGCGGTTTGAAATTCTTTTCGATTTTGAGCAGGCAGAGCATACTGACGGGGACAGCCCGGCGCTGATAGGTGCGGCCGGAGGCGCGCCAATCGAAGATGTCGTCCAGCGTGATGATGCCGCGATTAAAGAACTCGGTCATGAGGCGGCCGCAGAAGATATCGCAGTGTGCCCAGTTGACGATGCCGGAGCGAAACCATTTCTCGGCGGCCTTGAAGGTCTTCTTGTCAAATTGGTCGGCAAGCCCTGTGAGCAGGACAATGGCGAAGCTGGTCTCTTCGTACTTTCCGCTTTGAACGAGCATGGCGCCGGTGTCCAGCGCCAGCTTGAGATTAAAGCCGGGCCGGGCGAGAACGGCATCGACTTTGTCTTTAAAGAGTTTGTCCGAAAGGCCGTAGGCGTCGTAGCCTTCCTTGAAGTAGCGTTTGTACTTGAGGACGACATCGGGGTCGGCGTGGGTCAGGCAGTACTTGATGATGTCTTCATAAAGCTGTGTTTCGTTCATGGGTGTTTCCGTTCTGCAGGATGCGGAGAATGGCCTCGACGCCCTGGTCGTGGTTTTGGCCGGCCAGGTCAACCGTGTGATCGGCCCATTTTTCGTAGAGCGGGGTGCGTTTGGCATAGAGCTGCTCGAGCGTTTGGCCCGGTTCAAGGACGACGCCGCGCTCGTGCAGGTCGCCCAGCCGGCGGGTCAATTCCTCCAGGCCGATTCGAAGATAAATCGCGACCGCGTCTTGCTTTAGGGCTCGCATGGCGGATTCGTAATAGACCACGCTGCCGCCGGTGGCGATGATGGAATTCTTGACGTCGATGCATTCGATGTGCATCCGCTCGAGTTCGCAAAAGCCCGCCATGCCGCGGTCGGCGATGATCTCCTGCAGCGTTTTGCCCTCGACGGCCTGGATGAGGACATCGGTATCGAGGAAGTAGCGGCCGAGGCGCTTGGCCAGCAAAACGCCGATGGTGCTCTTGCCGCAGCCGGGCATGCCGATGAGCGCGATATTCGATTTATCTTTCTGCATTTTTTTAATCGCGGATTTCACGGATTTCATTCCGAGTCAATTGCACTAATGACTGTTTTTTCGATTAGGCGGCGATTTCAATGCCTGAATAGTTTTATGAGTTCTGTTCCATATATAAAAATCATTCGTTTCTTTCAGTTTTCTTTCCAGTACAGGCAGTACAAGCTCCGACGAAGGCTGGATTTCAGCAAGTACTGCGATGGCTACCAGCTCAACGAATTCGTCCTTGTGATTGACCATCTTGATCAATTGTCCCTGGTGGTTAGCAGCAGCGGGACCCAGTTGTCTTAGCACCATCAGGGACGATATCAACTCCTCAAAAGTGTTGCTTTCCAGTGCGTTATTCAAAATCCGCCAAGCTCGCTCCGTTTCAATATTATGACGGATCATTGCGTAACATGCATTCAAAACGACTATTCTGTCTTCATCCTGCATTAGCTTTCGTGAAAGCTGTAAGACTTCGCTAGTCACCGTCGTTAAATCGCCTACCGCTCGGACCGCGTGCCATCGCACACTTCTATCATCGTCAGACAGAAACTGGAGAATTTGCCCGATACCCTCATTTCGTTCGGGGAACAACTTTTGATAAATCAAAGCTGCTTTGACGCCTTCGCGTTTATCAGTATTCGAGAACGAATCGAGCAATACCTTTTCAACTTTCTCATTCGCAATGCCAATATCGTCAAGGGCCGACACCGCCATTGCCTTAATGAGCGGATCTTCATGATTTGCTAATTCAATAATCATATCAAGACAAAACTCACCTGCTCCAACTTGGCATAATGCATCTACAGCCCTCAGACGGACAGATGCATTCTTATGATCAAGCAAAGCAGTGTATATCTGCAATGTTTGACTCTTGTCGAGGTTAAACTGCTTCAGGCATTCAACGGCCGTAAGTTGTACCATCGAATTCTCGTCTTTGGTTAACGCGAGTACTTCTTCTATAGACCTGCCGACAGAAATGTATGGCAGGACAGAACTCGCATAATGACTATTTTCGTTGTTGCGAATTATTCCGACGAGTTGAGAAAATGCGTCGTTGGCATTCGATCCGTATTCGGCAAGCTTAATAGCCGCTTTCGAACAAACATTTGGATCATCCGACTTGATATCTGAGATAAGTGAATCAGTTTGTGCCTTTGTAACCGCTTCAGCATGAAGAGAAATCGTTAGGAAAAGATTGATGCAGATGTACAAACATGGTCTATTCATTTTCATGGGTCCTTTAGCGTGCGACCACTTATATCCTGTTAATCCTGTCAAAATTAATTGGTGTTTGTTCGTGTTCATTCGCCGTTGTTCTTTGCCTGGATGGCGAGGGCGATGGCACCGCAGATGCCGGAGCGCGTCCCCAGTCCCGGCGGGACGATATAGCGATCGATCTGGGCGGTCAGCGAAGGTACGGCCAGGTAGCCGTTTAGATACTGGAGCACCTTGTCTCGAATGAGCGGGTAGAGAACCTTTTTTTGCATGAGGCCGCCGCCAAGAATGATGCGCTTGGGCGAGAGCGTCAGGATGTAATTGACCAGTCCCTGCGCGAGGTAATCCGCCTCAAGCTGCCAAGCGGGATGGTCGTCGGGCAGTTCGGAGGCGTGCTTGCCCCAGCGGAGGTCCACGGCCTTGCCGCTGGCCAGGCCCTCGAGACAGTTTTGATGGTAGGGGCAAAAGCCTTCGAGCGCATCGTTTTTATCCTGGCGGACCAGGATGTGGCCCATCTCGGGGTGCATCAGTCCGTGCAGGGGTTTGCCGTTGACGATGGCGCCGCCGCCGATGCCGGTGCCGACGGTGAGATAGATGAGCGAATCGAGGCCAATGCCGGCGCCCCAATTGTATTCGCCAAGCGCTGCGGCGTTGACATCGGTATCGAAGCCGACGGGCACGCCGAAGGCGCGGCCGAAGAAGCCCGCGATCTCGGTATTGACCCAGCCAGGTTTGGGGGTCATGGTGATATAGCCATAATGCGCGCTTTTCTCGTCAAGGTCGACGGGGCCAAAGCAGGCGATGCCGATGGCGTCGAGCTTGCGCCTGGAGGGGGCCAGGTACTCGGCGAAATAGTTGATGACGGTGTTGAGCGTTTCCTGCGGCGTGGTCGTCGGGATGGAGACCTGGTTCTCGATCGCGTCCGGGCCGCTCGCGACGGCACAGACGAATTTGGTTCCGCCGGCTTCGATTACTCCATAGAGTGGCATCGTTGTTACTCCTTATTTTCGCCACAGATTAACACAGATAAACTCAGATTAATAAATTATTCAATTTTCTATTGCACTATCCGATTATATCTTCCGGGGCGGATAAGCAGCCTTTGGGAAGCTTTTCGAGCAATTTTTCGGCCAGCGGCGCGCTGCCGATCCATTCGAGGGTGTGGGCATCGGAGCCGAAGACGAGTTTGACGCCGGCGTCGAGGGCGACCTGGTAGATGCGGTACCACTCGATCTGCCAGCGCGGGGCCAGGCGGTGCATCGTCAGTTCATTGAGTTCCCAAGCGACGCGTTTGGCGGCCGAGACGGCGGCGGCCTTGGCCAGAACGCTGAGCCCGTGTTCGAAATAGATGTCCAGGTCCATGCACGCCGCCAGCATGCGGCCCGGGTGCGCCATCACGTGGACGCCCTTAAGACCCGCCACGCCGAGCAGGGACTTTTCCCACAGTTCGAGGAACGTCTGTTCATCGAGGCGGCGGTCGGCGATCTTCCACGGGTAATGGCCCAGCGTCGGCACGAAGTGAAAGCCGGCGATCACGTAATCCAGGCCCGCCGGGATGTCTGCAGCTAAACGCCCGTCCGTATAGTCGGAATCGACGTCAATCTCGGCGCCGATGTAGACCTTCAGCTTCGGTTTTGCCGCAGCGATATCGGCGCGAATCCGCTCGATCACGGGCAGACTGTCGGGGCCGTAGATATGGTCGGTAATTGCGATGGTCCGCAGGCCCAGTTCTTCGGCGCGGCGGCAGATGCGCTCGACCATCATGCCATCGGCATGGCCGCAGTACTCCGTATGAATATGTAAATCGTAATTAATCACGCTAATTTCCTAAAAAATCGCAACAATGAGAATAGCATACGCCACGCCATATCGAAATTCTTTTTTGTGCGTCTTTAACTCTGGTACGGGGCAAACGTATTCTCGTCGGTTTTCAGCAGAGCTAGGAATTTGGGGTGGATGAAGATCTGATCGCGGCCTTCTTTCCTCTCATCCAGAACCCCAATCCGCACGAGTTTTTTCAGATGAATAGAAGCCGTTTGACGTTGAGCAATTCTTGCTTCGACAACATTCCGGATACGACAATAAGGCTGCGTGAAGATAATATCCACCAACTCACGCGAGTAGATCTTGCCGGCCGCCTTTCTGACAAAATCGCGGGTGTGTTCCTGCAATTCCCTAATTGCTTGAATTTTCC
This sequence comes from Planctomycetaceae bacterium, assembly GCA_021372945.1. Lineage (GTDB taxonomy): Bacteria > Planctomycetota > Phycisphaerae > Sedimentisphaerales > Anaerohalosphaeraceae > 4572-13. The sequence goes on along the minus strand of JAJFTK010000032.1, from coordinate 38,829 downwards.
TGTTGGTCCAGCGGGCGGTTTGCTCCACGGCGTCCAGCATATAGAGAATCCACTCCTCCCACTCTTGTCGTTCGGTAACTGCTCGAATGGCGAAATAGTAATCCTGCCGCTTGTCCAAAATGTACTTGCTCAAATACAGGATTGGGATTTCCAGCAGTCGCTCCTGAACCAAAAAAAGGGTATTGAGCAGCCTCCCGGTTCGGCCATTGCCATCCGTAAACGGATGAATGGCCTCAAACTGGTAATGCATGACGGCCATGCGGATCAGCGGGTCGATACTGATGAATTCGTTCAAAAAGTGTTCCCAATTCGATAATTTGTCGAGTATGACCTTTTCTCCAATTGGAGGAGTATAGATCGTTTCCCGGGTTAATGGATTGGAAAGAACGGTTCCGCCCGTCCTCCGGATGGTCACGTCCGTGTCTCGAATCTGACTGCAAACGGCGATGGCCATGGTTATCGAGACCGGCCTTTTTTCCATGGTCTGATATCCATGAAAAAGCGCCTGACGATATCGCAGGGTTTCCTTTGTTGCAGGGTCCGCTTTTTCATTGTCCAAGGCAGCATATTTGAACAATTCATCCGTGGTGGTAACAATGTTCTCGATTTCCGAACTCGTTCGTGCTTCCAGCAGGGGGATTGTATTGATCAGCACGGATTGGTCAGGGATCAATTGGCCAGCCTGTTTCAACTCCGCAAGCGCCGTTCGTGCCTCGATGCATTTTTTTAATATAGTCTTGCTTTCTATATTCTTGTCGGGCGGCAATAACGGTAATTCATTATAAGGTACTTTAGGGTCGAAACCCACTTCAATGTCCCTTCGAATATGTTTATAAATTTCAATTTCTTCGACATATTATGATTATATGTACATTTGATAAACATGTCCAGTGTTATATGTCGATGTTTTACGTTTTTATCGACATATCTGTGAAATGTGTATAGAGACTAAACATGTTCTTACCAATATGTCGACGTTTCGGCGTTTTGTGAACAGATGGTTTGCGGCGATATGGCGTGTTTGCGTTGACACAGGGGGTATTTGGCCCTAAAATAAAGGGTTTGGATCTATGAAAAGGATACGCAATGTCGGAATCGGAAAAAAAGAGCTACAAAGATACGCTTAACCTGCCGAATACGAGCTTTTCGATGAAGGCGAACCTGACGCAGCGGGAGCCGCAGCTTCGCAAGGACTGGGACAAGCAGGATATCTATCACAAGATCATGTCGGCCCGGCAGGGCAGCCCCGTCTATACGCTGCATGATGGGCCGCCGTACGCCAATGGCGATATTCACATGGGGCACGTCATTAATAAGGTGCTCAAGGATTTTGTGGTCAAGTACAAGACGATGACGGGGTTTGCGGCGCCGTATGTGCCGGGATGGGACTGCCACGGGCTGCCGATCGAGGTCAAGGTGATGGCAGAGCTGGGCGAGCAGGCCAAGCGAATGAGCAAGCCGGAGATCCGGCAGCACTGCAAGAAATATGCATCCAAATATGTCAAGCTGCAGACGCCCCAGTTCAAGTCGCTGGGTGTGTTTGGCGATTTTGAAAACCCATACCTGACGCTCAAGCCCAAGTACGAGCAGGGAATCCTGGAGATCTTTGCCGAGCTGGTGGGCAATGGTCTTGTCTATAAGCAGCTCAAGCCCATTCACTGGTCGGTTGGGTGCGAGACGGCGCTGGCCGATGCGGAACTCGAATACAAGGATGTCACGTCGGAGAGCATTTACGTGAATTTTCCGGCGGACGCGGCGAGCATAGAAAAGCTGCGCGCGATGGGGCTTGCGCCGGCGGATTCGAGGGCGTGCTTCATGATCTGGACGACAACGCCGTGGACGCTGGCGGCCAACCTGGCGATCGCGGTGCATCCGCGGCTGGATTATGTTGGGGTGACGTACACGAAAGACGGGCAGAAGTGGACGTCGATCGTATGCGCAGACAGGCTGGAGGCGGTTGTTAAAGCGGCGGGGCTGGAGGCGGGTCAGTATTCGGTCAGTGCGCCGGTCAAGGGCAATAAGCTGGAGAAGCTGCGCTATATTCATCCGTATGTCGAAAAAAACCCAACCAGCCGCGACGCGTGGTTTGTGCTGAACGCCGACTTCGTTACGACCGAAGACGGCAGCGGCATCGTGCATATCGCGCCGGGGCACGGGGCCGAGGACTACATGGCGGGCATGCAATACGGGCTGGCCATTTATTCGCCGGTGAAGGACAACGGCACGTACGACGACAGTGTGCCGGGATGGCTGCGAGGCAAGAGCGTGCTGACGGTGGATCCGGAGGTGATCGAGCAATTGCAGAAGCTGGGCCTATTGGTGCACAAGGACAAGATCCTGCACAGCTATCCGCACTGCTGGCGGAGCAAGATGCCGGTGATCTTTCGCGCGACCGAGCAGTGGTTTGTGAGCGTCGACAGGCCGGTGGAGAAGTTCGGCTCGCAGACGCTGCGGAATATGGCGCTTCGTGAGATTCAAAACGTGCGATGGATTCCCTCGTGGGGCGAGAAACGCATTCAGGGGATGCTGGAATCGCGGCCGGACTGGTGCATCAGCCGGCAGCGGGCGTGGGGTCTGCCCATCCCGGCGTTTTATAACAGCCGGGGACAAAGCCTGCTGACGAAAGAGTCGGTGTTGGCCGTGGCGAACTACATCGGCAAGAAGGGCTCGGACTGCTGGTTCACGGACTCGCCGAAAGATATTTTGGGCGCCGATTTTGAGCTGCCGGAAGGATTTTCGTTTGAAGACCTGCACAAGGAAGAGAATATTTTCGATGTATGGTTCGAATCGGGATGCAGTTGGCACAGCGTGATGCGGATGGCCGGCTACACCGTGCCGGTGGACCTGTACCTGGAGGGCTCGGACCAGCATCGCGGATGGTTCCAGTTGTCGCTGCTGCCGGCGCTGGGGGCGCTGGGGACGGCGCCGTTCAAGTCGGTGCTGACGCACGGTTTTACGGTCGATGACAAGGGGATGAAGCAATCCAAGTCGGCGGGCAATTATGTCAGTGCGTTGGAGGAGATCAATAAATACGGCGCCGACATCCTGCGGCTGTGGGTGGCCAGCGTGAATTACCAGGAAGACATGCGGTGCAGCGACGAGCTGATCGGGCGCCTGCAGGAGGCGTATCGCAAGATCCGCAATACGCTGCGCTATCTCCTGAGCAACATCAATGATTTTGTGCCGGCCCAGATGTCGGTGGAATATGAGGATATGCTGGTGATCGACCAGTGGGCGATGGAAAAGCTGCAGGAGCTGATCACGCAGGTGCACGAGGCCTACGAGAGCTTCATGTTCCATCGGGTATATGGGCTGCTTTATAATTTCTGCACGGTGGAGATGAGCAGCATCTACATGGACGTGCTGAAGGATCGGATGTACTGCGACGCGGCGGCCAGCAACAGCCGCCGAAGCGGACAGACGGCGATGTACCGCATCCTCGATGCGCTGGTGCGCTTGCTGGCGCCGGTGCTGGCGCATACGGCCGAAGAGGCATGGGCGGCGATCCCGCACAAGAGCCAGAACGTCGAGAGCGTACATCTTGCTCGCATGCCGCAGGCGGATGCGAAGATCGACTTTGCCGCCAAGGCGGACAAGTGGAAAAAGGTGATGGACCTGCGTGACGAGGTGCTCAAGGCTCTGGAACCGCTGCGAAAGGCCCAGGCCATCGGCTCCAATCAGGAAGCGACGGTACACATCGAAACGCCGGACGAGGATCTCTTGAGAACCATCGATGAGATGGACGTCAGCACGTTCGCGGCCTTCTGCATTGTCAGCCGCGTGACGATCGTCAAAGGCGCAGCTCTGAAGGTGACCGCGGCCAAGAGCACGTATCCCAAATGCCAGCGGTGCTGGAACTATTGGCCGACGGTAGGCCAGGACCCCGATTCCCCGCAGTTGTGCAACCGCTGCGCGGTGGTGCTTAAGCTGATGCAGGGGTAGGCCGCCGGAACATGCAGGCAGCAGATCGTGGATTTCAACGGCGGCCCTTCGGCAGCCGTTTTTTTTTGCCTGCACTGCGGATTAGTCAAATGGCGTAATAGGATTAGGAAATACACTGATAGTCTGTTCCCAGGTGGGGGCTTATAAAGGCAGAGGATCAATCGTTGGTGAAAAAATGGAAACCATCATTCTATCAAGACGCGGGATGCTGAAGATCGGGGCCGCAGCCGCCGCCGGCCTGGCGGGCGGCCGGCTCTTGGGCGCCGAAACGCAGCAACCTGCAAGTTCAAAGGAGACGCGTATGAATCAACTTGAAAGCACATACGAAAACGGTGAATACGTTTTGCCGGAATTGCCCTATGGGTATGATGCGCTGGAGCCGCTGTACGATGCCCAGACGCTCAAGATCCACCATGACAAGCATCACGCCAAGTACGTGACCAACTTCAACGCGGCGCTGAAGAAACTGGAAAAGGCGCGGCAGGGCAGTGATTTTGCGACGATCCAGGCGGTGAGCAACGAGCTGGCGTTCAACGGCAGCGGGCACGTGCTGCACTCGCTGTTCTGGCATTCGATGAAGCCGGGCGGCAACGGCGGGCAGATCCCGGACGAGCTGCAAAGTGCCTTCGAGGACAGCTTCGGGTCGGCGGACGCGGCGATGAAGCAGTTTGTCGCGGCGACCAATGCCGTCGAGGGGAGCGGCTGGGGCATCCTGGCATTTGAGCCGATCTCGAAGAAGCTGCTGATCCTGCAGTCGGAAAAGCACCAGAACCTGACGGTCTGGGGCGTGATGCCGCTGCTGGTGTGCGATGTGTGGGAGCATGCGTATTATCTGAAGTTCCAGAACAACCGCGCGCAGTGGGTGGATAATTTTATGCAGCTTGCGAACTGGGATTTCGCGGCCGAGTGCCTGGCCGAGGCCAAGAGCGCGATGCAGTCGGCACGGCGATGAACGGGAACCACAGATTACACTGATTACACAGATTAGATTAATCAATCAAAATAAAGGGGAGAAACGGATTACCTGAGCATCAGAATAGAAGAGGAGATAGAAAAAAGACCTTTGCCTTATTCGGGCAGGGTCTTTTCATTTCAATGATAGACTGAGAGAGCAGACTGTGATTTCCACGAAAGCGGAACCCGAGGCAAAAACGCTCTGGATGCCGGGTCTCTCTTCGCTCTGAAAGCTGCGGCGGGGCAGGCAAGTCCGGCTTGACAGTTCGGGGCCGACTTAGGGCAGGGGTTTGACCATGATGTTCTTGAAATAGACGGTGCTGCCGGGGTCGTGGCCCTGCAGGGCGAAGGTGCCGCTGGAGATCTTGCGGCCGGGCATGTCGGGATAGCCGGTTTCGCTGACGCCCTCGGGCTCCGTATAATCCACGGCGACCTTGCCGTTGACCTTTATGACGATATGCTTGTCCCGAACGATGATGTGCTCGGTGAACCACTCGTTGTCGGCCGCAAGCTGCTGGCGAACATCAGCGACGGCGTAGAGGCCTCCGGTGCGCCGCCAGTCGCTATGCGAGTTGTTGACCTGCACCTCGTAGCCCTTGTCCGGCCAGCCGGTTTCCTGGTAGGCGGTATGGAAATAGATGCCGGAGTTGCTGTTGGGTTTGGTCATGACATCGGCCTTAAATTCAAAGTTCTTAAACTTAGCATCGTTCACCGGGCCGGTATAGAACAGGTGGCTGCGCTCGCCGTGGACGACGATCGCGCCGTCCTGCACGGTGAAGGTTCCTTTGTTCTCGGAGGCCGTCCAGCCGTCGAGGGTCGTGCCGTCAAAGAGGCTCTGCCAGCCGGAGGCATTTTGCTTTCGTTGGCAGCAGCAGCCGGCCAATGCGATGAAAACCGTTGTAAGAGCGATGGTTCTGAACATGCGTTTCTCCTAAAAAAGTCGGACTTTGCAGCCCTTAAACTGAGACATTCAATTATTTCACGGGCCAGATGCCCATGCTGCGCGGCACGATAGCAGATTTTGCGCGAAAAGCAATATTTATCCCATGTTTTGGCCGGGCGTTTTGTTTATAATACCCGTCTATGAAACGGTTTAGAGAATGGGGTATGGCGGCGCTGTTTGCGGCGGTGATCTTCCTGGGGGCGTTTCTGCTGTTCCAGGTGCAGCCGCTGATCGGCCGCTACCTGCTGCCGTGGTTCGGCGGGGCGCCGGAGGTGTGGACGGCGTGCATGCTGTTCTTCCAGGTGTTTCTGCTGGCGGGCTACGCCTACGCGCATTGGCTGACGCAAGTAAAAAGCTGGCGCCGGCAGGCGGCAATCCATGTCGCTTTGCTGGCGGCGGCGCTGCTGTTTCTGCCGGTCTTTCCGCACGACAGCTTTAAGCCGGCGCCGGGCGAAAACCCGATTTTGAAAATCCTGCTCATCTGCGCGGTGACGGTGGGGCTGCCGTACCTGGTTTTGAGCGCGACGTCGCCGCTGGTGCAGGGATGGTTTGCGCGGCGATTCACCGGCAAGAATCCATATCGGCTGTATGCACTCTCCAATGCCGGTTCGCTTTTGGCGCTGGCGAGCTTTCCGTTCGTGTTCGAGCCCTTGCTGACGCGCGGCCAAACGGTTTATATATGGTCGGCGGCGTTTGCGATGTTTGCGGTCCTTTGTGCCATAGCAGCTTTGCGGGGTATAGCTCTCCCTGCGGAAAATGCGAAGTGCGAAATCCGAAGTTCGAAACAAATTCAAAATTCAAAACTCAAAACTCTGACGATGCTTGTGTTACCGGACGGGTGCGGCTCTTATGGCTGGCGCTGCCGGCGGCGGCCTCGGTGGAACTTTTGGCCGTGACCAACAAGATCACGCAGGATATCGCGGTCATCCCGTTTTTGTGGGTGCTGCCGCTGGGACTGTATCTGCTTTCATTCATCCTGTGCTTTGAGCATCAGCGTTGGTACAAGCGGGCGGTTTGGATCCCGCTGTTCATCGCGGGCATCATCGGGGTGATCTACGCGAGAGCCGACGAGATGAACATCCTCGATGTGCGGCTGCTGATCGGGCTTTATGTTTTCATGCTGTTTACCTGCTGCATGGTCTGCCACGGCGAGGTGTACCGGCTGCGGCCGCCGGCGCGGCACCTGACGGAGTATTACCTGCTGCTGTCGGCCGGCGGGGCGCTAGGCGGATTCTTCGTGGCGGTGATCGCGCCGTTGATCTTTAACGTGTATATCGAGCTGTGGCTGGGGATCCTGGCGGCGGCCTTGTTCCTGCTGATCGCCGAGGACGTCGGCGAGAAGCCTTCGCAGCACAAGTCCAGAAGGAAGCTGCTGATCGCCGGGCTGGTGCTGGTGGGAGCGGCGGGAATCGCGCTGATGGGACGGCGGAGCCTGGATAACCAGCGGGCCCTCGAGAACCGCCGCAATTTCTTTGGGACGCTGACGGTCTGGGAGGAATCGTGGGACGACCCGCAGCAGCATAAGCTTCTGCTGCAGCACGGCACGACGTTTCACGGTTTGCAGTTCCAGTCGCCGCAAAAGCGAGACATCCCGACGGCGTATTACACGCGCGACAGCGGCGTTGGGCTGGTGATGCAGAATTTTAAAAACGTCCAGTCGCGGCGGATCGGGATCGTGGGGCTGGGCGTGGGGACGATCGCCATCTATGGGCAGCCGAACGACGCGATCCGATTTTATGAGATCAATGAAGACGTCGAGCTGCTGGCGCGGCAGTATTTTACGTACCTTGAGGACAGCGCTGCCACGGCAGAGGTGGCGCTGGGTGATGCGCGGCTGACAATGGAAAACGAGACGCCGCAGGACTATGATGTGCTGGTGCTGGATGCGTTCAGCAGCGATGCGGTGCCGGTGCATCTGCTGACGAAAGAGGCGATGGACGTTTACCTCAAGCACCTGACGTCGGATGGTGTACTGGCGTTTCACATTTCGACCAATCACCTGGACCTGCAATCGGTGGTGTGGCGGCTGGCGGAGGAATTCGGACTCCACGCGGCGTGGATCGAGGGATTTGAGAACCCGGAAACGGGGGCGCTCTCGTCGGACTGGATCCTCGTATCACGAGAGAAGGCGTTTTTGGACAGTGAGATTATTAAGAAGGCCTCAACGCCGCCGACGGATAGGCGCAAAGATGTAATGCTGTGGACGGATGATCACATCAACCTGCTGCAGATATTAAAGAAAAAGCCGTGACCGCTTCCAGGGAAGCTACATTCCTTTTTCCTCGGCTGCGCCGAGGAAAAAGAGGGGGTGGGTAAGTGCGGCGATCAGCTTCCGGAGGTTCACACCTCCGGCTAAATGACTGTCGAGCCTTCGGCTCTCTGTTGGGATTCGGCCCTATAAATTTCTGTTCTCCGGACATCAGGTGCGTCGAAATGACTTTCGAAGTCTTCAGTCTTTAGGGCGGCAGGCCCGAAAGGGCAGGCGCAAAGGCCTGCCCCTACAGGACATTGAGAATCACTTTTTGCAGGTCGCAGTCACGGGAGGAATTGCCGACCATGATCTCGAATTGGCCCGGCTCCACGACATACTTCATTTCGATGTTGTAGAACGACAGCAGCTCCGGCGTGATGTCAAGCGTGACCGTTTTGGTTTGGCCGGGCTCCAGCGTGATGCGTTCAAAGCCCTTGAGTTCCTTGACCGGACGCGTGACCGAGCTGATGCAGTCGCGAATGTACATCTGCACGACCTCGTCGCCTGCGCGGTCGCCGGTGTTGGTGATGTCGACAGTGACCATTGTGCTTTCACCGACCGCCATGGAGGCCTTTTCCAGGCGAGGCTTTGAGAATTGGAATTGCGTATAGCTGAGGCCGAAGCCGAAGGCATACAGCGGGCTGACATCGTCAAAGAGATACCCACGGCGGGCCGAGGGCTTGTAGTTGTAGTAGCAGGGGATATGGCCGATGGAACGCGGGAAGCTGACGGGCAGCTTGCCGCCGGGATTGAGCTTGCCGAAAATGGCCTCGGCGACCGCCTGGCCGCTTTGTTGGCCAAGATACCAGCACTCCAAAATGACCGGCACTTTTTCGCTGAGATTGCGAAGGTCCAGCGGGCTGCCGTTAAACAGGACCGTGATGACGGGTTTGCCGAGCGAGGCGATTTGATCGACCAATTCATCCTGCAGGCCGACCATGCGCAGATCGGCGCGGTCGCCCATGTGATTGCGTTCCCATGCCTCGCGCGAGGTCTGTTCATTGCCGCCGATAACCAGAACGATCGCATCGGCCTGCTTTGTGACCTCCAGTGCCTCTGCGATGGATTTGCGGTCCTGGGCGGGATCGCTGAGCGTGACCTCATCCTCCTGCCACGAGCCGCCCACGGTGATCTTGCAGCCTTCGTGATAAAGGATATTGACATTTTTGCCCGCCAGGCGGCGGATGCCTTCGAGCACCGTGATATGCTCTTTGGGCCTGCCGCTGTAACCGCCCAGCATCGTACGATTGGCATTGGGGCCGATGACGGCCAGCGTTTTGAGCCTCGCGGGATCGAGCGGAGCAACGCCGCTGTCGTTCTTGAGCAGTGTAATCGTTTTGCGGGCGGCCTCCAGCGTGAGTTCGGCATGCTTCTGGCAGCCGATGAGCTGCTCGGCGGCATTGGGATCCACATAGGGGTCCTCGAATAATCCGAGCTTGAACTTGCATTCGAGCATGGGCGCGACCAGCGAATCGATGAGGCTCTCGGCGACCTGGCCGCTTTGGACGAGTTCTTCCAGATACGGATAACAGTCCATGTCGGGCAGTTCGATATTAACGCCGGCCTCAACGGCGAGCCTGGCGGCCTGTTTTCCGTCGGCGGCCAGGAATTGCCCGAAGAAACCGGGCCGCTCATTGAGTTCGCGAACGGCGAAATAATCCGAGACGACAAAGCCCTTGAAGCCCCACTCGGTGCGCAGAACGTCGTGCAGCAGCCACTTGTTGGCGTGCGAGGGGATGCCGTCGATCTCATTGTACGAGGCCATGACGCTCACGGCGCCGGCCTCGACCGCTTTTTTAAACGGATACAAGAAGACCTCGCGCAGAATGCGCGGCGAGACATTGACGGGGGCGCAATTCGTACCTGATTCGGGCTGGCCGTGTGCGGCGAAGTGCTTGAGCGTGGCCACGACGTGCTTGCTGTCGGTATAGGGCACGTCGCCCTGAAAGCCCTTGATCGCGGCGACGCCCATCCGCATGACCAGGTATGGGTCTTCGCCGAAGGTCTCTTCGACGCGGCCCCAGCGCGGTTCGCGCGCGACATCCAGAACGGGCGTGAGTGCGTGGTGCGCGCCGCGGGCTCGAAGTTCCAACGCGGCCATCTCGTAGAGCCGCCGGACCAGGTCGGGGTCGAAGGTTGCGCCCAGGCCGATGGGCTGCGAGAAACTGGAAGCGCCGACGGCGGCGTGGCCGTGCAGGGCCTCTTCGTGAATGATGATGGGGATGCCCAGGCGGCTCTGCTTGAGGAAATACTTTTGCAATGCGTTGGCTGTTTCGGCGGTGCGGCGAGGATCGAGCCCGCCGGCGGCGTCGCTAAGCCTGCCGACCTGGCCCAGGCCCTGCTTGTGATTCTTGTCGGCCTTAGCCGTATCGAGGCTGCCGCCGTCATCCAGCAGCGTATCCTTTTTGCCCTGCCAGACGCAGCACATCTGGGCGACCTTTTCCTGGAGCGTCATGCGCGAAAGCAGGTCCTTGACGCGCTGATTTGCGGGCAGAACGGGGTTCAGGTACGCCGGACCGCTATGCACGTTGACGATGGCCGGCTGCTTATCTTTCTTCGTTTGCTGTGTTATACTCATACCAATCAAAATCCGCTTTGCTTGAGGTTGGCTTTCCGTTGCCGGAAGCATACATGCCTATATAAACGCCGGTGAAGCCGCCGATCTTTTCGGAGGACAGATCCGCGGTCAAGGCGTTCGACGCTAATTGTATCAGTTCGCCGCCGGTCTGACATGAAAATTCATAGCGCAGCGGCGAACATTTGATGTTTAACGTGACATTTCCATCCGGTATATCAACATAGTTGAGGTCCTGCTGTACTTGTCCGTTCAGGACCTTTCGCACAAAGACCTTGCGCCGGCCGTTCCTTTGCGTGACGGCGAGGGTGTAATGATTCTTGTCGTTGCCGCGAATGACCAGGCCTGCTTCTTCATTTTCCGCTGCGGGCATGAAGTCCAGACAGGCCGAGATGCGGCATTCCAAATCCGCCTGGCGGCGGCCAACAAAGGCCGGCGAATCCTGGTCATTGATCGTGAGGGCTGAGCCGCTGAGGCGCAGCCGGCCGGGACGCGCCGTCAGCGAGTAGTCGCGCTCGTAAGGATTGCGAATGAAGTTCCATTCGAGGGCAAATTCAGGGGCGTCGAATTCGTCCCGCGCGGGCGCCGGCTCGAAGATGTGCTCGGGAAGGTTGGGCGCCGGCATTATCGCTTCGATCGGTTTGCCGCCGTTGACGACCGGCCAACCGTCGCTCTTCCAGGTGACCGGCGTCAGGAATGTCTCGCGGCCAAGATGATGCACGAACGCGCCGGCCGGTTGGGGCCGGATGCCCAGAAAGACCATCCACCAGCCGTCGGGTGTTTGGACCCAGTCGGGATGTCCCAGCGCCTGGAACGGATGGCTCTTTAAATGCCGATGCGTCAGGATCGGGTTGGCGGGATTGGATTCGAAGGGGCCCCACGGCGAATCGCTTCGGGCGATGGTGACCATGTGGCCGTAGCTGGTGCCGCCTTCAGCGATCATCAGGTAATACGTGCCATTGATCTTGTAGAGGTGCGGGCCCTCGGGCCAGATGTCGCCGGTGCCGGACCATATCTTTCGCAGCTCGCCTTCCAGCTTGCCGGTCTTGAGATTCAGCGTGCGCTGAGCGATGAAGCCGTCGCCCATGCCCTCATGCCGGGTGTAGTAAACGGTGCCGTCGTCGTCGAAGAACAGGGAGGGGTCAATGCCGCCCTGATCGAGCCACACCGGATCGGACCAAGGACCTTTAGGGTTTGCCGCGGTGACATAGAAGTTGCCGCCGGAGCCGACGGCGGTGGTGACCATGTAGAACGTGCCGTCGTGATAGCGCAGGGTTGGGGCGTAGATGCCTGCCGAAGCGGCGACCTTGTCGAGGTTAAGCTGGCTCTTGCGGGTCAGGCAATGGCCGATCTGTTTCCAGTTGACTAGATCCTTGCTGTGAAAGACAGGCACGCCGGGGAAATACTCGAACGTGCTGTGCACCATGTAGTAGTCGTCGCCGACGCGGCAGATGCTCGGGTCCGGGTGGAAGCCCGGGATGATGGGGTTGGTAAATGTGCGCGGCGGCTCGCCTGCACTTGCGCCGGCGGCGGTTAAATGCAGTAAGAATAAGAAACGCACAATCATCATTGTCTTTCGCCCTTTCGGGGCTAACAGTTTATTTGCGTTATTTACCGGAGGCTCACGCCTCCGGCTAATTCACTTACGACCCTTCGGGTCTGCCAGGATATATTCGCCCGGGCAATTCTTTATTTTCTTTCCTGGGCGGCCTTGACTACGGCGTCGAAGGCGGGCTTTGGTTTGCACTGGCGGTCAAACAGCAGCGGGTAATCGGTGCGGCCCCTGACCGGCCAGTTGTTGCGCCAGGAGTTGCCGTCCTGCACGCCCCAAAACGTGACACGTTCGAAGAGATCGGCGTGCTGAACGAGTACCTTGAAAAGCTCGCCGTAACGCGCGGCCAGCTTTTGCTGCATCTCTTCCGGCAGGCCGTCGGAGTAAGGGTTGAGTTCCTTACGAAGCTCGGCGCTCTGGCTAATGTCGGCGCCGCGGTTCCGCGAGGCGCTGGGCAGGACCGTGATATCCATTTCGGTGATCATCAGCGGGACCTTAAGTTCTGCAAAGACCGCCAGCGCGGCATTGAGTTCATCCATCGAGGGATAGTCGAGGCCCCAGTGCCCCTGGATGCCGATGCCGTCGACGCGAATGCCTTTTTCCTGCAGCGACCGGATAAGTTTGGCGACGCCTTTGGCGTGCTCGAGCTTGTACATGTTATAGTCATTGTAATAGAGCTTGGCGTCGGGGTCGGCCTGGCGGGCAAATTCGAAGGCCTTGGCGATATAGTCATCGCCGATGCCGTCGAGCCACTTGGTCTTGCGAAGGCTGCCGTCATCTTCGACGGCCTCATTGACGACGTCCCAGCCGCCGATGCGTCCCTTGTAGCGGCCCATAATGGTGGCGATGTGGTCCTTGAGGCGGGCCAGCAGGGCGTCGCGGGTGAGCGGTTTGCCGTCGGCGTCTTCAAAGACCCACCGGGGCGTCTGGCTGTGCCAAACGAGGGTGTGGCCGACGATGAACATATCGTTCTTTTCGCCGAACTCGACGAAGCGGTCGGCGGCGGCAAAGTCGTACTTATCGGGCTGCGGATGGACGGCCTCCCACTTGAGCACGTTTTCCGGCGTGATCGTATTGAATTGCCGAACGACTAGCGCTGTCTCCTCGGGGGCGCGGCCCTGCATCTGGTGATCGTTGACCGCGGCGCCGATAAGAAACTGATCGGCAAAGACATCCTTGAGCGCCGGCTGTTCGGCGGCAAAACAAAACGCAAAAGTTACCAGCAGCAAACTTGCATAAAGGCCCGATGATCTCATTGCTTTCTCCTTATGATTGTGCCGCGGCGTACTGTTTGCGCCGCGCGGTTAGTTCATCCTGCATTTTGAATTCGATCGAACGATTGATGGCATAAAAGAACAAAAGCACGACACCGATCGCGAACGGGATCGCCGGAAAGATGCTGGCGGTCAGGCGGATGCCCAGCAGGGCACGTTCGGTCTGCTGCACGTTGGCGATGTAGCCGTAGTGCGCCAGGATCCAGCCGCCGATCGCGCCGCCAAAGCCAAGTCCGGCCTTGAGGCCAAAGACGATCGCGGCAAAGACCACGCCCGTAGCGCGGCGGCCTGTCTTCCATTCGGAGTAATCGGCCACGTCGCCCATCATGGCCCACAGCAGCGGGACAGTGACGCCGTAGGCAAGCTGCGAAACAGCCTGCAGAATGATGGCGGCCAAGACGCCCGCCGGCGGGATGAAAATGAAGAATACCCACAAGACCGTCGTGAGGGTCAGTCCGACAATGAAGACGTTGCGTTTGCCGTAGCGCATCGCCAGCGATTTGGAGAAGCCGATGCCGATCAACGTGGTAACCAGACCGCAAACGTTAAAGAGACTGAACACGCGGCCTGCAATGGTATCGGCGTCGCGTTCGGCGCCCGCCAGGCCGATCTTGTCAAGCAGCGAGGTCATGACTGCCGGGTCCATGTAGTACTTGAAGAAATAGATCATGTCGCCGCCGCGCATGGCCAGCGTGATGAAGATGGCGATGGTCAACAGGAACATCGTGATCCATGGACCGTTCCTGAGCAGGTCCGCAAAGTCCTGCATGATGGAAGTCTTTTGCGACGGATCGGGTTTGATGCGTTCTTTGGTGGCCAGGAACGTGATGACAAAGAACACGACCGCCAGGGTGCAGAAGATGCCCATCGTCCACTGATAGCCCAGTGCGTTGTCCCCTTTGCCGAAGTACTTGACCATCGGCAGGGCCATGCCCTGGATGGCCAGCGCCGCCAGCATCGCGAAGGTAAAGCGATACGACGAAAGGCTGGTGCGTTCGACAACGTCGCCGGTCATGACGCCGCTGAGGGCCGAGTAGGGCAGATTGTTGGCCGAGTAAACGGTCATCAGGACGATATAGGTGACGTAGGCATAAATGAGCTTGCCGGTGTGGCCCAGCGCCGGCGTGGAGAACGTCAAAAAGCCCATGATGCCGAAGGGTATGGCCGTCCAGAGGATCCACGGGCGGAACTTGCCCCAGCGGCTCTTGGTGCGGTCGGCGATCACGCCCATCATCGGGTCGAAGAAGGCATCCCAGACGCGGGCCACCAGCAGCAGCCAGCCCGCCTCCGCGGCGGAAATGCCGAAGGTATCGGTATAGAAACTCATCTGCAGGATCATCATGGTCTGGAAGATAAAATTGGCGGCGCTGTCGCCCAGGCTGTAGCCGATTTTTTCTTTGACAGAAAGCCGTTGAATGTCGCTGGCCATAAAGCCTCCTGCTTTGAGAGTGACTGCTGTTTTGGTTTTCATTATAGCCTTTATTGCCGTTGTTGAAATTCTAATCTTGCGCAAATTGTCCGAAGTATGCCGGGCAGACGTTGCGCCACTGCACTGCATTGTTATATTGTTCGTCGAGCCGATTCTTCACGTGTTCGAAGCGTTCGGCGTCGATATCGTTTTTCAAAGCGAGCCATTCGTTGCGCATGCCGTCCACATACGCGGCGCCCCGGCTGTAACGGTTCTGCAATTCCTGCCAGACGGTCTGACCGTTCTGCAAACGGTGATCCCACGGAACATGATGAAACCACAGCAGCAGTTCCGGCGGGCACGTTTCGACCGAGCCCCACAATTGCTGAAGCGGCGGCTTGTACTGCAGGACCGCGCCGGAGCCGGTTTGGCTGCGATCAAAGCCGATGCCGGCGCGGTCGGCCTTGTGGTAATAGGTCGAACTCCAGTCGTGCCGCGCGGAATGCACGTAGTCGGGCTGCGGGCCGTAATGGTGGCCCTCGGCCATCAGATGGTGCAGGCCCAGCGGGGTCATGTAATCCACGCAGGCCTCCCAGGAGCCGGCCATCATGCTGCCAATCGTCTGCACAACGCGCGGGTCATTGGACCAGGTCATGCGGATCCACTCATCGGCGATCTGCTCACTCGATAGTGATGGGTCCCAGGCGAGCCGCCCGAAGGCGTACCAGTTGGCCTGTGAGAAGTGGTGGCCGGTCCAGTTGCGGTCGTCGCCGATGCCGCTGACGCCGGCGATGCCGCTGATGCAATGTCCTTCGGCGGAGCCGTCGATGATGCGCGCGACGGTTGTGCCGGGGCCTTTGGCATACGTGTCTGAGTCCAGCACTTCTTTCCACTGCGGCGCAAGATACACCAGATGCATTGCCTGGCCGGTGTATTCCTGTGTGATCTGAAGCTCCATCATGAGCGGCGTTTGCGGCATCGCGCCGAAGAGCGGGTTGAAGGGTTCTCGCGGCTGAAAGTCAATGGGACCGTTCTTGACCTGAACGAAGGCATTGGCTGCGAACTTGCCGTCGAGCGGTGTGAATTCGAGGTACGCGCACTTGGCGCGGTCGGCATCGATGGACAGATCGTACACAAAGGCCCGCCACATGACAATGCCGCCGTAGGGCTTGAGCGCCTCGGCCAGCATGTTGGCGCCGTCGGCGTGCGTGCGGCCGTATTGCTGCGGGCCGGGCTGGCCTTCAGAATAGGCCTTGACGAGAAAGCCGCCGAAATCGGGAATGAGCGTATAAATCTCTTTTGCCTTTGTTTGCCACCATGTACGAACGGCGGCATCGAGCGGATCGGCCGTGGAGAGTTTGTCGAGTTCCATCGGCGAGGTCCATTTGATGCTCAGATAGACCTTGATGCCCCAGGGCCGCAGGACGTCGGCGACAGCGGCCGTCTTTGCCAGATACTCTTGCGTGAGGATCTCGGCTCGGCTGTTGACGTTGTTCAAAACGATGCCGTTGACGCCGATGGAGGCATTGGCGCGGGCGTAGTCTTTGATGCGCGGGTTGACCTTGCCGGGCAGGTCCGGCCAGTTCCAGATGCTGCGGCCCGCGTAGCCGCGTTCGATCGTGCCGTCCAGGTTGTCCCAGTGGTCCATCAGACGTCGCCCAATGCGCGGGCGCTGCAGAATGGACAGATTTTCAATCGGCTGCTGCGTCTGCATGAGACGAAGCAGATGAAACGCGCCGTATAGAACGCCCGCCGGTTCATTGGCGGCCACAATGATCAGCGAGCGGCCGTCTTTTTTCATCGAGCGGATGCAAAAGCCTTCGTCTGGCAGCGGCTCGAGTTCCTGCTGCTCGAGCAGGGCGGCGATCAAAGGCGAGTCAGCGGGCGTACCGACAACGAGGCAGCCGCTCTGCGCAGCGTTGGATGTAATCGGAACGGGCTTATCCAGCAGGGCCGACAAGCCGGTCCGCAGTTCTTCTTTCAGCGGCCAAGGGGCATTTGGATCTTCAAGAACGAGGTGCGTGATCCGCGAGCGGTATTGCTCAAGCATCACAGGATCGGAGACTTTGTCATAGCGCAGCCAAAGGCGGTATCCGTCTTCGGCCATCAGGTCGGCTGACAAGCAGAGAAGGATCAAAGAATGATAAAGCAGCGTATGGCGAAAACGCATCCGTAGTTCCTTAATCCGCATGGCGGCGCGGCTGTCTTTAAGACGACATGCAGGCCGGATGATCCAACTTGGGTTTAAGAGTCGTGGATCATTTGTTATAGGCGTTATAGTCAACCACCCACATGCCGGGGCGGCGCGGGGTGGCCCGGTAATCGTCGTCAATGTACATGTCGGTCTTCTTCATGTAATCGGCATGGCCATCATAAAAGCCGATGTTGGCGCCTTCGTTGTGCCGATAGAGCACGGGGCCGTGAACGGGCGGTGTGGCGTCCTTGTACTGCTGCAGCGAGACCTGGCCGAGTTTGTCCCATCCAATCACATAGTCTGCGCCGCCCCAGGTGATCCACCAATCGACCGTATCGGAGAACGCCAGCTTGGTGCCGGGCCCTTTGACCGCAGCCGCTTTATAGCCGGCGTAAGGACCGGTGAGCCAGCCATTCCTGGTCCACTCGGTCAGATTGGCCCCGATACTGGTTAAAACACCGCCGGCGCCGGCGTTGGCGATATCTCTGCTGACGCGGTCGGAGGGGCAAAGCAGCTTGTCGGGCAGGTTGAAATCGCTATCCACGGCGCTGTCCTTCATATTATCCATGTCGAGATAGGAGCGATAGTCCTTATTCGCCATCCACTGTACGTATGAGGTGTCAGGTTTCTGATAGTAGATCGCGACGAACCAGCCCTTGTGCTCGTTGGCATAGATGCCGTTGGCCGTCCCAACGGATTTATAATTATTTAAGCAGACGATGCGCTGGGCGGCTTCCTTGGCCTTACGCAGCGAGGGCATGATGATGGACAGCAATAGCGCGATGATCGCGATAACGACCAGCAGCTCGATTAAGGTGAACGCCTTCCTTTTCATGATCCGTATTCCTGTCTTAACGATTCGGGATATTTTACGCCAATTCCCTGGACGCAAGTCCAAAACGGCGGTCCGCGGCGAACCGGGCCGCCGTCAAGTTCTACAACGTTGTTTAACTTTTCAGAGAGAGCTTAGCTTCTTTTGCGAAGCAGGGCCAACGCGCCAAGACCGAGCAGACTCATCGTGGCCGGCTCGGGAACCATGCCTTCGGCATAGTGCGCAGCGACGCGTTCGGCGCTCAACACGCTGTCATAGACGGCCACTTCGTCAAGCAGGCCGACAAACCCGTTATACACGTACCAGCGGTTGCCTTCGCTGCCAAGCGTGAGGCGGTCATAGTTGAGGGCCAGCGCGCCGTCTTCGATGGTGTTGCCCCATTTGCCGACGCCGTCGATATAGACATACTCGTACAGATCGTCAATGCCGTCGTCATCATCCAAAACCGGGTTGTAAGTCACGACGATGTGGTGCCAGGCGCCGTCGAAGACGTTGGTGGTGCCGGTGTACCAGGTTTGGCCGCTGCCGATCATGGTGACGTAGCCGCTGTCATGGGCGCCGATTCCGTAGCTGCTGAGAACATTGTAGGCGCCGTTGTGCTGCATGATACGCGGATAGTTGGATGCGCTGCTGCTTTGAATCCACGCTTCCAGAGTGATGGTCTGAAGCGGATTGCCGAAGCTGTCCTTGGACAGCGAATAGGGCGCTTGCGCATTGCCGTCCCAGATGTCAATGCAGTTGCCCGCGCCGCCGCTGCCGGACCCATTCAACTGGGCCGCCTGGCCAACTTTGCCCGCCACCAGGGCGATATCGGCCACGCCGGTGCCATTGTTGATATAGGTGCCGTTCTTGTAGGCACGAGTGGCCGAATCAAGGGCGGTTGCGCCATTGGCGCTGGATGCATCCTCAAACCGCCAGAATGATAATGGATTGTCCGCCATGACCACATCCTGGTAGGCCGCCAGCGCTGAACCGCTCAGCGCCAGGCATAGTACCGCCAAAATAATACTGCTTAGTTTCTTCATCTTTACATCCTCCTAACAAGTTTTCGGTTTACCTGTCCCGTACGCCGGAGCAGGTTTGTTTCTACCGCTTACATTCACATACATGTCACACACACACACACACACACACCTTACCAGTTAGCCTTACAGTCAGGATCCGTGGCGAACAATGCCGGGTCATTGCAGAGCATCCACGTTGAAGCCACTGCCGCAAAGTCGGCAAAATCGACGTCACAATCCTTATCGATATCGGCTTTGAGCCCGCCGCCTTTGAATAACAGCTGGACGCACGTCTTGGGCACCATCGCAGCCAAGCCCGCGGCGTAATGAACTGCGATACGCTCGGCGGGCAGAATGCCGGCATAAACTGAAAATTCATCGATCAGCCCCGAGAAACGGTTCCCGGCGTTTGTCGA
The DNA here is from genome assembly GCA_021372945.1 of Planctomycetaceae bacterium. Taxonomy (GTDB): domain Bacteria; phylum Planctomycetota; class Phycisphaerae; order Sedimentisphaerales; family Anaerohalosphaeraceae; genus 4572-13. Next base: position 19,484 of record JAJFTK010000032.1, on the reverse strand, counting down.
TGTACAGGTCCCCATGCCGCCGATGACAAGATGATTCAGTTCGGGGCCCAGTTTGGCGTTGGCGGTCGTGCTGGTGATCGATTTTGTTTCGACGTGGGCGCCGTCCTTGTATAATTCAATGGTCATCTGATTCGGGTCGATCTCGTCATACACAACGACGATCTGGTGCCACTTGCCGTCCAGCGGGGTCGCGGCGCCCGTGTAGCTCCAATTCTGGCCATTGCCTGCATTGCCATCATCGCCGCATAAAATGCGAAGCGAGCCGCCGCTGTTGCCGATGCCGGGCGCGACCTCTTCGCTTCTGCCTTGCTGAAAGATCGTCGCATAGGAATCCATGCCGGTGCTGTTGACCCACATTTCAAATGTAATATCGCCATCCGCAAATGCGTACTGGTTGCCCGTGAGCGTCAGATCGCTCGGCATGGTTGCCGCCGGGCCCGCGGCCACGGCATTGGCGGCGGTATTGGGGATGAACATCGAATTACCGATACCCCAGGCCGTCTCAAAATCGCGCAGCTCCACGTCCGTATTGTACGCAACCCAGTAATTATTGACGGAAGAATCTACCGGCGTTGTTTCCTCGAATCGCAGGTAGAGCACCGGATCATCGTCCATGACTTCCTCGGGATAGGGCTTGAACGTGATATCGTCAACCGTGGAATTGAAGGTAAGCACTACGTGATGCCAATTGCCATCCGCCAGCCACACCGCCGAAGCGTCGTCAAAGTACGATGTCGCGCCGCCGCCGGTCACGGCGATGGAATTGGCGTCCGGCATCAAGAGGCCATAGCTGTTCAGGGCCGTGTAGCTGCCGTTATGCTGGAACAGCCGGGGATAATTATTCGGGTCGGCGCTGCTTTGCATCCATAGCTCGATCGTGACATCCAGAAGCGAAAAATCGCCGTCCAGGTCCGGCACGTCGATGCAGTCACCGGCCGAGTCCGGTTCTTCGCCGTCATAGGAGAATTCGGCGGCATTGCCGACATAGCCGGCCGAAAGGATGATATCCTCCATGTAGATGCCATCAATATTGACGCTGCCGCTGTTGACAGCGGGGCTGCCGTCGAGACTGTTGGGGTCCTCGAAACGCAGGTACAGCAGCGGTCTGTCGGCGGTGACCTCGGCGACATAGCCGGAGGTCAGCGCATTATAGTGAGCGGCGATCCGTGCGCTGCTGAGAAGCCCCTTGTAGATCGCGAATTCGTCGATCTTGCCTCTGTACTCGTTATAGCGGTATCCGACATTGCCTTCGGCGCCGATGAGCAGATGGTTATAGGCGTGCACAAGCGCCGCCGGCACAGTGGCCTGGCCGACATACGCCCCATCTACATAAACCGTCTTGACGACGCTATCGGCGGCAACGGCGGCGCCCAGAAGCAAAACCAGCGTGAACCTTAATGTATATTGAGATTTCATATTATTTCTCCTCATTCGGTTATTTGGTAATCATCATTCGCTGCAAACCTAGTCGCATGCGCCGGGTTCTGGGTTATAGCAATTGGCCCAATTCTCTACGAACAGCACAAGATCATCGATGTCAACCCGGCAATCGCCGTTCAGATCGCCGGCATAATTGAATCCATAGGTATACACCTGGGTACAATTGGTCATCACAACGGGTCCCACGTAATTAAGCCTGAAATCCACGATGTTGTTGTAGCGAATTTGCGGCGTCACCCATTTAATCGTATGATTGCCCGGGAACAGATTGATCGTGCGGGTCGAAGTCTCGTGGACAAGACCATCCGCATTCAGAGCATAACTGACTGCCCCGACGAGCGCACCATCGATAAATATTTGCATGGAAGCAGGGCCATCGACAGTGGTAACGCCCGCCGAGATGTTGTATTGGCCCATGGTTTCGGGGGTGACGGCGATGTCGTACTCCATGTACTCTGTGGCGGCCAGGTAGGTGACAAAGCTTCCGATCTCCGCAGAGTACCCGGTATCCGGCCCGTATTGGGTCGGCTCTCCGGCGCGGTTATTCATATCGTACGCCGCGCTGTAATCGGCCGCGTTGATGACCGTGGTCGTTGTCTTCTGGATGCTGACCGGCGTCGTACGGCGGACGAGCTGAATGCCGTTGAGTTCATTGGAATAACGCAGCAGAACGCTGAAGGGGTCAGCAATCGCGATGTTTTCAAAGACGACATAGTTTTTTCCAAGCTCAAAAACTCCCGGCGTGACCGTCCCCGTGACGCTTGCTTGTGCGATCACATTTGGATCCACGTCGTTGGCATCGGTCAGGCGGAAAGTCCCGGCACTGTCGCCGTAAATATAAACATCAAACACCCCGCCATAGGCGTGGGCGGTGCCGGCGGTTCCAAACATGTCCAGGCCGATAAACGATATATTCGGATCGGCGGCGGTGGCCGCGGCCGAAGGCGTTGCGCTGACGAAGCCGTCATCGAGCAGTCCGCTGCCGGCGCCGGTGACGTAGCCGTGATTGCCCTGGTCGGCCAGCCAGACCTGTGCGGCATAGGTGCTGGCCTTGACCGGAAATGTCTTGAGATTGTTGTCATACGAGGTCAGACCCGCCGACCTTGGCGAGCCGGCCGGAACGCCCCAGCCGCCGTCGTAGGCGATCCAGGTTGCAGCGCCGGGGACAGCGGCTTGGCCCGTGAAGGCTGCCGTGTTGCCGTAATTATTGATGTCAATGCTGATCACTTCATCCGCCGAAGCGGCAGTCATCATCGCGATGACCAGCGCGATGACGGCTAGAACTTTTCTCTTACCCATAAAAAACCCTCCTAACAAGTTTTTCCATTTTCAGCGGCAACTTTGCCAATTTTGAATCCGGTCCGTGGATGGATCAGTCCGGCGGTCCGGCCGTGGAGGCGCGGACCACGATTTCCTGCTGAATCTTGACCGATTCGGTCGTACGTTCGTTCCTGGGTACTTCGATCTGCTTTAACAATAATTCCGCCGCCACCTTGCCCATTTGACGCGACTGCACGCCGATGGTGGTCAAAGGCGGCATCACCATACTGCACAGATACTCGTCATTGAAGCAAATCAGGCTGACGTGCCTGGGAATTTCAATGTTCAGGATCTGCGCATCATGGAGGAGTTTGAGCGCGATGACGTGGTCATAACAAATAATCGCGGTGGCGTTTTGCTTACGGACGGCGGAGACCAAAAAGTCCAGCGCCGACGTCAATACGCCGTTGTGGCCGGTGATGGGTTCGAGCCCCTGCGACTGTAATTCGGCCAGGTAGGTTTCGTGCCGCTCGGAAATACTGGCGTGCTGGCGATGATCCGGGGTTGGGCCGGCGTAGGCGATCCGCGTATGGCCCAGGGCCCGCAGGTAATCCAGCGCGCGGCGCGTGGCGTCGATATCGTCAGGCGCCACGGACGAACAATGCGGTCCGCCCTTGCCGTTGACGACCACGTAGGGCAGGCGAATGCGTTCCATTTCTTCGATGGTTTCCGGCGAGCATTCCTGCACGACGATGACGCCGTCGACGCGCCACGGCGGAAGTTCCGTGCGGTCGCGTTCAAGGTTGGGCGCGGTCATGCAGACATTGTAGCCGCGGCCCTGGAGCAGCCGGATCGCCGCTTCGATCGTATTCTGGTAGATGTTGGTGGGCCAGCCGTAGACGGTGTTGCAGCCCAGGAACGCGATGACCTTGGTTTGGCGCTGAACGAGATTGCGGGCGGCGATGTTGGGGCGGTAGCCCAGTTCGTCGGCCACCTGCGTGATCATGTTGTGAACTTCCTTGCGGACCGAAAAGCCGTGCGCGTAGTTGCCGTTGAGAACGCGGCTGACGGTTGCAACACTGACGCCGCAGTGGGAGGCGATCTCTCGTACTGTCGGTACTCCTTTGGCTGGCATTCCGTCCTCTCCGAATCGCGCACCGAGAAACTTGAAATCACGCCTGTCAAACAAAGTAAACGTTTACTTAAGAGTATCCCCGCTGAATAGAATTGTCAAGCAAGAAGTTGCCTTGGATGGATGCGAAAGCAAGCCTTATCCGGCCTCAACCAAGGGTTATTTATTTAACTATTTGCCGCTAAACAACTTAGCGGCCACCGTGTCCAACGTGAGCCATCTATTTTTTTGCGAAGGCCGATAAAACCGGTGAAATTTATTCGGCGCAATAAAAAGGCCTCCGCCGAATGGCGGAAGCCTTTTGTCGCTAACGCGCACCAAATTAAGCTTTTTTGCGCATCGCCAGCAAACCGCCCAGAGCCAGAATCAGCATGCTCGCCGGTTCCGGCACGAGCACCAGTGTCGGTGCAAGATAGGTTGCATGTTCCTTTGAAGCGATCTTGTCTTCAGAGTTTGTACCGCTTGTGCCGGTCGAGTTGATCAGGACAATCGTGACCAGCTTGTTTGTATCCGCGGTTAGAAAATTGCTGAATGCAGAGCCCAGATCCGTGGTGTTGGATGAGAAACGGATCGGGTAGACAGGAGTGGCGCCGCCTGTGCCGGGAGTCGTCAGAAACCCCAAATGCACCAGCTTGAGTTCATCAATGAGATAATCTCCCATGTTCCAACCAGATGCCGGCTGTAACATGCCTGGCGCATTCTCGTAAGTGATCGTGGTTTCGTCCCACTGATCCAGGGTTTCATCCACCAAGCCATACACGTCTAACCGCCTGCCGGTCGAACTTTTGATGTAGCTGGCTTCGAGCATCAATGTGGCCCCGGCGAAATCCGCGGATGTTCCAGTAAGATCGAAACGGTAATAACTGCAGGTGAACCGGGAGCCGCCGCCATTGTAGCGGGTCTCCAGTTCAGTGTTTGCGCCCCTGTTCTTTGTGTACGACGTCTTTGAATCGTTACCTATGAAGGTGTCGGCGCCGCTGCCGAAATCGGTGGCGATGTCGATGGTCGCCTGCGCCACAGTCGCCATCAACATAAAGCTGAGAAATACAACAATACACTTTTTCATCTTTCTTTCCTCCAAAAAAACGCGCGTTTAAGGATGGCGGGCAGCTACGCGCTGCCCGCCCGCAAACGCAAATTTACCGACAATCCGTGACCGGATAGAACCCGCAATCGAGCCAGTAGCCTGCCATATAGACCAGGTCGGGCAGGCTGACCAGACAGTCGTTATTGTAGTCGTATATTGGCCGCGTGAGACAATAAGGGCCGTTGACGTCGGAATACAGGTTGGCCACGTCGATGGCACTGATGGGGTGGTTGTACACGCGCAGGTCATCCATCATGCCGGCGTACTTGGCATCCGGCGGGGTCGCCGTCGACCAGTTGCTCTCGCCGATGTAGTTGAAGGTTCGTGTTACGACCGCGGGAATGCCGACGGTCCCAGTTCCAATCGACAAGCCGTTCTTGTAGATGGTCACGGCTCCAGTTTCGCTCATCGTGACAACAAACATCTGCCATTCATTTTGTGTGAATGCGTCGGCTACTTCAAACAGGTTGGGAGTTCCTGATGCCGTGTCAAACCGCAAGGTGTTGGTTGTGCCAACGCGCGTGAACAGAATGTTATTGATCTGAAGAGGCGTCGGATCCGTATTGAAATTGCCAAAATCAATGAATCTGCCCCAATTGGCGGCGGCCGTCGGGTTGGCCCAAACGGTGATCGACATGCCGGCCGAGAAATCCGCAAAGCCGTCGGGCAGATCAATATAGTCATCCACGCCGTCGAACGTCATTGCCTGTCCGACCTTGCCGGCGGCAAAGGACGGGGAGCCTGCCAGCGTGCCGCTGTAATTTCCGGTTTCATCGGCGGCGTCGTTTTCGAACTGCCAATGCGCGATCATGCGTTTCACGATCAGCTTGCCGGCAGCGCTGTTTGTGGTTCCGCCGGAATTGGCAAGCGCACAGTAATACAAACCCTCGTCGGCGGTTGTGACGCCGCTAAGCGTGAGCGTTGACGTATACACGTGGGTCCCGGCGTCATAAGTTAATCCAATGGTCACGTTGGGGTCTGAATCCAGAAGCTCGACGTCGGGGGCGCCATCCTTGTACCATTTGTTGGAGATTACGGCCGAGGTGGTCGTAAAGCCTGCGGCGAAAGCTGCGTCACCTCCAAATACCGCGACATCGGCCGGATTGGCGGCGATTTCAGGCGCCGAGCTGGTGTCAAAGGACCAAATGTCGCCCGTACGAAGGCCGGCGTTCGGGTCCGTGATGTCGACTCGCCAGTAGTATTTGGCAGGCGCTGCCAGAGCAAACGGAATGGCTGCGCTTTCCAGCAGGGTGTCATCAGCGATCTTTGCCCACGTATTGGGATCGGTGCCCAGATAAACATCACTGGTGATCGTCGGCTGTGCCGGGTTGTTGGGGTCCGGGTTGCGCCACGAAAGCTGGTTGGTGTAGGAGGCTACCACGGATTGATCGGCCGGCGAAGGCAGGTAAGCCTTCTGGATCCGTTCATAGGTAATGGTTAGTTGCGGACGATAGGTTTCCGTCGTATTCTCTTTTGTTCCCAGGCCGTACCCTTTGTCCCCGCTGTCTTCGTTGGTAACGATAAAGGTGGCAAGTCCGCCGTCGTAGATCCGCTGCTGCAGAAAGTTCACCAGATCCGGGCCCGAAACCTGCGCCAGAGTGCCGACACCGGCCGTGGGAACCGTTTCGGTAACATCCGCTTCGCCGCCGTCGAGATTAGTCACTCGTCCGTTGGTAACATTCAGCGGCACAGTGCCGGTCCATTCGGCCCCGACACGATCCGTACCTGTCTCCGTCAGATTCGCCTCGTCCCAGTTTTGGGGCGTATTTCCTTCGACATTGTTCAGGCCGTGCAGTGAGAATCGTCCGGTGGTTATATTGTCGTTGCGAGATGCGCCGCCCGATACGGCCAGCGTCAATTGCGCCTCGGTGATGCGAATACCGCCCAGGCCGGACAGATTGAACCTCAGATAACCCGCAAAATCCAGGGTTCCGCCGCGGCAATCCATGTAACCGAACGTTCCACGGACGACGTCATCTCGTACAAAGGTATCCGCGTCACTGCCCAGGGTAACCGTGGCGGCCGAATGGGCCATTGTGCCCATCATCAGCAAAAGCGTGGTTAGAACTAATATTCTTTTCATAATAAGCCTCCAGTTCATTGTGTTTTCATCTCGAATAGAGACGCCTTACGGCGTTCGCAAAACGCATTCTCCTGATGGTTTAAGGACACGCGACTTCCGGGTACAAACCGCAGTTCATCCAATTGGCGGCCAAAACGGCAAAGTCGCCCAGGTCGACCCGGCAGTTGTTATTGTAATCCAGATCGAATTGCGTGCTGCCGAATGGGAGAACGCAGATATCGTCGGCGAGTACTTCATTGTACACATCGGCCAGTTCGATGGTATCCAGGACATAGTTGAAGACCTGAATGTCATCGAGAGAGCCGTTGAAGAGTTCGGATCCCGCATTGCCGCCGAGCCGTATGGGAGCCGTCGTATCAGTGCCCAAAGCAAACGTGCCGGAACTGCTTACAAAGAAGACGTTATCACTAACAACTTTGTAGACGGCGCCGGTTGTGCCGTTGAACGTGGCGGCTACAAACTGCCATTCGCCGATGGGCGGAGTGCCGTTGCGGATGTACTGGTCGTTGTTGTCGCCATGATCGCAGGCAAGAATGAGCGTTCCGCCTCCGCTGACTCCGAATTCCCACAGCATTTCGGCTTGCGCCCAGCTATCCATCTTACTTAAGATATTTTGGAAACCGCCGTTCTCGCCGTTCCATTTGATCCAGGCCGTGATCGTGAATTCTCCGCTGAAGCTGGAAGGATACCAAGTGCCGGCATCGGCAAAAGCAGCCGGACCCATAATGACCGCCCCGTCGGCTGCCGTGACGCCTGCCTCAAAGGACGGAGTGCCGTTGGGATCGGCGTGATGGCTTTCGCCGCTGACATCCTGGTAAAGGCCGCCGACAAAATCGGCCGCATCCAGCGTCCAATGAGCGAGCTTGCGCTCAACAATCAGCCGGGCGGTATTGGACCGGACCGCGTTGGCTTCGCCGCTGCTGTTGACGATCTCGCAATAGAAATAGCCTTCGTCGGTTGAGGCCGCTGCAAAGGACAGGGTTGCCGCATCGGTTCCGACTACCGTATCATCGGCGGCTGTGTTATTGACATTATCCGTGCTGTGATACCACGTAAAATGCGGAGTACTGAAGCTGTCTACCGCAACGGAGAACTGGGCGGTCAGGCCAAGTTTTACTGTTTGCGATTGAGGGTCTGCCGTAATCAGCGGTACAGCGGTAACATCGAAATGCCAAAGTGCGCCGGTGCCCAGGTAATTGGGAGTCGTGCTGGAATCATAAGTATCAACCACCCAGTAGTATCTGCTCTCGGACAGCGGCAGCATCCCGGCGGGAATGGCTACGCTGTTGGCGGCAATGCCTGAGGCGATTTGGGTCAGGTTGTAACCGGGCTTATTCAAGTTGGGTTCGGTGTTGCCAAAATAGACGTCGCAGGTGATTGTTCCGTCGGGAGAGTTGGGCTCCGTATTTGTCCAACTGAGGGTGTTTAGCGTGGGCAGCACGGACGAAGCAGAAGCGGGAACCGCGCTCCGCGCACATCGGTTTGCGTTTGGAAAAGTTAATACCGGCAGACCGGTACCATTTTCCTTGTTGGCAATATAATAGCTTGCGGCGGAGTCCGTAGGCTCATTGTAAAGGAGCAGGGTGATCAGGCCGTTATCGTCATTGGCAATAATGTTCGGATCCAATGGTCCGCTATTCAGTCCCGGAGCAGCTGCGATTGGAATCGTTCCCGCCGAGATCCATTCAGGACCCATTGTGAGTATCGCGTTATCATACCCGTCGTAACCGTTGTCGAGAGGACCTGAAGGCAGCAAAGCAGGTGCGGTTCGATAGCAGATGCCTGCTTCATTCCACATATCCAAACTGTTATCGTTCAAATAATAGATACCGAGCGTCCGGGCCCTGTTGGCGGTCGTGGCGGTGTACGACAAGGTGACCCCGTTCAGATCACCCCCTACGTCACGAACGTCAAATCGCAGAATTGTGGCCTTCGCACGCGTTCCGTCATAATGACGAATCGCGGCTGTCGTGCCGTTCAGCACGACGGTGGACCGCTGGTTGGTGTCGTTGGAGACGCCGCCGTCAGCGCCGCTGCCGGTCGCGGTCGTTACGGTGATGGCCGCAGGCGCTGCGACCGACAGCGATATGACCCATATCATCGCTATCAATAACAATTCCTTCTTCATAACAAATCCTCCACTAAAGTTGATTAGGAATTCAATTACAGCAACATTATCATTCCAATTCCTGAACGATGGTGCGCCACAGTTCAGGGTCGTTCATCGGGTCGCCTCCATAGTTTCGTTCGCTCAGGGCCTCGCTATCCTGTCGGAAACTGACGCTGCCGTCGCTGTAGAGCATATTGGCGCCGGCATAGCCGCCGCGTCGATGGCTCATCCGCTCCCGTGCCTGCAGCACGTCCAGGCAGATCGAACGGCTGGCGTGACATTCGGACAGTTTCTTGGCGATGCCGGGAAACTGCCTGGTGCCCACGGTCATGCGGGTCTTGGATGACTGGGGCAGGTACGAATAGCTGATGCGAACGGCATTGGGGTTATCGGGGTTGACATAGGCCGGATTCACGCCGGGCCAGTTATCCGGACCCAGGTAGGCCTCGTAGCTGAACGCGGTTCGCTGGTTGCTCCGGCAATAAAAGATCTCGCCGACATCGATGTACTTTTGGGTCCAGAGGGGGCCGATATTATAGCTGGATGTAACGCGCTGCTCGATGGGCCGGGTCATATCCACGTTAAACATGAAGTAGGTCGCGGCGCCGCCGGTGCGCGTTTCGGTATAATACGGTTCCGGCAGATTGTCCTTGTTCTGCTCGGCAAACATGTGAAGGGCCTGCCCGATGGTCTTGAGATGATTGGCGCAGAGCAATCGTCCGGCGTGCTCTTTTGCCATTTTCAACGACGGCAGAAGGATACTGAGCAGCAGCGCGATGATCGCGATGACCACCAGCAGCTCGATCAAAGTAAATCCTTTTCGTTTCATTTGCGTCTCAATTGCCGCACTATTGGAAAGCGATCCTGGGCCTTGCGAACAGGCACAGGTCATTGTCTATGGTATTATCCGCGCCCTGGGTCGTGACGAGCGTCAGGAAGCGATTGAAATCATTCAGTTTGATGTCGATCGGCTGCGGGGTATCCTGCGCCGAAAGATCGATGGCCGAAAAAACTTCCTGCCCGTCCACGAGCACAAAGAACGAGGCCCTTGGGGCATTGTCCTGGGCGATCTGGCCGGGCGCGGGTGAAAGTCCGCAGACGGCGGTAAATGCTTTGAGCGAGCCATCGCCATAGACGCGGCGAAAGGCCTCGAGATCAAACGTAATTCCGGCGTTGGCATGCATCAGGAGGGACGGGTTTTCGCGCGTGCCGCAGGGCTGACCGGCCAGGCGCAGCGTCAGCGCGGCGCCGTTCTGGCCGCCATCGCCGAGGCTGCCGGCGTTGGAAATGGCATAGGCGCTCTGATGCGAGGTGCGCGGGGCCGTCCACGTGACCGTGCCATCGGCGGTCACGGGGATCGGTTCGGCGGCGATGCGGTTATCGACGACCTGGAAGGTTCCGAGTTTTTCGCAGAGCGACTCGTCCAGTTGGTAATTGCCCGCGGCGGCCGGCAGCAGGCCGGGCGCGGTCAGAAAGCTGATGGTCTGTTCGTTCCACAGGTCGGCCGGGCCGTCCTGAAGGCCGTACACCTGCAGCAGGCGATTGCGATTGCCGGAGTTCAGATAGAGTTTCAAAATTGCCCCCGACAGATCGCCGCCAAGCCTGCTGATGTCAAATCGCAGGTACATAATGCGAATGCGATGATCCTTAAAATAGCGTACCGACATCGCCCCGGATGAGCCGAACGCTCCCTGGGGTGCGTTCAGGATGTCGTTGGCGACATAGGCGTCAGCGCCTCGAAGATCGCCCGTGGTCACGGATGCGCCGCCGTCGAGGTTTGGTAAAAACAAGGACGGCATTCGCCAAGGATCGTCTGCGGCGCCTTGCCTGGAACAGAACCAATAGTCCGCGTCGATATCGCCTTGATCGTGCAGCAGCATCAGGGTCACCAGCCCGTTGGTATCGCGGCGGAGAAATTCGTCCAGGTTCAGTAAAGCCGGGTCCGAACTGAGGGTTAGCGGTTTTTCACCTTTGCCGCTGGGAATGAAGATGCCGTCGATGAACGGACTGCAACGGACCGGCACGTAAGGGGCAGTCATTTTGCTCAGCGCGGGCATTTCGGAGCGGTACAGCAGTTTGGAGCCGTCCCATTGGATGGCGCGGTCCTTGTTTCCGCCGCCGTCGCCGTTGCCGCCGCCGATCACGTCGGCCAGATCGATGAACTTGTCCTCATGGCGCCAGACAAGGCGGGCCTGCGACTCGATGTTCCGCACGAACAACCCCGGATCGAGCTGGATGGGACGCACCTCATTATATACGTTGTCCAGTTCCCGGGCCTGGCCTTCGGTCACGTCCAGCACCTTCTTCTGGTTTTCAATATCGGCGATGAGCGCGGTCTTGCCTTTGTAAACGTGCAATTCGACCTTGCCGCGAGTGTCGGCGTAAACGCCGAATTCGGTGCCCAGGTCGATGATGCGGGCGCTGTTGGTTTGCACGCTGAAGCCGTTCTCGGAATTGGATACGCTGGCGAAGAGCCGGCCGTAATTGAGCACGATCTCGTCAGGCCCCGTGAAACGAAATTCGGCGGGCGATTCCAGCACCACCGAGACGCCTTCGTCGGTGTGGAGCTTCAGGATGCCTTTCTGCAGGTGAATGTTCTGGCCGCCGACGGCCAGGCGCGTGCCCTGCTTGAGCGGCAGGGAGGAGGACCATTGGGCGTCGATCGAATCGGCCAGCGAGGCCACTTCGAAGCTATTTCGCGGATTGAGATAGACATACGCGATCAGCAGCAGCAGCGCCGCAAGCGAGGTTACGAACGTGAAAATCGACAGCTTGGAAACCGTGCGAGGGACCTTTTGAACAGAGGCCACCCTCACCGGCGAAGCGGACTGGACATCGGGGACAAGCTCCAGCGTTTCGGCTTCCTTCTCGTATTCGCCGAGGACCTTGAGCATGTCGATCGTGAGCACATCGCAGGCGATGGCATTGCCGGTGTCGCAAGCGGCCTGGCCGCTATGAATGGCCGCTTGCAGCCTGCAAAGGTCCGTACAGAGGTAGATATAGTCCAGGTAGATATCCTGCGCAGCGGGATTTGTTTCGAGCAGACTATTCAGCTCGGCAAATCCCTCTTCGGTGATGACCTCTTCGCGGAGGGCACCGCACAATTCAAAAAGCCGGTTCAGCTGTTCGTTCGAGAGGTTCATGCCAACCCTCCTTCGGCTATGGTCCTGCGAATGCACATCAGCAGCTTGGCATGGATCTTATTAAATTGACGATATAAGACATGAGGATTTTTGCCTGTTTGCTGTGAGACATTTTTGATCGATCCGCCGGGCTCATACCGCATCTGGATCAGCGAAAGTTCCGCTGCCTGAAGTTTTTGGAGGCATTTACGCAAAATACTGAGGCGTTCATCCGTATTCTGGACATCAGTTTGGCTTTTATGAGCGATCGACTCCAACGTGCTTTCGTTGAAGTAGAGGCGGTTCTTCTTGCGGACCTTGCAATAGTTGAGCACCTGGTTGTGAGCGATCTTGAGCGCCCATGCCGAAAAATTGGTGCCCTTCTCGAACTGGTCGAACTTGGACCACATGACCGAGGCTGATTCCTGGATGATGTCGTCCACGTCGTTCCAGCTTGGAATGAGGGCCCTGACGTAGCCGTAGATGCGTCGTTCATTGGCCAGGTACAGCTTAATGAAGAGCTGATAGTCCTGAGACGATTTGTTTTCCCCGTTTAGCATCATCAAAAACTTACCCTCGACGCGATTTCCTAAGTATTTGGATATAGATGATTTCGCGTTTTTTTAGTGGAGAAATTCGGAAAATGCGAAAATTTTAATTCGAGACATGTGTGGTCGCATTGGCCGTTTCACTATTTTTTAAAAAAGCTTACAAAAAATGCTTCCCTTTCTCTATATTATTAACGGCGCGGTATATGCCGATGGGGGAGCAAGTAAACACAACTATTGTACCGAAACTGTATTTGTGAGCCGCAAATGTCACGTAAGTACTTGATATGTCTAGCGTTAAGTCTATCCGCATGGGCCTGTGCGGCGACGTGGACAGGGGCGGTCAGCTCTGATTTCATGGATCCTAATAACTGGAACCCGGTCGTTTCATTGGTTGGCACACCCCTGATCATCGGGGCGGGTAATCCCAATGACCCGGTTTTCAATGCTGATATGAGCGACAACCGGCCGGGCGGTCTGACCACAACGACTGAGGCGAGATTGACGATCGCCGGCGGCGCATTGTATCCTTATGCCACCAGCACGCTCAACGGCATCATTATGCAGCAGGCGGGCGACTTCAACGTTCGAGGCAATGCCTATATCGGCGACGGCGGGCCAGGAACGTTGACGGTGGCCGGGGGGAGCTTTTCGTACAAGAACACACTTTATATCGGGCGCAATGCCGGCGGCGTCGGTACCCTGAATGTCTGGGGCGGCAACGTGTGGATGCAGGGCCAGCCGGTGATAAGCAGTAACGGCGGCACCGGCCGCATCAGCATCAAGAACGACCGCTTCATCTATTGTCCCGGCAACCAGACGGCGTTCTTTCAGAATCTTGTGACCACGGGAAAGATGACGACCGATCCGGGCTGGACCATCCTGATCAATTATGATGCCGGAACCAACAGGACCTCCATCACGTCGACGAGAACTGTTGGCGCGACCGAACCCCAGCCGGCCAACAAGGCCAAAGAGATACCGGTCGCGCGACTAAAGTGGCGGCCGGGAACGTCGGCGACCGGCAGCCGTGTTTTTCTTGGGACGGATTACACCAGTGTGTTCAACGCGACGACCTCTACGCCGGGCATCTACCTGGGCGCGACCGCCGGCGGGACATGGACGCTGACAAGTGCGCTGACCGAGGGCGTTACATACTACTGGCGTGTTGACACAGTGACCGCGACTGAGACACGAAAAGGCACGGTGTGGAGTTTCACGCCCGTCGATGTGATGCCGCCGCGCTATATGGAGAAACTCGGTCGGGGCGTCATCGCTTTGTACCAGGGCAGCGGCAGCGTCTATGTTGGCTGGCGGCTGCTGGCAAGCGACCCGGCGGACGTGGCGTTCAATTTGTATCGCAATGGAACCAAGCTGAACAGCACGCCCATTACGCAAAGCACCAACTGGTCCGACACCGGCGTCAATACGCTGATGGCCAACACCTACTATGTCAAGCCCGTCATCGGCGGCCGCGAACTGGCGCCGAGCCATGCGTATACGCTGGCGGCCAATCCGACGAACGCGCGGTATTTTACGATCCCGCTTAATCCTGTACCCGGCGGGGATGTCTATTCAATGCAGCATGTTTTCGTTGGCGATTTGGACGGCGACGGCGAATATGATTTTGTCGTCCGGCGCAACAATAATGCGCTGGCCACCTACAAGGTGCTCGAAGGCTACAAACGGGATGGTACTTTTCTGTGGCGGGTGAACCTGGGGCCCAATGTGCAGGATTGTTACACGGTTGTGTACGATTTCGACCAGGACGGTAAAGCCGAGGTGGTGACCCGGACGGGCGAAGGCACAGTCTTTGGCGACAGCACGACGATCGGCGATACGGACGGTGACGGCGTGACGGACTATCGCGTCATCGGGCGGTCCTATGAGATTTGGACCGGGCCGGAGTTTCTGTCGATCATGGACGGCATGACGGGCGCGGAGCTGTCCCGCACGGACTTTATCCCGCGCGGCGATATCAATGACTGGGGCGACGGCTACGGGAACAGGATGTCCATGATCCGCGAGGGTGTGGCGTACCTTGACGGCGTGCATCCGAGCATCGTATTCAACCGCGGGCCCGGCGACTATATGAAGATGTACGCGTGGGATTTCATCGACGGCGAGCTGGTGCTGCGCTGGACGTGGTTCAACAACCATCACGCGGGGCTGCCGACGGATGAATATTATTCCGATTTCCACCAGTGGCGATTCGTGGACCTCGACGGCGACGGCAGGGACGAAATCAACCTGGGCGGCTCTGTCATCGACGACGACGGCACGCCGCTATACGGCACGGAACTATCGCACGGCGACCGTTTCTCGCTGACGGATTTCGACCCGGACCGGCCGGGCCTGGAGGTGTTTGCGATCCAGCAGAACAATCCGGATTTGCTGGGTATGGCGTATTATGATGCCGCGACAGGTGCGATGATACAAAAGTACTATGAATCGTGGAGGACGGAGCCCTGGGACGTCGGACGCGGCGACGCGGGCGACTATGACCCTGACCATTTGGGCATCGAGTTCTATTCGACCATGAACGGCATGTACGATTGCACCGGGACGCTAATCTACAACGAGCATCCGTTCCCATCGGTCGGGATCTGGTGGGATGGCGATTTGCGGCGGGAATTCTTCACGGCGTCCGACGGCAACGGCAACAACCCTGTTATCAATAAATGGAATCATCTGACCAAGAACTCGGACCGGCTCTTTACGATTTACAGCGATAACGGGTCGTACTCGGTGATATCGCCGGATGCGGGCCGGCCGCCGTTCGTGGGCGATATCTATGGCGACTGGCGCGAGGAAGTCGTGCTGGAGGAACGTGACCATTCGAAGCTGCGCGTCTATTCGACGACGATTCCGACGACCACGCGGCTATACAACCTGATGCAGAATCCGTACTATCGCGTAGATGTGACGCACAAAGGATACATCGTAACGACGTACACGGACTATTATCTCGGCGAAGGGATGCAGACGCCCCCGACGCCTTATATTCGATACGCAGACGGCGGCCGCGCCCTGCATGAATGGTGGACGGGCATCAGCGGAAGTGCTGTCAGCAATCTGACGTCCGCAGCGGCGTATCCGAATCGGCCGAACGGCGCGCAATATTTAACTTCGCTTGAAACAAAGGCCAATTGGGCGGATAATTACGGCGCGCGGATCCGCGGCTATCTGCGGCCCGAGCAGTCGGCGGACTATACGTTCTGGATCGCGGCCGACGAGACCGCCGAACTGTGGCTCAGCAGCGATGCGCGGCCGGACAACGCATCCAGGATCGCCTATGTTGCGGCGGCGACTAATCCGCGCCAGTGGAACAAGTATGGCGGCCAGCAGTCGGCGGCGATACCGCTTGTGGCGGGCCGCAAGTACTATGTTGAAGTGCTGCATAAAGAAGCGGCCGGCAGCGATCACGCGGCGGTCGCCTGGCAGATGAACGGCACGGACGATCCGCAGGTGATCGACGGCCGTTATTTGATGCCGTGGGAAGGCCGCGTGCCGGGTGACCTGACAGAGGACAGCCGCGTCAATCTGCCCGATGAGTCGGCGCTGGCGGCGATATGGTTGAAGCAAGATTGTGCCATCGATCTGCTCAGCGATATGAACGGCGATTGTGCGATCGGTTTAGATGATCTCCTGATCATGGCGGACCATTGGCTTTTTGGCAACTAACGTGCGATTTTCGGAGGGATGATGATGAAACTGTTTGGAATTGCGATTTGTACGGGAATGTTTTGTATCCTGGCGGCGCAGGCCAGGGCGGCAACCCGCTACATGGAGCGGCTGGATCGCGGCGTGGTCGCGGTCAGCACAGGCGGCAGCAATGTTTATATCGGCTGGCGGCTGTTCGGCACCGACCCGCAGGGTATCGGCTTCAACGTGTATCGCGGCTCGACCAAGCTCAACGCCTCGCCGATCACGAATTCCACCAACTACACCGACACCGCCGCAAGCACATCCAGCACCTACAGCGTGCGGGCGGTTATCAACGGCAGCGAGGTTGAAAGCTCCCAGCCGGTCAGCGTGTGGGCGCAGCAATACCTGGAGATCCCGCTGCAAGTGCCCGCGGGAGGAATCAATCCTGCTACCTCAAAAACCGCGGAGCACGAATATACCTATCAGCCAAACGATGCCAGTGTCGGCGATCTTGATGGGGACGGGCAGTACGAGATCGTTTTGAAATGGCAGCCGACCGATGCACAAGATAACGCAAATGAAGGCTACACCGGCAATACAATTCTTGATGCCTATGAACTTAATGGCACATTCATGTGGCGGATCGATCTAGGCATCAATATTCGATCCGGTGCGCATTATTCGCAATTCATGGTGTATGATCTCGACAGCGACGGCAAAGCGGAAGTCGCCTGCAAGACCGCGCCCTATTCCGTGGACGGCCTGGGCAATTATGTCCTCCTGCCCGGCGACATCCTGGCGGATTACAGAAATGCATCCGGCTACATTCTCAGCGGCCCTGAGTACCTGACGATCTTTAATGGCCAGACCGGCGCTGAAATGGTCACAACCAATTATATGCCGCCGCGCGGAACGGTCAGCAGTTGGGGCGATAATTACGGCAATCGTGTGGACCGTTTCCTGGCGTGCGTGGCCTACCTGGACGGCGTGCATCCAAGCCTTGTGATGTGCCGCGGCTATTATACACGGGCGACGCTGGCGGCCTGGGATTGGCGCGACGGTCAACTGACGCAGCGATGGTTTTTTGACAGCTATGATGGAACTCCCGGCAATTCCGCCTACAGCGGACAGGGCAATCATAACCTCAGCGCGGCCGACGTGGACGGCGACGGGTTTGATGAGATCGTGTATGGCTCCTGCACCATCGATCACGATGGAACCGGCCTGTATTCCACCGGCCTGGGCCATGGCGATGCCATGCACGTATCGGATATGGATCCTAACCGGCCGGGGCTGGAGGTCTGGCAATGCCATGAAGGCGGCGCCGGCTCGACATTCCGCGATGCAGGAACGGGTAAGGTGATATTTCAGTTTACGAGCACCGGCGACGTCGGGCGCGCCTGCGCAGGCCACGTGACAGCCGCAAGTGTAGGGTATCAGATGTGGGCCAACACAAGCGGTCTGCGCGACCGTTACGGCAACAACATCGGTTCTGCGCCGAGTTCGACGAATTTTGTCATCTGGTGGGACGGCGACCTTCAGAGAGAATTATTGAATGGCAGCGATAACAGCAAGTACACGACAGCGCCCTACATCGACAAATATGGCGGGTCAACACTGCTTTCAGCAACGAATTGTTATTCTAATAACACTACAAAAGCCACACCCTGTCTGAGCGCGGATATTTTAGGCGACTGGCGGGAAGAGGCGATCTGGCGGACCAGCGACAATACGGCGCTAAGGATTTATACGACGACAGCCGTCACATCGGAACGCATCTACACGCTGATGCACGATCCGCAATACCGGTTGGCGATTGCATGGCAAAACGTAGCCTACAACCAGCCGCCGCATCCGGGTTTTTATATCGGGGCCGGGATGAGCACGCCGCCCGTGCCCGATATCGTGCTGGTGGGGGCTCCTTCCATCTACCGCGATTTCAATGGCGACGGGATCGTCAATTTGCCGGACTTGCTTTCCTTTGCAGGTTTTTGGCTGGAGGACGATTGCAGCCTGACCGCCGGTTTGGATTTGAATGAGGATTGCCTGATTAACCTATATGAGTTTTCTGTCTTTGCCGGCAACTGGGCTGGCGCGGATATCACGCCGCCATTGGCCTCGACCGGCATCAGCGCGACGGCCGGAAACAGCACGATCTGGCTGGACTGGAATGACAATAGCGAAACGGACCTGGCCGGATACAAGGTCTATCGTTCAACGACCTCCGGCGGCGGTTACACGCTATTGACGGACCTGTTAAGCGGTTCAAGTTATATCGATAACGATGTGGTCAACGGTACGACCTATTACTATGTTGTGACCGCCCTGGACGCAGAGTCGAATGAATCTGGCTTCTCCATTGAAGTTTTTGAAAACCCCTACGTGCCGTCGAGCATTATTATCCAGGAGAATGAACCGGGATTCGTTGCCGTCGATGGCAGCATCGATAATGATAACGCGGGCTTCACGGGGGCGGGGTTTGCCAACACGGTCAACGGCATCAACTCCTATGTGCGTTGGTCCGTGAATGCGCCGCAAGCGGGTCGGTACGAACTTCGGTGGCGTTTCGCTAACGGCAATACGCCGGACCGCACGGCCAAGGTCTTAGTCAACGGGGCCCAGCAGGCGGCAAGCGTCAGTTTTCCCGCAACGGGAGCCTGGACGATCTGGACGGTCACGGGAATCGTTAACGTTCAACTGGCCGCCGGCGATAACGTGATTGAACTGACCGCAAATACCGCCAACGGAACGGCCAATATCGACTGGATAGAGGTCACCGGGCGTTCGCCTGTGCCGGGCAATTAGTTCGGCAATTCAGGAAGTGCCAGGTCAACAAAGGAATCGTTTTGAGAGCGATTCCTTTTTTATTTGTATTCGAATGAAAGATACTGCCTTTTTAAGATAATATAGTCGTCCCTGAGAAAGTTTGTGATTTGTATTGAAAAGCTGGTTTGGCGTTGGTTTATGGTTTATTCGGCTGATAAAATCGGGTACAATTTTGCAAGCTTTCAAGGAAGATGCCTTCAAAATCTTGCAAAAAGGATTGGCCAATGA
>JAJFTK010000081.1 GCA_021372945.1 Planctomycetaceae bacterium | reverse complement strand
CTTCTCCTGACAAGTGAAGGTGAATTATCACTGCAGGATAATGGCCAGCTCAAATCGATAACAGATGTTTTCCGTTGTAACATCATATAATTAAAATAGTTATGTTAAAATAGTCTCAAGTTAATGGGACAGTACTGATTTGAAATTTGAGATTTGAGATTTAAGATGAGTCAAAAGGCGATATTTCTAGACCGTGACGATACGCTGATCCACGACACGGGATATATCAGCGACCCGGAGAAGGTCAAGCTGATGCCCGGAGCGGCGCATGCGCTGTGGCAGCTTAAGAAGATGGGGTTTTTGGTCATTGTCATCAGCAACCAGTCCGGCGTGGCGCGCGGGCTGATCACGGTCGAGCAATTGGATGAAGTTCACCGCCGAATGAACGACCTGCTGGCATCGGAGGGCGTTTACCCGGACGGGATCTATTACTGCCCCTACCACCCGGAGGGGACGGTTGCGCCGTACAACCGCGACAGCGAACTGCGAAAGCCCAAGCCGGGGATGCTGCTGCTGGCCGCCAGGGAGAAGGATATCGACCTTGAGCGGTCATGGATGATCGGGGACAGCTACCGGGACATCGAAGCGGGCCGCGCGGCGGGCTGCCATACGATTTTGGTGGACGTGGCGGGCAAACCGCGCGTCAAGCAGGCCAACGAGCCCGAACCGGAACGCAAGGCCGTCAACCTGCGCGAGGCGGTCAATGTCATCCGGATGTTCGACTTTCATCAGAAGGTGCAAAAGGTCAAATCGCCCGCCCAGGGCCAACCAGAGAACAAGGAGGTTACGGAATTGGAGAAAGCAGCCGCGCCGGTCACTGCACCACAGCCGGAAAAATTGATGCAGCCCAGGGAGCCTGAACCGGTAAAGAACGAATCGCCCATTGTTGAGCCTGCCGCGCCAAAACCGGCGGCGCCTGAGATCGCCACGCCGGCCGAACAGCCGATCAAGCCGCTGCCAAGAGATTTGGAAACAGCGGGCCAGACCGAACGCGTTGTTGCGCATGCGCATACATTCAAGGCTCACGCGGAGGCGGAAGAGGCGGCGGCGCCGACGGAGCAGACTACCGCCCTGCTCGAAGAGATCCTGCAGCGACTCAAAACGGCCGACCGTGAAGGGCTGTACCATGAGTTTTCCGTTTTCAAGCTGGTGGCGATGCTGATGCAGGTGCTGGCAGTTTTCTGCCTGATCGCCAGCGTCGGATATTGGCTAAGCTCCAGCGGCGGGTATGAGCGGGTCTTTGTGATGATCGGGTATTCGATCGCGCTGCAACTTTTGGTGATCGCGCTGATGATGATGCAGGATAATTAATTGATTATTGATTAGTGATGATTGATTATTTTTTGGCTGCAAAGCCTTCTGACTACTGCATGGGCAAGATGCCCGTGATACGATTATATGGCGCAAAGAATTCTAATCTGGCTGCCCAGTCCATTAGGGGATGCGGTGATGGCGACGCCCGTCTTGCAGGCGTTTGGGGGTTTGTATGGCAGTGCGAATATCACCCTGCTGGCCAATGGCTTTACACGGCAGATCCTTTCGGGAAGCGGGTTTTGCGGCGGCTGGCTGGAGCCGGAAAGATCTTTCTTCAAGACGGTTAATAAGCTGCGGGCAGGCGCGTTTGATACGGCCATCCTGC
Organism: Planctomycetaceae bacterium; assembly: GCA_021372945.1. Classification (GTDB taxonomy): domain Bacteria; phylum Planctomycetota; class Phycisphaerae; order Sedimentisphaerales; family Anaerohalosphaeraceae; genus 4572-13. The sequence goes on along the minus strand of JAJFTK010000081.1, from coordinate 5,088 downwards.
TGAAGAATTCATTTGGATCGGCGCTGGCGATCCGGCTGGCCGGGATCAGACATCGCGTAGGTTATGCGCGGGATGGGCGGTCATTTTTACTGACGGAACGGATCGAGCCGCAGCGCGAGGGCAGCAAGTTCAAGGCCGCGGCAATGATCGATTATTATTTGAAGATCGCCGAGCGGATGGGTGCGAAGATCGAATCGCGAAGGCCTCAACTGGCGGTGGAAGAAAAGGATGCCGCCGCCCTGGAGGCCGCATTGCCCGCATTGAATAGCTGCACCGAGCCGATCATCATCCTGGTGCCGGGGGGCGCGTTTGGGCCCAGCAAGATCTGGCCGATCGAACGGTACGCCCTGCTTGCGGATGAATTACGCGAACGGTTTGGGGCCAAGGTCATTATTTCGATCGCGCCGGTCAGGCAAGAGATCGAGATCGCTGAGGCGATTTGCAGCAAGTCTGTTTCGAAACCAATGCACCTGGGGCGAACGCCGCTGCCGGGCGGCCCGCTGAAGGCGCTATTCAGCCGGGCGGCGCTGGTGATCACGAATGATACAGGGCCGCGGCATATCGCGATCGCACTGGGCAGGAAGGTCATCAGCCTGTTTGGGCCCAACAACCCGCAATGGACGCAGACCGGACACAAACAGGAGATACAGATCATCGGCCGTGCACCATGCGTGCCCTGCGATAAGCCTGTGTGCAGGGCCAACCGGCATTTGTGCATGGAGTCGATCACGGTCAAGGAAGTGATGGAAGCGGCGGAGAAACTCCTATCCGACGACACGCAGAACAATTAGCGGCGCTTTATAAAAGGATCGCCGCGAGGAAAAAACGATGATGCCCTACTTGCTGTTCATTATTGGAGCTTATCTGCTTGGTTCGGTGCCGTTTGGGCTGTTGATCGCCCGTGCGCACGGCAAGGACCTGCGGGCGATCGGGTCGGGCAACATCGGGGCCACCAACGTCGCGCGGGCACTGGGACGCAAGTGGGCGATCGTTTGCTTTGTGCTGGATGTGCTCAAGGGGCTGACGCCGATGGTTCTTGTGCCGCTGTTCAGGTTGGCAGATAAGGATTCAGGACCGGGGGCGCTGGGGCTTTGGATGGTCGTAGGGTGCGCGGCGGTGATCGGGCACATCTTCCCGCTCTATCTGCGCTTTAAAGGGGGCAAGGGAGTAGCGACCAGTTTGGGCGTGCTGTTGGGGCTATGGCCGTATTTTACCCTGTGCGGAGCGGCGGCTTTTATTGTTTGGGGGGTCTGTGTTCTGATCTGGCGATATGTGTCGCTGGCATCAATTATCGCGGCCGCGGCGTTTCCGTGTTTCCTGGCGGTCGCCATTACGCTGATTGACCAGTGGACGTTTGAGCAGTTGTGGCTCCTGCAGACGGCAGCATCACTAATGTCGCTGTTAGTGATCTTGCGGCACCGAGAGAATATCAAGCGGCTGCTGCACGGAACGGAAAGCAAAGTCGGTCAGAAGAAACCGGCCGTCGCTTAGGCGACGTCAAAACCCGTTGACCATCATCTCCACCTGAGCGATCCCTTCTCGGGCGGCTTTCTGCTCGGCCTCCAGGCCGCCTCCAAGCGTGGATTCGGCAAGGATGGAGCGAATGTCCTGGATGCCCATGAATTGCAGGATCATTTCGAGATACCTCTGCTGCATTTCGAAAGCGGCTGCGGGCGTGCCTTGCGGATACTGGCCGCCCCTGGCGTAGATGGCCATGGCCCGTTTGCCAAAGAGGAGACCTTCATAGCCGCCGTTGGCCACGCGGAAGGTATAGCCGGGCTGGACGAGGATATCGATATAATGCTTGAGCCTGTACGGAATACCGAAGTTCCACATGGGAACGGCGAAAAGATACTTGTCGGCATGTTTGAATTCGTAGATGAGCGCTTCAACGCGGGACCATGCCTTCTTCTCTTCGAGCGTGGTCGGGGCCGAGCCGCGAAGGATCTTGTACTTGGAGGCGATGGTAAAGCCGTCGAACGGAGGAAGGTCCATTTCAAAGAGCTTCAGGGTCTTGATGGAGTCGCCGGGATTAGCTTTCTTGTAGGCCTCCATGAAGGCGCGGGCGATCTTGATGGACACTGAGAACTCGTTCCGCGGTGACGATTCGATGTAAAGCAGCTCTGCCATTTTGCTCTCTCCATGAATAGGGTTCGTGTTCAAGCTATCAGGCTCATTCCGGCGATGGGCGAATCACACTGGGGACAACGATTGGTTTTGAGTTTGTTTTCGCGAACCCAGTGGCCGACACGTTCGATGAGCAAGGCGCCGCAGTGATAGCAATGCGTGGATTCGGCTTCCATGCCGGGCATGTTGCCGATGTAGATGTAGCGAAGGCCCGCCTGCTTGCCGATGTGATAGGCACGCTCGAGCACGGCGGAGTTGGTGGGAACATTGCCGGACATTTTGTACTGCGGAAAGAAGCGGCTGATGTGCCAGGGAACATCGACGGAGACCTCTTTGGCGATAAACTCGGCGATGGCTTTGAGTTCTTTGTCGCTGTCGTTCTTGCCGGGGATGACCAGCGTGGTCAGTTCCATCCAGATCGAGGTATGGCCGGCGATGTAATGGATCGTGTCCAGCACCGGCTTAAGTCGGGCGCGGCACAGGTCACGATAGAATTCTTCGGTGAAGGCCTTGAGGTCGATGTTGATCGCATCGAGCCAGTCTTTGGCAAAGTCGATGGCTTCGGGGGTCATGTAGCCGTTGCTGACGAAAACGCTGTAAAGGCCCTGCGCTTTGGCCAGGCGGGCGGTATCGGCGCAGAGTTCCATGAAGATGGTCGGCTCGGTGTAGGTGTAGGCGATGCCCTGGCAGCCGCTGTCCTGGGCGGCACGGACGATCTCGGCGGGCGTGTAGGATGCACCCTCAATTGCGCCTTCGTTGGCCATCTGGCTGATCTGCCAGTTTTGGCAGAAGGAACATTGGAAGTTGCAGCCGGGGGCAGCGATGGAAAAGGCCTTTGAGCCCGGGTGAAAATGGAAGAGCGGTTTCTTCTCGATGGGGTCGGGACTGGCGGCGCAGATCTTGTCGTAAATGAGCGAATAGAGAACGCCGCCGATATTCTTGCGGACACGGCAGCGGCCCAGGCCGCCGTCAGGGATCAGGCAGCGCCAAGCGCAGAGCGAACAACGGATCTTCTGGTCTTGACGCTCCCAGAGCACGGCACGTTTGAGCGTATCCTGCATTTGCATGCGGTCTATTGTAGGCTAAGCGTCAGAAGCGAACAAGCAAATCTTATGCAGAAAAATTATCACATGACGTAAGGGATTTGATGAGGGGGCGCACAAAAAGGGAGTGACGGCATTTATAAACAGGTTTTGGGCCGCGCTCCCTGTGCCATGGTGCCGTTAGCGTACTTTACCGCGGAAAGTACTTTGGCGATTTTCGCCCAAATGCACCGGCAACGATTGTAGTATAGCAAATCGGCCCGTGCCTGTCAAGAGAGCAAGTGAAAAATCATGATGAAAAATCAGCCTATTTTAACGAGGACATCCAGATATTGAACGCCCCACTTTTGCGCCTCTTTGTGCGAATGAAAGAACAGGTCCAGGCGGTTGCCGGTGATGGCGCCGCCGCGATCCATGACCTTGGCGGGTTTATCATTGTTGTAGCCGGGCACGATCATCTCGGTGCCGAATGCATAATGCTTATCGGCCGCGATCAGGACGTCACCCTTTTGGATGTGATGGTTGCAGGCGGTGATGCCGTCGGTCTTGCCGCAGCACTTGGCGCAGGCACAATAGCCCGTGACGCGCATGGAGACCTTCTGCCATTGTTCCTTTGCCGGCTCCACGGCTATGGCCGGCGAGGGATCTTTTATTTGCAGCATGGCGATCAGGGCCTCATCGGAAGGCTGCGGAAGCAACACCTGTGTATCAGCGGGATCCTGCGCCGGAAGACACACCGGCAGAGCCTCTGTGCGCTCTTGCTGCGGCGGCAATAGGGATGCGGGTTGCGGCGGCAGCGCAGCCGGGCGCATAGACGTTTCCAGATAGACCAGTGAATTTTCAGGGCCGGCGGAAGAATAGACGATGCATGAGAACAACAGGCCGGCAACAAAAGTACAGGCGGCGATAGATAGAAAGACTTTGCAGTCCCGCCGGGACGGTTGGAAGCTTGCCAAGGTAAGGCCCTCCGAAACAACGCTCTTCACCGGTTGAACCCCGCGGGTTCAAGCCCTTGCCTCCGTGGTCAACCTAAGCTGACCCTCATGCTTTTCATCAGAGACAGGCCTTCCTGGCAAGTCTTAAGGGGATCCATGGCAGTAAAAAGTGAGCATCCTGCTGAACGATTTTAGCCGTGACATAAAGGTAGTTAGTACATTTAAAAAAGTCAAGATTTTTTGGGGTTGGCACAATGCCCATAGACCGATAAGAAAATGCCTGGCGACAGCGTAAACCATGCATGAAATGAGAAAAGTGATTTTTTGAGGAATTCCGGAGTCCGGAAATATAGTCCGTTTTTGTTTTCGCTTATTTTCAAGAAGCCCGAACGCAAAAAAGAGCCGCAGACTTCCTTGTCCACGACTCTAAAACTTAAACTCGCCGCGTCTCCTCACGCGGCTTATCCGGGCGTCAAAGTGCGCAGACTCTGGGCCCGGTCTGAGTTTGATTAATCCGTTAATGGGGGGCTTCATGCTCCTGATCATCCTTATGCGAGCAGATTATAACAAGACCAAACGGGCGTGCAAGGAATAATTTCAAAAAAGCGCAGCGTTTTTTTTTATCTGCGTCGGCAGAGCAGAAAAACAATGATCGCCGTAACAACGACGACGACGGCAACTTCGCCGGGACCCAGTAATACAGCAAGCATAGACGTTTCCTTTGACAAACAAAACTGGCACTGCCGCGATTATCTTTGTTCTGAACAAGAGCGTCAATTCAAATCTGCCCGCAGTTTATCCTCTGCCAAAGATTTTTGTTTGCAAAAGGAGATTGCTTATTATTATATGGTTCTCCGCGGATTTTGATGATACGGGATCATAATGGAATCGGTTTTTTTGCCAACTGTCTGAGGTTTAGAAAGAGGTAACGCAGGTTCTTGCATCCGCAGGATCGGTTGATGACCATACCTATTTTTCGATTG
>JAJFTK010000083.1 GCA_021372945.1 Planctomycetaceae bacterium | reverse complement strand
AAATTCTTCAGGTTTTAGGCGTCATGCTTTTTGAAAAAACACCCATCAAAAGCATGTTTTCTGCGAGTTTAATCGACTTTTCAAAGAGCGAGTTATATAACCAATTGTTATTATTCAACTTATAACGGGACAGTACTGATCGAAAAACTCAAATATCTGCCGCAATTTGTCTCTGAAATATTGACCTTCATCTAACACGTAAAATCGCTCATAGTCAGCTGATGTTATAATTGTATCATTAGGATTTTCCAAATCCGAATGCAACTTCAAGATAATATTGCCTATTCCTTCGCGAATGACGCAAATATCGTCTTTTTTGTTCCCAAGTACCGCAAAGTGTATTCCGATCCGTTCTAAATGCTTCTTGATTTCATCGTCATAGTTAGTTGTCAGATAGCAACTGAAGGGCCATTTAGTTAATCTCTCATAAATATAGCCAGTCTTCTGACTGCATGTACCGAGAAGTGTTTTCAGCAGTGGAGTTAGTGTCGCTCGCCCCCCCAAATCACGTTCGGCCAATTGAAACAACTCTGGGTATTTCTGCTCACCTAAATATTTCACATAGGATTCTTCATCACTAGCCTTGTTCAGCCCTTTAACCGCCATAAATACTTTGTTAGCTAAACACTTCCAAGAGGGATAATCAATCTCACAAGATGGGCCCGATCCAATTAGAACGAAGCATCTTCCCCCGTTGATTGCCCTTAAGAGTTGCTGATTTAACATACCTTCTCTCCTTTTATCTATTTGCCTCGAAGTATATCCCAAATTGCTTAAAAGTCAACCTGTTTTCAAACTGCAAATTTCTGCTACTCGTGTGCAGCCCAAATCAATCTCCAATTAAAAATCCAATTCAAGATTTCCCCGTACCTGTATAAATTGAAAATTTTCAAATTTTTCTCTAAATGTTTGTTCACAAAACATCAAACATCAGACATTATATATAGGGCAGTAAATTTGGAGTCTTGAAGAGAACGAAAGCAGAAGGAGAAAAGGGGCATGCGAAGGACGAGTAACAATCAAAACAGATTTCCTGCATCTTCAAAACCCTCTGAGCTCTCTGTGTGCTCTGTGGCAAAAGCAATTTCGCAAAACAAACCCAATTTTCAACGGGAGCACCTCCCCCTAACTCCTTACCTCCACTGCATTAATCATTCTTCCTTAGTCATTGGTCATTTAAAAAACAAACCCAATCAAACCCAATTTGTTTCGTCCGGCCTAAGGCGGATCAAGCTTGGGATCGGATTCCAAGCCCAATCAGCCATCGTTCACCCAACCCCTTTCAGGGCTTTTTGGCGTCCTTTTGGGATCCTTGCAGCGTCTTTTTAAGACCTTCAGAGGCGATCTTGGAGTCCAATTTCGTCCTCAAATCATGCGAAAAACCCCGTTTGCAGCCCAAAAACACAACTTCTGCGGAATTTTCAATTCAAACACACCGGCTTGGGGGGAAGTCGAGTCCAAATTTCAGATTATGTTCCCGGCATAATGGCCATATCCTGCCGGCGGCACTTGCCGGTGATCTGCAGGGCCGCCGCCAGGTCCCTCAGCGCCGCACGCAGGCCCTCTTCCAGCACGGGATGGTAGAATGGCAGCGCAAGCGCCTGTTCGACGGTCATGTTCTGCTGGATCCATGCGGCCACCTGGTGCGCCAAGTGTTCGGCGCCCGGCACGAACATCTCGGCGCCGATGATCCGGCAAGTGTCCGTTTCAGCATAGATCCGCAAGCGCCCCTCGTTCTGTCCGAGAATAACGGCCCTTGCCTGGTCGTCAAAATCCGCCTGCCCGGCCGCAAAAGAGCCTTCCTCAAGCCGCGCAAAACTCTTACCTGCCCGGGCCATTTGCGGCTCCGTAAAAGCGATCATCAGAGGCGTGTGTCGCGGGTGAGGCCTGATCTTCGGAAATGCCGCGGCATTGGTTCCGGCGATAATGCCTTCGGCGGCCGCTTCGTGCAGAACGGGCAGATCGTCATCCACGTCGCCGGCCATGAAGATCGGCCTGTCGCCGCACTGCATCGTATGACGGTTGAAGTGCGGCAATCCCCTTTCATCCAGCGGCACACCGATATTTTCGAGCCCGAGATGTTTGATGTTGGGCCTGCGTCCGGCGGCCATCAAAACCGTTTCAAAAACATCCTCGAACTCGCTGCCATCCGGTCGGTGCCAGCGCAGATGCATTCCGTCGCCTGCCGCAAACGCATCCGTAATGCGCACGGAAAGCCGCATCTGCAGTTGGCCGCCAAATACATCTTTCATCTTTTCCTGGATCGCAGGATCGGTCAATGGCCCGATGGCGTCGCTATAACCGAACAACGTAGTCTTGACCCCAAGACGGTGGAACGCCTGGCCAAGTTCCATCCCAATGATGCCGGTGCCGATGACCGCCATGGTGCCGGGCAGATCCTGAAGCTCAAAGATGTTATCGCTGGTCAGCACGCGGTCAGCGATCCGGTCAAACGACGGCGGAATAAATGGCCCGCTGCCCGCGGCGATGACAATAGCCTTCGCCTCCACCCGGAAGCCCTCGACCTCCAGCGTGGTCGGGCCGACAAAGCGGGCATGGCCCCTGAGCCGCTGGTCCGAGGGGATCGCCTCCGTCAATCGGACCATCCCCTCGACAAACGCATCCCGCTGCCGGCGTACGTGCCGCAGCACGGCGGGCCCATCAACATGAACATTGCCGCAAAACGACAGTCCGAACCGCTCGTAACGCGTCAGTTCATGCAGCAGATTTGCCGGCGTGATCAACAGCTTGGAAGGCATGCACCCGACCCGCGCGCACGTCGTTCCATAGGGGCCTTCCTCGATCAGAAGGACCGACCGGCCCGCGCGAACGGCTTCGCGATGCGCGTTCAAGCCGGCCGTGCCGGCCCCGATGACCGCCACATCCGTTCTTTTTGTTTCCATGTCACTTCAGGCAGCAGGTTATTCATTCAGGATAAACGTGACTTTCATATCCACGCGGTAACCCTTGATCGCGCCATCTTCCACAAGCACCTGCTGTTCTTTGATCCAGGCGCCCCGAACGCCGTGCACGGTTTTGTTCGCCCGCTCAATCCCTTTGACGATGGCGTCTTCGAAGCTCTTGTTGGATTCTGAAGTAATTTCAATTATTTTCGCAACAGACATTCGCTACTCCTATTTTCAGAGACACAACGGTTTTAAGGGCGCCCATCATTGCGGTAGTCCTCAAAGGCTTCGCCGCGGCCCATCTCGTCATCGATCCCGCCCGGGTTCAGCCGGTTGTCCAGCGTTCGCCCTTCTTCTTCCAGGATTTCCGGGTTGGTTCGATTCAGCCCTCGAAATCGATTCTCTCGGCGGTCAAACAACTCGCGACGGTCTTCGTTGAGGCCATTGAACCGATCCTCGCCTTCACCGAGTTCCTCGTTACGCAAAAACCGGTCATCGCGATCAGTATCGAACCGGTCATCGAACCGGTCATTGAAGCGGTCATCAAACCGATTGTCGAAATCCTGATTGAAACGATCGTTAAATCGATCGTCAAAGTTCCTGTTGAACCGATCGTCAAAGTTTCGGTTGAATCGGTCATCAAATCTTTGATCGAAACGATTATCAAAGCGTTCGTCGAACCGATTGTTGAAATCATCGGCATCCAGGTCCCGCTCTCTTTGGGCCTCAGGCAAGCCTTGCACTTGGCCCTCACCCAGCTCGCGCTCAGCGCCTTGTTCCGTTGTTTCCATGCGGGTCGTCCCGTTGCCCGTGCGTATGTCGCCCGGGCGGTCCGTTTCGCGCATGCCTTCGGTTGCGCCGGTGCCGGTTCCTGTGCCTGACTCATTCCTTTCGCCCACGCCGGATTCTGAAGAGGTTGAGCCCAAGCCGCCGGGGGCGCTCATTGGGCCGGTTGTCGCGCCCGTGCCGCCGCGTGCGCCCGCCGCGCCCCCTGCGCCGCCTGCCGCGCCGCTTGCGCCTTCTGCAGCCTGGGCATCCAGAGACAGGCTTAAACCGATCATAAGGACTATCATCAGAATGATCATTGCTGATTTCATTTCAAACTCCTTTCATTCTGTTTGAATCACTAATTTGCGCCAATTGCTTTTGTTTGCTGAAGAGGCCGTCAATTCAGCGTGCCATAGAAGGGCGCATTCTGATCGATCGTGACGGTATGACCATCGGCGCTGAGCTGTGTGGCGTGCAGCAGGTCCTTGCCTTCCATGCTGCCGCCAACCGCCATGAAGACAACGCGGTCATGTCGCGATAGATCAATGTTCTGCTGCTTAAGGGCTTCGCTGCTGCCCAAATCGACCATGACCTTTTCGTTATCCGGCAATTCCACCAGTGCCAATACATCGTCCGTGCGGCCGCGGCCAAGATCGCGCACCGCCATCTTCTGGATCTTGCCTGCAAAGCGCAGTTCATTGCTGCCCAGCGGCCGCTGGATCTGCACCTGCCTGCCGTTGAAATCCAGTTCCGTCGCCATCAGCATCTTGTTGCGGTTGATGCTTCCCTGAACGCCATGCACAATAATGGTCTGGCCTTTATCGATACCGAGCGGATCGATCTGATCCTTCGGGCCCAAATCGACAACGCGGCTGCCATTATGGGCCGTTTTGATCTGGGCGACGACATGTCGGCCGCCGAGGCCTTCGAGACGCACCTGCTTAAGGTCTTGGATCCGGCCGGTGATGGAGCTAAGAGACTCGGTTTCAGGAATTGCCCGGTCGCTCGGCAAAGGTTGATTCGTGCGCGCATAACGATCCGACGCGAGATTGATCAGGTCGGACCCTTTGATGTCCCTGTACTCATCCACCTGATGATCGCCGTCATAATCGATCCCGACGCGGAGCGTGCTGTTGGGATTCACGGTAATGAACGGCTCCGAAACATCCTCCGGCTGCGTTTGGGCGAAGCTGATCAGCGGCACGCATCCGATGAGCATTAGATATTTTGCTGACTGGTTCATTAGGTTGGTTCTCCTTGATCTGCGCCGGCGCAGTGATGCTTATCCGCCGCGATTGCTCTTGTTATACCATTTGGTAAACGAATCGTTGTACTCGTCCCAATCCGTCGTATAATAGTCATATCCGTATCCCCATCCCCGATCGACCCATGTGCCGGAGTCATAGCCGTAGATATTGAAGCTGCGGCGAGCCGTTTCCGGACGTCCGTACCACCATTCGGCATGCGTTCTTTCCTTCTGGTCCAGCCATCCTTCCGGATCGTACCACTGGGCCGCCCGCGCCGTTAGTCCGGACAGCAGCAAAACAGTAAATGTCACAATCAATCGTTTCATGCGTCTGTTCCTTTCACTTGCCTTTAGATCAATGTTCAAACACTCTCATTGTAATTCTCCGCCGGCCGCGCCCGGCTAAGCCGTCGCCCCAATTGGCGTGCCCTTTTTACTGACCGACCGCATGTTGGTTTTCAAGCTGGTGCGTTTGGATCGATGCCAGGTCGCGCTCGGCCTCCACCATAACCCGCCAGAAATTGGGGCTGTCACCCATTTTGACCTTGACCAGGTAGTACAGAATGCTCAGGCTGGTGCGCGCCTTGAACAGCGATACGTGGTCGCCAAATCCTTCCTCGAGTTCGTCGGCATGTTCCAGGTACGTTCGATAGAACACATCGGATGGGGCATGCTGCTGCACTCGCGTTTGATCAAAGAACATATTGACATACTGCGCCAGGAAATTGCCTACGTCAAATGCCCGCGGGATCTGGTAAGAACTCTCCAGGTCAATGGCGGCGATGTAAGGCTCCCGGCTGATCTTATCCTTGCAGACGTAAATATTTTTCGCGTGATAGTCGCCGTGACATTGGAGCAGAAGTTCAGGATGCGACAGGATCAATTGACGCTCGTACTGCAGGACCAGGTTGCGGATCTGGGTCACGCGATCCAGGAATCGGTGGCCGGTTTCGGTCAGCGAGCTCAAGTAATAATCCAGCCGATCGGGTTCCTTTTCAAGATAATCGTTTTCCGGCGTGATCTTGAACCGGGCATTGTGCAGCTTGCAGAGCCAGCAGGCGGTCATTTCCAGGTACCACCGCATGTCCGGCGGCTCGGCCCCGACCATGGCATTATAGAGAGTTCTTCCAAAGATCTTCTCTTCCATCACCGACAGCGTGCGTTTATCTTTTTCGAGCGGACGAGCCACGCGGCAGCTTCCACGGTCGAATCCGTGTCGGTAAAGGATCTCTGTGATCACCTGGCCCTTTTCGCCTTCTTTCCAGGATTCGGGGCTGCTGAAGGTTTTGATGATGATGGTTTTGCGCTGATGGGTACGCTTGGGCCCGACCGTTAACTCGGTGACCTGGGTGCGCGATGTGCCCGCCGAAGCGATCTCCTTAAAATAGGGGCGGCATCGGCCGGCCTTGATTTCGATGACCATCTCGGCCATCGTGCTGAAGGCGTGATCAAAAATGGTCGGGTACATCCCGACGTAATAAAGGCCGTGTGTGTCGGTGCCGCCGGTGGCCGTAAAACGGAACCGGTGCCAGTCTTTGAGGGCGCGGGCGGCTTCGGCGATGCTGTAATTGGAATTGAAGATCTCCACCGCGTCGATCAAGTCGCTCAGGAGCCGTTCCTTGGAGGGGATCTTGCCGTCCCGATACGGATGGGCCCAGACGATGGCCGCGTTCGGGTATTTTTGCCGGATCTGCTCCAGCGGCGGAAATGGAGCCTCGACCGTCTCGGAGGCGCCGTAAAGAAGGATATGACCAAAGTCAGAGGTCTCGATCTCCTGGCCCGCCAGGATGCCGAACGTGGAAGGAAGCTGCGCCTTGGCTCGCAGTACCGCAAGGGCATCAAATTCCCACTGAAAATGATGATCGGTCAAAACGATCGTTTGCAGGCCCACATGGACGGCGCGGCGGAGCAGTTGCGCAGCGGGTACGTGGCTGCATTTGGAAAACTCCGACGTATGACAGTGCATCTCTACGATCATTCTTTTGCCGCATTCCTTAAAAGGTTAAAGAACTCTACGCAGTTGCCGAATGTGCGGGGGTCTTGGCAATTTTTTATGCGTCTTTCAGCAAAAATTCATGAACAATTGAAGCCTTTTACCCTGCGGATTGAGCAAAAGCCCCGTTGCATGCGATGATAACCCGGCTTACTCTTTTTTAGGATAAGGATGAGATCTTTATGGCGCGTGCGATTTGGAAGGGAACCATCCAGTTCGGTCCGGTCCGAGTGCCGGTGAAGCTTTATACGGCCGTCGAGGATCAGCGTGCGCGCGCGCGTCTGCTGCACGATAAGGATCAGCAGCCGCTGGAGCAGCGGATGGTTTGCAGCGAAGAAGATAAGGCCGTCGAACGCCAGGACATGGTCAAGGGCTATCCGCTGGATAAGCAGCGCTACGTGGTCATCGAGGCGGATGAACTCGAATCGCTCAGTCCCGCGTCGTCGCGCGACGTCAATGTTGTTGAATTCGTGGACGCCGAACAGCCGGACCCGCGTTATATGGACCGCACGTATTATCTGGGCCCCGATGAGCAGCCGCAGCGTTATACGGATCTTGCCGAAAGTCTCCGCCGGGCGCATCTGGCGGGGGTGTGCCGCTGGGCGATGCGAAAAAAAAACTACCTTGGCCTTTTGGAATGCGCGGACGCTGCGCTGTCGCTGACCACCTGCCGCTTTCCGGAAGAGGTGATCGCCGAAGACAACCTGGACATTCCCGAGACGTCCCTGGGCGAAAAGGAGAAGAAGGCCGCGATGCAGTTGATCAGCGCGATGGAAGATGAATTTCGACCCGAGCAGTACAAAGACGAGTACCAGGACCGACTCAAGCACCTGATCGAGCAAAAAGCAAAAGGCGAAAAAGTCACGCTTGCGAAACCAAAGAAGCCGTCGCGAACCAAGGAAGAGAACCTGTTGAGCACGCTCCAGAGCAGCCTGCAAACGCTCACAAAAGATCGCCCCAAGGCAAGTCAGCACAAAGCACGGACGAAAGAATGAGCAACGCCTCCACCCAATCGGAAATCATCTGCGAATATTGCGGCGGCGGCTTTCGCTACGACCAGATGCGACGCTGCTGGACGTGCGACGGCATCATGTGCCCGCAATGCGTGCAGCACGCGCCCGAGCCGCTGTGCCCGGAATGCACGCTGAGCACCCTGCCGCGGCATATCAGCCCAATGCTGGCCAAGCTGGGAAAACTGCCGGCCGATTGGGAGAACTGGGCCTTCGAATTTAAATGGGATGGCGTGCGTGCCTTGTTCTATTGGGATATGCGGCGGCCCGTCATCGAAAGCCGCAATCTGATCGATGTGACCAGCCGCTATCCCGAGCTGGCCGACCTGGGCCGCCACTTTGATGCGCCCGTGATCCTGGACGGCGAGATCGTCGCGCTCGATGCGCAGGCGCACCCGAGCTTTACGCTGCTTCAGGAGCGCATGCATGCCCCGCTGCACGAGGTTGAGCGCCGCAGCCGCCTGGTCAAGGTCTGGTATTTCGTCTTCGACATCCTGTATTGGAACGGCCGCGATCTCATGAGCCGCCCTTTCTACCAGAGACGCAGCATTCTGGAAGAACGCAGCATCAATCACCCGTTCTGCCGGACCGCCCCGCTGCATATCGGCAATGGCCGCACCATCCTGACGGTGGCCCAAAAGCACGGGCTGGAAGGCGTGGTCTGCAAAAAGCAAAACAGCATTTACCGTCCGGGCGTTCGCTCGCCGGACTGGACCAAGGTCAAATTTGTCCGGACCGCCGACCTCATTATCGGCGGCTTCCGTTTCGGACAGGACCGGACCAACCGTATCGGCTCACTGCAAATGGGCGCCTATGACCAGAATTTGAACCTGCGATACGTCGGCAGCGTGGGGACAGGGTTTTCCGAATCAGACCATCACCTGCTGCTGGAAAAGCTGCTCCCGCTGCAGCGTCAGGTCAGTCCCTTCAGCGAGCCGGCGCCGCCCGGCGTCCTGTTTGTGCAGCCGATCCTGGTGGCCCAGATCGAGTATCGCCGCTGGCCCGAGAACGGGATGGTTCAGCAGGCCGCTTACAAGGGCCTGCGGTCGGATAAATCCGCGTCCGAGATTTTACTGGAGAATATCGATGGCACGTAGTTCGATCTGGTCCGGAATGCTGACGTTTGTGCTGGTTTCGATCCCGGTGAACCTTGTGCCGGCGGTTCGCCCAAGACGGACCAGCTTCCACCTGCTGCACAAGACCGACCACGCCAGGCTTCGGCGGCAGATGTTCTGCCCGGCCGACAGGACCTATGTCCATCCGGAACATATCCTCAACGGCTATCCCGTCGATGGGGATCAATTCGTGGTCGTTCATGATGAAGAATACAGCGCGCTGGAACCCAAACGAAGCCAGGCGATCGAAATTGAAGCCTTTGTGGATTTTAAGCAGATCAACCCGGTTTATTATGATCGGCCGTATTACCTTGTTCCGAAGAAAGGCGGCGAAAAGCCTTATCACTTGCTGCATGAATCCATGAAAAAAACCGGGCGGGCGGGAGTGAGCCGGCTGGTCATTCATGATCGCCAGTACCTTGTGGCGGTCTGGCCGCTGGAAAGAACGCTGGGACTGATGATGCTGCATTTTGCTCAAACCGTGCGGCCGGCGGACCAGTTCGTGCCTGAAAGAGTCGCCGCCCATTCCGAAACGGTCTCGAACATGATCCGCGTGATGAAGTCGATGAAGGCCGACTACCGCCCCGAAAAATACACGGACGACTACACCGTTGGCCTGCTGGAATTGCTCGATCAAAAAGCTAAAAAAGGACAAGTCGTGACCGTGCCGCAAACGGAGGAAGAGGAGGAGCCTGAAGAAACTCAAAGCGAACAGGATCTGATCGCGGCACTCGAGGAGAGCCTGGCGCATGCCCGCGGCTAAAGCAAGAAGGCAGGAAAAGATCGTTACCGTCCAGGGGCATAAGCTGACGCTGAGCAACCTTTCGAAGGTCATGTACCCGCAAACGGGCTTCACAAAGGCGCATATTATTGATTACTATCGGCAGGCGGCGCCATACATGCTGCCTCATTTGAAGGATCGACCGATATCATTGAAACGATTTCCGGACGGCGTCGAAGGGCATTCATTCTTTGAAAAGAACTGCCCCTACTATCGGCCGGACTGGATTGCCACCAGCAAAGAGATGGGCAGTTCCGGCACGAAGTATTGCCTCATCAACGACCTGGCAACGCTCATCTGGATCCAGAACCTGGGCGCCATTGAGCTGCATACCGTCCTGGCTAAGGCCCAGGACCCGACCAGGCCCACGATGGTCGTCTTCGACCTGGATCCGGGAGAACCGGCGCAACTGGCCGACTGCATGGAGGTGGCGCTCTTGATGCGTCAGATGCTCGAAGGCGTCGGACTCAAGAGCTTTCCCAAGACCAGCGGCGGCAAGGGACTGCATTTTTATGTGCCGCTGAATACGCCGACCGATTATGAGCACACCAGGAAATTCGCCCGCGCGGTGGCACGCCTTATGGAAAAACATTTTCCGCAGCGCGTGTTGAGCCGCATGGCCAAGAACCTGCGTACGGGCAAGGTGTTCATCGATTGGAGTCAGAACACCGAACATAAATCGACGGTCTGCGTGTATTCGATGCGGGCCAGGGCTTTGCCGACCGTCTCGATGCCGCTGGCCTGGGAGGAGATCGAGAACGCGGTCACGAAAAAGCAAACCGATAAGCTTGTTTTTACGGCGGACAAGGCGATCGCGCGGATGAAGGAACGCGGCGATCTGTTTGAGCCGGTGCTCAAGCTGCGTCAGAAACTGGCTGTGGACCTGGACGCCAGGAAGATCTTCGCGGTAAACTCCGGCCGGCCAAAAACAAAGAAGAGTTCTCCGAAAGTCAAAGAGTATCGGCAGAAGCGCAATTTCGAAAAGACGCCCGAGCCGGCCGGAGGCGCAGAGACAGCCGCCGGAAACCTGTTTGTCATTCAGAAGCACGATGCCACACGGCTGCATTACGATCTGCGTTTGGAGGCCGAGGGTGTGCTCAAGTCGTGGGCGGTTCCCAAGGGACCCTCTTCGAACCCGAAGGAAAAACGCCTGGCCGTTCGCACCGAAGATCATCCGCTGGAGTACGCGGATTTTGAGGGCAACATTCCCGCAGATGAGTACGGCGGCGGGCAGGTGATTGTCTGGGACCACGGCCGATTTGAAAATCATTCAACCGGCACGAAAAAACGTCCGGTATCATTGGCAAATGCTATCGAGAACGGCAAGATCGATGTCACTTTTCACGGCGAAAAAATCAAGGGCAGCTATGCCCTGGTCAAGATGAAATCGCTCAGTCGGCAGGAGGGTAAGGAGCAGTGGCTGCTGATCAAACACCAGGATCATTATACGGACACGCTCCCCGAGGACCTGGAGGACCTGCCCCGCTCGGTCACCACCGGCCGCACCGTTGAAGACGTACGAAACGAACTCGAGGAAACAACAATCAAACGCTGAATTGTTCGAAAGTCACAGTTCTTTTTGTGACTTTAATGCGGATGTGATCCGGAAACTGATAACGGCCCGAAGCTTTGATGACCATCTGGTGCAGCTTTTCGAAATGCGCCTGCGTATAGTCACGAAGGCCTGCGCCAAGCTGAACCAGGCCGTGGCGTATGACCTCATAGAACACCCATGGCGGGCACTCAACCAAAAAAGATCGATGCAGTATAAGGCTTTTTTCCTGTCGTGCGGCCAGCGCGCGTTTGAACAACACCAGTGCTTCCGTTTCAGCACGTTCCTGCATCCGGCAGCAGATGCGCGAAAGCTGCGTTAGACCATCGACGGCATTGGGCCATTGGTTTTGCAGATGCGGCAGCAGCAGATGGCGAATGCGATTGCGCGTCGGCTCCAGGTTCAGGTTCGTTGCGTCCTGCCGCCACGTCAACCCGTTTTGCCGGCAATACGCCTCAATATCGCCGCGTCCGACCGCCAGCATCGGCCGGACAAAGAGTACCTGCTCGATGCGGCCGGCGGGCCGAATGCCGCACAGGCCGCGAAATCCCGTTCCCCGCATGAGCCGATGCACAAGCGTCTCAGCCTGGTCATCCCGATGATGAGCCGTGGCGATCGCATCGCAGTGTGATAACTGACATTGCCTGATAAGCGCCTCAAGCCGCAGCCTGCGCGCGGCGGTCTCAATGGAAAACCGCTCCCGCGCCGCGCAGCCCTTCACGTCAACTTTTGCAGATTCAAACGCCGTGTCCAAGCGCCCTGCAAGATCGCGTACGAACTCTTCATCGCCGTCCGAATGCTCGCCGCGAAGACTGTGATTCACATGGCCGATCACCAGTTGGCAATTGAGCTTGCCTCCGCGGACCAGACGATCAAGAGCGTGCGCCATCGCGACCGAATCGGCGCCGCCGGACACCGCCAGAAGCAGCCGATGCACTCCTTCCAGCAGCGCCTGCGTCGTGATCCACTCCAGCAACATGTCTTCAAAAGGCTGCTTCATCGCATCAACAAAAAAGGCCTGCTTTCATCGAAAACAGGCCTGGCGTTTTGACATTGCGCCGTCTTAGGGCTGCGCTGCGGGTTCGGTTTCCGGCAACTCTACGCTGGACTTTGAGAGGGCATCCACGCGAGCCTGGGCGTATTCCCTGTTCTCCACAAAACGCGCTTCCTTGACCAGCGACTCCTGGTATAGCTGCAGCGCCTCGCGCCGCATCCTCAAACGCTGATCCATGATATAGGCCGCGCGGAACCGGGCCGGAAACGGAGTTTCCGGATTCCACTGAAATGCCCGCTGATAGTAAACGGCGGCCAATTCGTAATTTCTCAAGTATTCGTAAATACGGGCGGCCCTGTACGCGGCATCATCGATCTTATCGCTGCTGGGGTACTGCTGAATGAGCTGGTTGAACATGCCCAGCGCCTCCTGCAATTTGGACCGGCTGGCAACAATGATCATGCCGCCGGATTCGCGATACAGCGCGATCGCTCTATCATAGAGAGCATCGGCTTCCGGGATCGCACTTTCGGCCTGCAGGTTCTTGGGCGTCCATTCCGCCGGCTGGATGTACTGGTACCGCACCATCTGATCGAACGTTCGCAGCTCCGTTTGCGCCCACTGGGCCTTGGTTGCGTTTCCGACCGAACGATAATAACTTAAAAGACCTTCCAGCGACTGGCGGTAGGCTACACGAGCGGCCGCCAGGTTCTCAACAAAGTCCACTTCTCCGGCGTTGGGGGCAAGAAAAGCGCCCGATTCGCTGACAGCGGGCACGGGGGCGTTAAGCAGGTGAGCGTCTCGCGTACGCGGGTTTGAGCAGCCGCTGACGCAAACGCATCCGGCGATCAATAAAACGGCGGATAATACCAGGGTTATAAGTGTTTTTCGAGCCATGACTTAGTCCTTTCTCAATCGGAAAACCATTCCTTGTTTGAGTTTCTAAAATATACAGCATATTGGGCCCTGTCAAGCATAATATCAACGTATAAAAGCAAGTCAGAGTTGCGGCTGCGGATCTGATTTTAGAGGCGGTAAATTGGCAAATTGTGAGGCAATCTCGCCAAAACGGCGGTTTAAAGCTGAATACGCCGCAATCGTAATGCATTGGAGATGACGGAAACCGAACTGAAACTCATAGCGGCCGCAGCGATCACCGGGCTCAGCAGTATCCCGAAAAATGGGTAGAGAACGCCCGCCGCGATCGGGATCCCGAGCGTGTTATAAACAAAGGCCAAAAACAAATTTTGCCGGATGTTGCGCATCGCGGCACGGCTGAGCCGGCGGGCCTTGACGATCCCCAGCAGGTCGCCTTTGACCAGCGTGAGGCCGGCACTTTCCATCGCGATGTCCGTGCCGTTTCCCATCGCAATGCCCACGTGAGCCTGCGCCAGCGCGGGCGCGTCGTTGATGCCGTCGCCGGCCATTGCGACGATGCGACCCTGCCGCTGCAGGTCCTTGACGACCTGGTTTTTATCCTGCGGCAGGACCTGGGCGCGAATGTTATCGATCCCCAACAGCCGCCCGATGGCCTGCGCGGTCGCTTGATCGTCGCCGGTCAGCATCATCAGTGTGATATGTTCATCGTGCAGTTTTCGTATCGCTTCAAGAGTGGATTCTTTGATGGGATCGGCGATGGCCAGAAATCCTGCCGCTTTATGATCGACGGCGACAAAGACGATCGTGCGGCCCTTCTGGCGCGCGTCATCGGCTGCACTGGAGGCATACTGCGATGTGATCGGCAATTGCTCCATGAACGGCTGATTGCCAACCGCGATATGGCGCGTGCCGATCCTGCCTTGAACGCCAAGGCCGGTGAGGTATTCGAAATCCTCCGCCTTTTCCAAAACAATGTTTTCTTCCTTTGCCTTTGCGACGATCGCGGCCGCCAGCGGATGCTCGGACTGATTTTCCAGCGAAGCTGCCCACTTGAGAAGCTCCGGCTGCCCGATATCCGCCGCCGAGTGAACTTCCACCACCTGCGGTTTGCCAACCGTAAGCGTTCCGGTCTTATCAAAGACCAGCATGTCAACCTTTTCAAGTATTTCCAGGGCCTCGGCGTTCTTGATCAGGATACAGGCGGCAGCGCCGCGACCGGTGCCGACCATGATGGACAATGGCGTGGCAAGACCCAGGGCACAGGGGCAGGCGATGATGAGGACGGCAATGGCATTGAGCAGCGCGTAGGCGAACCGCGGCGGCGGCCCGAAGAGCCCCCAGGCGACAAAGGTGATCACGGCCGCCAGCACCACCGCGGGAACGAAAAAAGCCGCGACTTTATCCGCGACACGCTGGATGGGGGCGCGACTGCGCTGGGCCTGCCCGACCATGCGAACAATGTGCGCCAGCAGGGTTTCGCTGCCGACCCGCTCGGCGGTCATCGTGATGCTGCCGGCGGCGTTCGTTGTACCACCGATCACCGGTTCGCCCTCTTTCTTTTCGACCGGCATGGATTCGCCGGTGATCATCGACTCATCGACGCTTGTCTTGCCGCCGGTCACGCGGCCATCAACGGGGATCCGCTCGCCGGGGCGCACGCGAAGATGGTCGCCCGGCTTGACATTGGCCGCCGGGATATCTTCTTCCGTACCATCGTCGCGAATGACGCGGGCGGTCTTTGGCGCAAGTCCCAGCAGCTTGCGAATCGCGCCCGAGGTCATCTGCCGCGCGCGAAGTTCGAGCACCTGGCCCATAAGGACCAGCGCGGTGATCATCGCCGCCGGCTCAAAATAGACATCGACCGTGCCGTCTTGTTTGCGAAAAGACGCGGGAAAGATATTCGGAAACAGCAGCGCGATCGCGCTGTACCCATAAGCCGTGCCGATGCCGATCGCGATCAGCGTAAACATATTCAGGTTACGCGTTCGGATCGATTGCCAGCCGCGAACAAAGAACGGCCACCCGCACCAGAGCACCACCGGCGTAGTCAGAAAAAACTGAAGCCAAAGCGCAGCCCGCGCCGAGAGCATCTCTTCCGGGATGTGTAGGCCCACATGGTGTCCCATGACCAAAACCAGCACGGGCACGGTAAGTACGACGGAAATCCAAAAGCGCCGCCGCATGCTGAGCAGTTCTTCGCTTGGCCCTTCCTCGAGGCCGGCCATCTCCGGTTCCAGGGCCATGCCGCAGATGGGGCATGAGCCGGGACCGGCCTGACGAACCTCGGGGTGCATCGGGCAGGTATAAACGGCGTCTTTGGGAGCTTCGACAGGTTTGGCGGTTTTATCGAGAATGCCCTCAGGATCGGCTTTGAACTTCTCCAGGCATCGCGTCGAACAGAAATAGTAATCCGTACCACCAAATTGATAGGTTCCGGCAGCGTTTTGCGGGTCAACGCTCATCCCGCAAACAGGATCGATCATTTCGTGTTGATTTTCCATATGGTGCCTAACACAAACTACGCATCAGGGCTACCATTGTGCTTCGATATACGGACCCGATGGACCTTCCGCTTTGGGCTTGGGCCTCGATTGGATGATCGCCTCAGCGATCGGCACATCGCTTTTGCGAGTAATCTTGATGTTGGAGTGGTCCGTCTCCACAATGTGCACCGTGCGTCCCATCGCCTCCAGCAATTGGGCATCGTCGGTGATCTTGTCCTTCTGCTTGAGCGAAGACAGCTTGGCATAGGCCTCCCGCAGCAATTTAGCATCAAAGACCTGCGGCGTCTGGGCCTCGTAAAGGCCCGTGCGGTCAACGGTCTCGACGATCTTGTTATCCTGCACGCGCTTGAGCGTGGCCACCACCGGGCAAGCCAGCATCGCCGCGCCCGTTTCGCCCGCCTTGGCAAAGACGGCATCGAGCCATTCCTTGGTGAGACAGCAGCGGACGGCGTCGTGAACCGCGATCAGCTCGGCCTCGGGATTGACTTTTTCCAGCGCCTTGGCGACGGTCTCGAACCGTTCGGCCCCGCCAAAGCAAAGCTTGACACCATGGAAAGAAAGCATGGGCCCCCACTTGAGTTCCACCAGGTCCTGATCCTCTTTGGAGATCGCCAGGATCACCTGCTTGACATCGCTGCGTTCGGCGAAGTACTCGATGCTGCGCAGAAACGCCGCCCGGCCGGAAATCTCCACGAACGGCTTTTTGCGATTGCCCCCAAACCGGGCGCTCGCCCCGGCGGCACACACGATGACGGATACATTTTTCACAAAATCCTTTTCCTGTAAATATCTTGATTTTATGTGATGCAATCATCCAAAATCAAGAATTTTTTGCTATTCCGGCGTCCATAGGAGTTCGGGGACACGGTCGGCGGTCACAAATTCGACATGATTGTCGGCAAAGGCGATGTTGCAGCCGAGCTTGCCCTGTTCACCATGGCGCCAGGCAACGTTTTCCGGCCCGCCTGCGGCGTTCTTGCCGAGGTCAGATTCAAAAAGCACCACCGTCTCCGGCGGCAGACCGGGCCTTGGCTGATAAAGATTCTTGTTAATGGCATAGGCGAACTGCGTTCCGCAAACCTTCGGGCACTGAAAACTCTTTTCAGGAACGTCCGCTTCCCGCATTAGCAGGTCGCACCATTGTTCGGCCGGCGGAAAGTTGCCGTCGTAATCATTCCTGTAAACGGTTATCGCCACTGATAACGCATTCAGATTGCTCGCGCAGGCCGTGCGCTGGGCAGCGTCTTTGGCTCTCGAAAATGCTGGCATGAGAATGGCCAGCGGGATGGCTATAATCGGAATCAGGACAAGCATCACCGCCGGGATCGCGATGCCCGCCACCGCCATGCCGGCGCCCTTGAGATAGGGCTTTTCCTGACTGATCTTGACGAGCGCGACGATGCCGAAGATGATGGCCAGCGGTCCGCACAACGGCCACGTCACGCAAAGCAGTGACAGCAGCCCCATCACAAATGACGCGACCGCAAACCCGCTGTTTCGCGGCTGAATCACTCCGGCGTCCTGAGGCTGCGCGGTCGTTGGCTCCGGCAGGATCTGACCGCAATTCACGCAATACATCGCACCATCCGGGTTTTGAGCACCGCATTTTGAGCATTCCATAAAGCCTCCTTTAAAAATCAAACAGCAAATATTAAAATGTAAAACTACACATTAAAATTCAAAGCTCTTTCTTCTCGTTGCGCGATTGTTCGTCCGCAATCCATTTCAAGCTGTTAATCTCATCTTCAGTAACAAATTTTATGTAACCATTTGCAAAAAGGACTAAGCATCCTTCCCGGCCATTTTCTTTATGTCTGAAGAGTACGTCCTCGGGCCCGCCGTACTGATTAAAACGATTGGCGTGCACTTTCAGCCGACCACGTTTGTAAGGCTTGTACTCAGAAGCCATTTTGAAATGGCGTCGGCTTTGAATGTTTTCAGTTCTGGTGCGGTCGTTAAGGCCGATGTTAGTTTCGAAAAGCACCACCGTCTCGTCTGGCAGCCGTTCTAAATCTTTTTCGACCACGTGTTTGTTCATTGCGAACGAACACTCTCCTTGGATGTCCTTTGACGCAGGACAGATCAGTGACTTGGGAGAGACGTCCGCCTCTTCAATTAGCAAATCGCACCAGTTTGCAGCGGGCAAGCGCCCTTGGTAATCATACGCGTAGACTGTCAACGCACAGGACAAACCTTTCATGTTGACTCCGCACACCAGCCGCATCGCTTCGTTTCTGACTTTGATGAAAGCGGGAAAGAAAATCAGGCCTGTTATCACTGCAGCCGAAATCCCCGTAACCGCTATACCCGAACCCTTGAGATTCGGTTGTTGATTGTTGATCTTGATCAGGGCGACGAGCCCGAAAACAATGGCCAATGGCCCGCACAACGGCCACGTCACGCAAAGCAGCGACAGCAGCCCCATCACAAATGACGCGACCGCAAACCTACTATTTCGCGGTTGAACGGGTTGAATGCTGCCCTGCCGCCCAGCAATTGCAGGTTCGGAAAGGATCTGACCGCACTGAGCACACTGCCTTGCGCCCTCGCTGTTTTTAAATTCACATGCTGAACATTGCATCTATTAAGCCTTCAATCCATCACAAATGTAAAAACCGTATGTCCGTAAGTTGACACTCTACTCTTTTACCCAATCAGTGTAATCCGTGTAATCCGTGGTGTCAAAAAAATCAGTATTCGATGCCTTTGCGGGCGCTGATGCCTTTGTCGTAGGGGTGCTTGATGGGGCGCATCTCGGTAACCAGGTCGGCCAGGTCGATCAGTTCCTGCGTCGCGCCGCGGCCGGTCAGCACCAGCTCCACGTGCGGGTCGCGAATCTGGATCAGCCGCCGAACATCATCCATTGAAGCCAACCCCTCTTGCAGGCAGAATACGATCTCATCCAGAACGATCAGGTCATAGAACTTGTCGTGGGCCGCCGTATCCAGGTCAAGCAGCGCCTCGTGTACGGCCTTGCGGATCCGTTCGATCTGCGCCTGATCATGCATGGAGGCAAACATATCCCACGGTTCATCGAGGTATCGCAGCGTGATGCCCTCGATCCGTGACAGGATCAGCTCGCGTTCGCCGAGCACCAGGTCGGCCGGTTTGAGGAATTGATAGATGAGCACGCGGGCGCCATGTCCGGCGGCACGCAACGCAAGCCCGAACGCCGCCGTCGTTTTGCCCTTGCCCTGGCCGGTGTAGATTTGTACCAATCCTCGCTCTAACATGTCTGGTATTTTAACCACAACCGATTAGAATTCAAATACTAAATTCCGGGCAGAAGGCGCAAAAAAAGCCCGGCCGCTACGATGCGGACGAGCTGCGGGAAAGTTTCAAAGAAACAGACGAGTGTTTTAGACGAATAGCGGTTCCATGCCGCTGGTTTGGGCGGCCGGCTCAAAGGAAAGCGGCTCGCAAAACTGGACCGCGACCCGGCGAACATAAGGCCCCAGTTCATCGATCCGGCAGATGCGGCCGTCACGAATGAAGTTGGACAGGTTAAACGATTCTTCTTCATCAGCGCCAAGTCGCGGCACGCTGAACCGCGCCGTGATATATTCGCCGTTGGTCGGGCAGCGATCGGCATAGCACGTAAATGCCGCGCCGCTGCTGGAGACATCCACCATCTGACCCTGCGTCAGGATCTCATCAAAATCCTCTGCGAACCAAATCGGCCAACTGTAACGCAGCCTGGCCTCCCGTCGTCTTTCCATTACAGAATCCATTGGCATGTCTCCGTTCTTGTCTTTTCCTTTTTTTCAGCAAATCGCGCTTACAGGCGAACCTTCGGAGCTTTTCGCATTGGACTTAATGGCGGCTTCAACAGAATGCGCGAGTTGTCGCTCGGAAGTATTTGGTTCAGCGTGATTGGACGCGATAAGAAGCGAAAAACGACTGAATAAGATTTTTCAGCAAAAACCGGTGGTCCGATAATGCTCTTTCAGAACAAAAGACCGCTATAACTACCTCAATCCGCAAAGAAATCGCTTGCCTAAACAACCCGCCGGCATTTATTATGTTTGTACTTTGTTTACCGGGCCAATAGGGAGAAATCAAATGACTGATGCAGTATCGCAAAAAAGCGGGATCGCGTGTTTATTGTTCTTGATCTTTCTGAGCCCGCTGGGCATTCACCGGATGTATGTGGGCAAGGTAGGAACGGGGATTCTATATCTGCTGACACTTGGCGGGTTCGGGATCTGGTGGCTGGTCGATCTGATCCTGCTGTGTGTGGGCTCATTTACCGATTCCAACGGGGCCAAAGTCAAGCTGAGCAACTGAACGATCGCCGTAAGGGCAAGATTATGACCAAGCGAGAGATCGCATCGCTGACCATCAAGCTGATGGGCGTATGGATGCTCATCAAGGCCTTATCGTATCTGCCCATGAGCATCACACAGATCGTCAGTCTCAGGGAAATCGCAACCCGTGGGATCTTGTTCGCGGCCTGTTGGACAGTGGGGCTAGCGGCGCTGGCTGTGATATGGGCCGCCGTGATCATTTTGTTCAGCAACCGATTCGCCAAGTGGCTGATCAAGGATAACCAGACCGTCGAACTGAACGGACCGATCAACAAACGCGATGTATTGACGGTTGCGTTTGCCTGCATCGGGCTGTTTTTGATCGTTACTGCGATGCCAACCCTTCTCAATAGCGCCACCCTGTATTTTCTTTTGCGAAGGATCGAAGAAGGCTACGGTGAGCAGTCAGCTAACCAGCGCTGGATAGCGGCGACGTTTTCCGAGCTGATCCAGATCGGGCTGGGGGTGTGGCTGTTTGCGGGGTCGCAGGGGATCGCCAGGTTCTGGGAGAACATCCGCGGATTCGGACTAAAGAAGGTATAAGGCCACAGCGGCGGTCATCAGGATAGCAGCGGCGATGCGTTTGAGACGCACGCTGCCGGCGATCCGCGGCTCAAGATGTTCTCGTCCGGCACGGACCAAAAGCCAACCCATTCCGATCGACATAATGCCGCGGGTCGATTGAATGATGTTGCCGAACACCACGCCGATCAGGGCAAAACAGCAAAACAGGAAAACCACGCCCGTCAGCCATGACAGCGCAAACGGCAGCGACCAGGCCCAGGTGCGCATCTGAATGCTGCGGTATTTCACCAGGGCAAGCACCGCGCCGGCGGCGCCGCAGAGGATGTACGATATGCCGGTACTCAGCAGCGCTCCGTGCAGGACGCCCAGATATCTGAAATGATCGACCAGCAGCTTGATATTCAGGTCGGAAAGACTGTACGTTACACAGGCCGAAACGATCATCGCCGCGGACGGAACGCTAATGCGCTGCCCGCTGTGTGACAGCAGCAGCGCCGCCGCCGTACCCAGGCCCACGGCCGCCCACTGCGCCATCGTTAGCGAATGATGCATAAACAGCACACTGATCGCCGCCAGGATCACGATCTTGAAACCCAGAAGAGGCGACACCCTGGACGCCTCGGTCCGCGTCAGCGCCGCGAACAAAAACAATTGGCCCAGCAGGTAAAAACCGGTCGTGCCGAGCAGCGCATTTCGATACACCGCAAAGGGCGGCATTTCGGCGGGCTTCAAAATCAGCACAAGCGGGATCGAAATCACACCCATGAGAACGTGCGACGCCGCCAGCAGCGCCGCGATGTCATTGCGATGCTGCTTGACGAACAGTCGCGTGCACAGGTACGAAATGGACTGGCAAAGGGCCGCCAGGAAACCCAATACAACGCCGATCGGCATAGATCAATCCTTTATCCTGTTGGCCGGTCGTCAGGGTTCGAGTGGTTCAGCAGTTCGCTGTGGCGGGCAATGACCTGCTGATACCGCAGGTCGTCGGCGATATTGCGGTTTTCGCCCGGGTCGGCCTTGTGGTCGAAGAGCATTCTGCCGCCGTCTTTCCATTCGGTATAGAGAAAGCGATCGGTCTTGACCGCCCTGCCGGACTGCCATTCGCTGAAGACGGCCTCTTTCCAGCCTTGCGACGGGTTTGTCAGCAGGGCCGCAAAGCTCTGACCGGCAAGGGTGTGGCTTGGCGGGACCGGCAGATGTGCCAGTTCGCACAGCGTCGGATAGAGATCGACAAATTCAACCAGGCCGTTGGCTACGCCGCCCTGCCCCAAGCCGGGGGCGCGCACGATGAGCGGGACCTGCAGGGCGTTGTTGAGGGTGTTGTGCTTGCCCCAGAAATTATGCTCGCCCAGGTGCCAGCCGTGATCGCCCCACAGAACGACAATGGTGTTTTGGTCCAGACGCAGAGTCTTGAGTTCATTGAGAATGCGGCCGACAAGGGCGTCGATGTAGCTGACGCAGGCGTAGTAGCCGTGCAGTGCGCGGCCATGAAAGGCCGGCTCCTCGGGCCAGCCTTCGATTCCGCTGTAGGCGCGGATCTCGGAGGAATTGGTGCACTGGCGCGGCTTGTCGGCGATGGCAAATCGGTTCGTCGCCAGTTCGATCCGGCCGGGGTCGTAGAGGTCATAATAGCGTTTTGGCGCATTGAACGGAAGGTGCGGCCGGGAAAACCCGCAGGCCAGAAAGAAAGGCGCATCCTGTCTTTTGAGCCGGCGCAGATCGTTTATAGTTTTGTCGGCGACTTTACCGTCTTCGTAGGCGTCGTCGGGCACATCGGCGGCCTCACAAAAGGGGCCGCGCCCCTGCGCGGAGCGATGGTTCCTTGAGCCGGGAGCAAGCCAGATCTTGTCGAAGTTATGAGCACCCCAATCGCCGGCGCCATCGGTGTCATAGTCATAAACACGCCAGGGGGGCTCGGACCAGCTTTGAGGGCTGTCCTGCACAAAATGAAATATCTTGCCGTTGGAGATCGTGTGAAAACCATGATCCCTGAAATGCCGCGGCAAGGTAACGGCGCCGGGCACGTCGGCATCGGCGCGGCTGTTGGCATTGGTGAAACGCCGGGCGGCAAAGTCCGGGCGAATGCCGGTGAGGAGGCTCGCGCGGGAAGCGCCGCAGACGGGGACCTGGCAGTAGGCGCGTCCGAAGACGACGCCCTGCGCGGCGAGGCGGTCGATGTTGGGCGAGAGGGTTTGCTCGTGGCCATAACAGCCGAGCTGTGTGCGGAGGTCATCGACGGCAATGAAAAGGACGTTGGGGCGCAGCGTTTGGCCGCCAGGCAAGGCGCGCCGACTCATGCAGCCCCAGAGCAAAGAACCGGCGGCAAACGCCGATGCCTGCCCCAGGAAACGACGGCGCGAATAACTATTTTCAGTATTGACGCTGGACATAGCCGCATTGTATAACAGCCGGGCGGGCATGTAAACAGGCATTAGAAAAGGTGTGGACGTTTTCACAGCCGGCCGGTATGATAACGCAAACAAATGCACAAGAATTCCGGAGTTCGAGCAAGATGGCGAAAGATAAAGGCAGGCAGATTTGCATAGTGACGGTGACCGGGCGCGACAAGGTCGGCATCATCGCCCGCATCAGCACGCTCATGGCCAAAGCGAACGTCAACATCGTCGATGTCAGTCAGCGGATCATGGAAGAATATTTCGTGATGACCATGGCCTGCGATGTAACGGACGCGGCCATCGAGCTGGACAAGCTGCAAAAACAGCTCGCGCGCATGGGGCGGGAAATGGAACTGAACATCACCTTCCAGCACGAAAACATCTTCAAGATGATGCACCGCGTCTAAGGTATCGCCGGCATCTTGCCGGCATTAAAATCCTGTCAAAAAGAAAAACCCACGGACAACCCCGCAACGCCTCAAGGCCCCGGGAAATAGAAGCGAATTCCCTGAAGCGTCATGTTGACGCCGATGGCGGCCAGGAAGATCATCATCACTTTCGATACGGCGGTAACGACCAGCGGCCCCAGAAGCCGCGTCGAGCTTTGCACAAAAAGCATCAGCAGCCAGAAGATCCCCAGCACCAGCACGATCGCCAGGATCGCCGCCGGCGGGCCGGCATTTGGATTCTGCCAGATCGTCAGGCTCGTGACCATCGCGCCGGGCCCGGCCAGCAGCGGGCAGGCCAGGGGCACGCAGCCGAGCTGAGCAGCGGACACTCTTAATGTCACAGGCTGCTGCGCCGCCTCATTGGTTGTGAGCAGGTTCTGCACGGCCATCAGGAACAGCAGGATGCCGCCGGCAATGCGAATATCAGCGATCTCGATCTGAAACACATAATCGAGGATGAACTGCCCCAGCACCGTAAAGACAAATAGAATAATGAATGCCGCGATGATGGAGATCGTGAACGCTTTCTTTCTCTGCTCGGCGTCAAGAGTCGCGGTCACTGACAGGAACACCGGGATATTGCCGATCGGGTCAATGACGACGAACAGCGCGATAAAGGCCTTGATGTAAGCGATCCATTCCTGCATTGCCGGACCTCATATTGCTGCAGCGGTCTATACCGCGCTTTCAACGAACGACCGCTATTATTGTACGTCAGCGGTCTTCTGTTGTTCCGCGGCGGCGCTTCTGGCGGACGCACCGCTCTGCATGGCGTCAAGCTTCTGCGAAAGCAGATCCACCTGTTTCTCAAGATTCGAAAGCTTTTCCAGAATGAGCTTGTCCTGGTTAGCCATCAGGGCCAGATTGTCCTGCACGACGACCAGGTACTGCTCGGACAGGCGCTCGTAGGCCTCGATCATCCGCTGCATATCGCTTTTCTGCGGGCCGACAATGACATCGTAGCTGTTGTTGTCGGACCGCACCGGCCGCTGAGCGGCATAAGGAACGGCTATCCACACGCAAAGCAATAACGCAGCAATGACAACAAACATCTTCCATGGGCGAAATGAATTCATAATGGACCTCCTAAATAATGTGGCCGAAGCTTCCCGCTTCGGAGCAGTTTAGAAATTATAACTCCATTATATCAGGTTACAATCTAAAACCGCCAGTTTGTGTTTGAATCCGGCTCAGGGTTGTGATAGTACTAGGCCATGAAGGATTACAGTCACAAGGACGTTTGATGTCGGGTATTCAATTCATTCTGGGGCGAAGCGGCACGGGCAAGACCCGCTGGTGCATCGACCGCATTTGTGAGCTGCTTTTGGAGCCGGACGGCAGCCCGCTGATGCTGCTCGTGCCGGAACAGGCAACGTACCAGGCCGAGCGGGCGATCCTGTCCAAGCCGGGGATCGAGGGCTTCTCGCGGCTGCGCGTGGTGTCATTTGAGCGGCTTGAGTACCTGCTCAACCGCAGCAGTCCCCAGCAAACCGAGCTTTCCGCCGCCGCCAGGCAGATGATCGTCCACAAACTGCTGCTGGAATTGGCCGGCAAGCTCACGCTCTATCGCGGCGATCTCGGGAGGATGGGACTGGCCGGCAAGTTCGCTGCCCTGCTGGCCGCTCTGCAGGCTGATAACTGCACCGCGCGGCAGGTTGAGCTCTTAGCCAAGTCCCTGGCGCAAAAGGGCGGGCAGGCATTGGCCGCCGCCAAGTGGGCCGACATCGCGGCGGTATTCGCCGCCTACGAGCAATTCTTTCAAAACACCGAACATTTTGTCAATCCCGATACGCGCCTGAAGAATGTCTGCCCGCAGGTCACTGGCGCTGCTTTGATCCACGGCGGCAGGCTTTGGGTCGATGGCTTTTCAGGTTTTTCGGCCCAGGAACGCGACCTGCTGATCGAACTATTGAAGGTGTGCGATTCGGCCCGGATCGCGCTGTGCCTTGACCCGGCGATGATCGATCTGCAAAACGATGACGTCGATAAGCTCGACCCATACAGCCTGTTCGCTTCCGCTGAGCAGACGTATTGTCAATTCACGCGAATCTTGCGGCAATTGAAGCTTCCGGTGCAGGAACCGGTGCTGCTGCATGAACCGCGGCGGTTTACCAAGGCCCCGGCGCTTGCGGCCGTTGAACGCAACCTTGCCGCCGGGCTCGAGACCGAATCAGGCCTGGCGCAAGGGGCCATCGAGATCGCGGCATGCGGCAATCTCCGCAGCGAGACGCTCTATATCGCCCAGTCGATCAGCGAGCTTGTCCGCCGACACGGCCTCCGCTACAGGGACCTGGCCGTGGTCCTGCCGGAGATGGATACCTATCCGCATTATGTCGCAGCGGCGTTCCGCGAGTTCAGCATCCCCTATTTTCTGGACCGGCCGCGGATCATGAAAACGCACCCACTGTGTGAATTGCTCGGCGCGGCGCTGCAGGCGGCGCTCGGCACGTTTGTGATGGCCGATGTGCTTTGCTTCTTGAAGTCCGGCTTGGGGCCGCTGGACGCCGAAGAGGTTGATTCGCTCGAGACGTACTGCCGCGCCTTCGATGTGCAAGGCGATGAATGGCTGCGAAAGAAGCAGTGGGATTTTGCCCCGCTGCAGGATAAGCGGCGATATGACGAGGCGCACCTGGACCTTTTGCGGCAGAAAGCAATCGCGCCGCTTCATCGCCTGCACGCTGCGCTGATCAGCGGGCCCGAGTTGTCAGCCGACGAGTTCATCCAAGCCGTCTGGCGGCTGCTGGAAGAATTGAACGCCCCGCAAAAGCTTGCCGATTGGGCCCAGTCCGATATCACCGACCAGCAATGCGGTCACAGGCAGTTGTTTCAAAAGCTCATCGAGCTATTCGACCAGATGCGGCAGGTGTTCGGCGCGGTGCGGCTGACCGCGCAGGCATGGACGTCGATCCTGGCCGATGCGATGAACACGCTAACCGTCAAGCTGATCCCGCCCAAGCTCGACCAGGTGCTCGTGGGCTCCATCGAGCGCAGCCGCCACCCGGATATCCAGGTCATCTTTTTGGCAGGCGCGGTGCAGAAGCAGTTCCCCGTGCCGCTGGGGGGCGAGACGCTGCTGACCGAGCGTGACTACGAGGCCGCCGCCGGACTGGAGCTCAGCAGCCCCGCGCAGCTTGAGCTGACGCACCGGCCGTACCTGGCGTATATCGCCCTGACGCGTGCCTCAAAGAAGATCGTGCTGACGTATCCGATGCTCGATGAAAAAGGCGCCGGCGTCGTGCCGTGGTCGGGCATCGATTCGCTCCGGCGGTGTTTCATCGATCTGGACGTGACGACGCCCTCGATGACGGAGGCCTCGCCCGAGACCATAATGACGCCGGCGGCACTGGCCCAATGGCTCTGCGCAGGCCTGGGACGCGACCGCCGAACGGATGAACAGGCCCAGACAGCAGCGGCCGTATTGCAGTGCCTGCGCCA
This sequence comes from Planctomycetaceae bacterium, assembly GCA_021372945.1. Classification (GTDB taxonomy): domain Bacteria; phylum Planctomycetota; class Phycisphaerae; order Sedimentisphaerales; family Anaerohalosphaeraceae; genus 4572-13. Next base: position 16,380 of record JAJFTK010000083.1, on the reverse strand, counting down.
GTCACAGGACTCGCCATTGCGCCGGATCGCTGCGCGCGTGGATAATGTGCTTGCCTATGACAACGCCGCAACGCTGGAGGCTGATGTCGCGGGATGCGCATTCACTTTTCCAATGAAGGCCTCGCCTTCGCGGCTATCGATGTTCGCGGCGTGTCCTTACCAGCATTTCGCCAAATATACGCTGCGCCTCGAGCCGCGGCAGCTTGCGGGCTTTGAGCCGCTGGATATGGGCAGCTTCTACCATGAGATCCTTGAGAACATGTTTGCGGCGATGAAGACGGATGGTAAGACGTGGCGCGATTTCGAACCGGCGGAATTGGATAAGCTTTGTACGTCAGTCATTGAAAAGATCGTTCGTGAGGATACCTCCATCGGCAACTTCATCCGCCGAAAGGCGCACCACCGCTGCATCCTCGATGCGGCCATCGAGACGATCCGCGCGTTCGTGCCGAAGCTGGCGGTACTCGAACGCGCAGGCGCATTTCGCCAGGCCGCCGCCGAGGTCGTATTTGAGCCGCAAAAGACTGCGGCGGTGTCCGTGAAGCTCTCCGGCGGGCGCGTTGTGAACCTCGCCGGAAGGATCGACCGCCTCGATATCGCGCAGGCCGGTGGACAAACGTTCGGACTTGTCTTCGACTACAAGAGCGGTCCCAAAACCGCCGATTACGCCAAGATCCTCTACGGCCTCGATATGCAGCTTCCCATCTACCTGCTGGCACTTGAAACCACAGATTACACCGATTACACGGTAGGGGCAGGCTCCCACGCCTGCCCTGGAGCCTGCGACAAAGAATCTGCTCGCGGTTCCAGGAACATCATACCTGTCGGGGCATTCTATTTGCCCATTGATGGCGGCTTCGAGTCGGGCAGGCTGTCGGAGATGGACGAGGCGCAGTCAACATTCAATAAGACCCGCGGCCTCTTTGATGGACGGTTCTTCGAGATGCTGGACACAGGCATTAGGGCCGGCGGCTGGAGCCCGTATTACAGCTTCTACATTAATAAGGAAGGCCAGCCTTACAGCTATTACAATACATGTGCCGCCGTCAAGCCCCAGGATTTCGCCGCGCTGCTGACATTTGCCAAAGAGCGCATCGCCGCCCTGGCCGAAAGCATGACCGCCGGCTGCGCCGATATCCGCCCCTACCGCCTCGGCGATCAATCGCCCTGCTCCTGGTGCGACTACCGCCCAGTCTGCCGCTTCGACTGGCAGATCAACGACTACAACATCCTCCAGCCCTGCGGCAAGGAAGAGGCGATTCAGAAAATGTTTTTAAGGATACAATAAATGTTTAATCCAGATCGACCCTACAATGAATTGCCGATGTTACCTCCGAGGGATGTAATAGAGACGGAGGAAGTACTTAGGCAATTGGTGAAAAGTCACAAGGCACTAGCCGAATTGAAGGGAACTGCGCAGACGCTACCGGATCAGAGCGTCTTGATTAATTCAATTCTTATTCAGGAAGCCAAAGACAGTTCGGCAATTGAGAATATCGTAACAACACACGATGAACTATTTCAAGGGTTAACTCTCTCCAGAGCCGTTTCACCGCAGGTCAAAGAAGTTCTAAACTATCGTTCTGCTTTGTGGGAAGGTTATGATTTCATCAAGAACAAGGGATTCCTTTCCGTTAATAGCGTCTGTTCCATACACGAGAGACTCGGGACTGGTACTCCTGGCATTCGCAAACTGCCCGGAACGGTACTCAAGAATGACCGAACCGGAAGAACAATCTATACTCCGCCCAATGATCCTAATGCGATGGTGAACTTGTTAAAGAATCTTGAAATTTATTTTAACACTCAGCAGGATAGACCTGATCCACTCATCAAAATGGCAGTAGCACATTATCAGTTCGAGTCTATTCATCCATTCCATGATGGTAACGGCCGAACGGGAAGAATCATCAATGTACTTTATCTGGTACTTGAAAAACTCCTTTCTTCTCCTATACTTTACATGAGCCGCTACATTATTCACCATAAAGCAGATTATTACAGATTACTTCAAGAAGTTCGCACTAAGAACAATTGGACAGAATGGGTTTTGTACGTGTTAAAGGCGGTTGAAGAAACGAGTAAGGGAACTTTAGCTCTAATCACTTCTATACGGAATCTAATGGAGGTAACCGCAGAAAAGATGAAAACACTCGGTGGCCGACTATATTCTCACGAACTGTTAGACACGCTTTTTGAGAAACCTTATATTCGGGTCGGAGATTTAGTTGCCAAAGGAATAGCGACTCGAAATACGGCATCCAGATATCTCAATAATCTCACATTTATTGGAATATTGAAGCCGGATAAAATCGGCAGAGATATACTTTATCTCAATAAACATCTATTTATACTTCTTAAACAGCAATAGGATTAACAAATGCACCACTGCAGTGCATATCTGAAATATATGCACTAATTATTCTCATTTTAGTGCATATTGTACCGTAGTTGTAAATATAAATAGTGACGCAATAATGAGTATGCTATTCAAAGGGATTGCTGCAATTGTGATAGTCGGCTTTGCGGGGTGCTCGACCGAAAGTCAACTGATGGTGTTGCGGGCGAGAGAAAATGCGGCGATTGCAATTTCGATTGAAAAGCAGGAAGTGGAATTGGTGAAGTCCGGCAAGGTGGTGAAGGTGTATCCGTGTTCGACGGCGAGGGCGGGAGTGGGGAGCGAGATGGATTCGGGCAAGACGCCGCTCGGGCGGCATCGGATCGCGGCAAAGATCGGTCAGGGGCTGCCTGCGGGCGCCGTCCTGCGGGAGCGTGCGTGGACGGGCCAGGTCTGGACACCGGAGCAACAGACGCAGGAGGATTTGATCCTGTCGCGGATCCTCTGGCTGGATGGAGTCGAAAAGGGAAAGAATCGCGGCGGCAGCGTCGATACCTGGAACCGGTACATCTATATCCACGGAACCAACCGAATTGATGAACTCGGTCGGCCCGCCTCCGGCGGGTGCATCCGCATGGACCCCCATGCTGTGATCGAACTCTTTAACGCGGTCGACGAAGGCTCGCCGGTGCTGATAACGGAAGATTGATGAGAACACCGAATAACAAATGCCGGCTGGAAGCCGGCGATACCAAAATGCAAACCGAACGCCAAGACTCGGTACCCCCGGCATCCGACCAGATACCGCCGGCATCTGACTTGGTACCGCCGGCATCCTGCCGGCAAGCTGGCGATTTGCGCATGGCCACCCCGGTACCGCCGGCATCCTGCCGGCAAGCTGGCGGCTTACGCATTCGCCATCGAGGACATTTGCCGCATTGGGAATTGAGCGGGTCCGCTTATTTTGTTACCTTTCGATTGTACGATTCGATCCCGCGAAAAATTGCGGATGCATATAGGTTCGAACGTACCAATATCGTGAAGACCGCCGAGCAATTGAATCGGCCGCTCACAGATTATGAGCATGAGCGACTTACAAAACTGTACTCGGAACAAATTGAAGGCTATCTCGACAGAGGCATGGGCGACTGCTTTCTTGGCCAGCATTCGATCGCCCGGCTCGTACAGAATGCAACTGAGTATTTTCATCAGCAGCGGTACTGCTTGTATGCATTGTGCATTATGCCAAACCATGTTCATGTCATTGTCAGCCCTTTTGAAAGCATCTCTCTTTCTGACATCGTTCATTCGTGGAAGTCCTACACTTCGAAGCAGGCAAATGCAATTTTAAAGCGTTCCGGCGCGTTTTGCCAAAGAGAGTATTACGATCATGTCATACGCAATGAGACGGATTTCCGTAAAATTACTGAGTACATTTTGAACAATCCCGCAAAGGCCGGACTGGCTGACTGGCGGTGGGTAAAAATGTATCCTGATTAGAAAAAGCAAGAGTGCCGGCAAGATGCCGGCGATACCGAGAAAGAGTGCCGACTGGATGCCGGCGATACCATGAGCAAACAGAATAAGCAAATCAAATGGACCAAGGCACAGCGGCAGGCGATCGAGACGATCGGCCGCACGGTGCTTGTGACAGCCTCGGCCGGGACGGGCAAGACCGCCGCGCTTTCCGGCCGGGCGGTTGAGCGGATCGCCGACGCCCAGGACAGGGCCCAGGCGGATAACCTGCTGGTCCTGACCTTTACCGACGCCGCCGCCGAAGAGATGCGCCGCCGGATCGCCGACACGCTCTACGAGCGCTGCCGAACCCAACCCAGTCCGGCCCTGAGCCGCCAGCTCCTGCTGCTCGACCGCGCCAACATCAGCACGATCCACGCCTTCTGCAAGCGCACGCTCACGGAATTCTTCTACATGACCGACCTGGACCCGGCATTCGGCATCCTCGATGCCGATGAGCAGAAGCTGCTCAAGTCCGAAACGCTTGAAGAGACGCTTGAGGCCGCGTGGACGGATGAGGAATTCGCAAAGCGGCTTGCCGAATTGTTCAACGGCCGCCGCGTCGGACCGGGGATGGGCAGCTTTGTCGACCGCATCATCCCGCTTAGCGAGTTCCTCGACAGCCTGCCGAGCAGGAACGAATTCTATGCCCGCGCGGCACTTTCGGAGCAAGAAGGCACCGATGGCAACCGTGAACTCAAATCCGCGCAGAAGCAGATCATGCTTGAACAGTTGGCCAAGTGCCGTTCCATGCTCGAGCACGTGCTGGCCATTGACGCCGCCTACTGCAAGAGCGAATACGCCGCGCAGCATATCCGCACCAACATTCTGCCCGCCGTGGAGCAGTGCAGGGTATTGACTGAAAAGGACCGGTTCGACCTGTGCCGGGTGCATTTGGCGGGAATGGACTTTGGGCGCATGCCGGCGTTCAAGAAAGATAAATGGCCCCCGCATTGCAAGGAGCTGATCAAAGAGCCCATCGACAAAGTGAAAAAGAAGTTGAGCGGGCTGCTTGACCTGGCGCTGGTGTGTGAGAGCTACGAAGCGCAGATCGCGCCGCGCGCGGCCCTGCAGTCGAGCGTGCTGACGGACCTGCTGGGCCGCTTTGACTGCGCGTACGCAGCGGCCAAACGCCGGCGGAACGTGCTGGATTTCGCCGACCTGGAGCACCGGATGCTCGCGCTGCTCAAGCAGCATCCCGAAGTCGCCGCCGGCCTGCGGGTGCGATTCGAATACATCTTCATCGATGAATACCAGGACATCAACGCGGTGCAGCAGAGCATCATCGAGCAGGTCCGCCGCCCGGACAACCTCTTTGTCGTGGGCGACATCAAGCAAAGCATCTACGGCTTCCGCCAGAGCATGCCCGAGATCTTTCTAAAACAATTACAGGCGGCACAGGCACCCGGAACATCATCGAAGGCCCCCTGCCGGATCGACTTGCAGGAGAATTTCCGCTGCCGGGCCGAGATCATCGATTTTGTCAACGCCCTGTTTGGGCGGGTCATGACCGAAGGCATTGCCGATATGAATTATGATACCCGGGCCGCGCTGGTCAGCGGGCTGAAGTATCCGCCGTTTGCCGCCGAAAGCGGTCCCGCCGAACCGGTGGAGGTGATCCTGCTGGAAGACCGCCAGGCCGATGAGGACGGTGAAGAGGCTGACAGCGAAGGCGAAACTTGTCTGCCTGAAAATCAATTCTGCACGAGCAGCTCGCAGCGGCAGGCTGCCTGGATCGGGCGGCGCATACGGCAGTTGGTCGGAGCCGACACGGGCCGCCCGCAGATCGAGATCTATGATAAGAAGCTGGACACAACGCGGCCGCTCGATTATCGCGACATCGTGATCCTGATGCGGTCGCTTTCGCACAAGGCGCGCGACTACGTCGAGATGCTGCGGCTGGCGGGCATTCCCGTCAGTTCACAAAGCAGTTGCGGGTACTTCGATGCGGCGGAGGTCACCGATTGCCTTTGCCTGCTGAAGGTACTGGATAACCCCGACCGCGACATCGAACTGGCCGGCCTGCTGCGGAGCCCCGTATTCAGTGTGTCGGATAACGAGCTTGCCCTGGTTCGCCTGCATGCTGAGGAAAATTCGAAATCCAAAATCCGAAATTCGAATGATCGAAATATAAAGAGAATAACGCGCGCCAACTTTTATCAGGCCGTGAAGATGTACGCCCAGAACGGTCCGGCACCGGCGCTTCGAGCCAAATTGCTGGATATTCTAAACCAGATCGCGCAATGGCGCAGCGAGGCGAGGAACGGCTCGCTGGCCGACCTGCTCGATCGCGTCTTGGCCGACAAGGGACTGCTCGCGTTCTACGGCGCCCTGCCCAATGGCACACAGCGCAAGGCCAACCTGCTCAAACTGCACGACCATGCCATCCAGTTCGAGCACTTCCGCACGACCGACCCGGGCGGGTCACTGGGGCGCTTTGTGGAGTTTCTGGAGAAGCTGGACGAGGGCGGACAGGACTGGGCTCCGGCCGAACCGGACAGCGCCGGTGAAAACGCCGTGCGTATCATGAGCGTGCACAAGGCCAAGGGTCTGGAGTTCCCGGTGGTTTTCGCGGCGGAGCTGAACACGAAATTTAACATGCAGGACTGCGGCGGCGAGTGCCTGATCAGCGACCGAATGCTCGGCCTGCAGATCCTGGACCGGCAAGCGAGCCGACGCTACCCATCCATGGCGCACCAGGTCATCGCCGACCAGCGCCGCCGGATGAACATCGCCGAAGAGATGCGCATCCTCTACGTCGCGCTGACGCGGGCAAGAGAAAAACTCATCCTCACCGGCAGCGTCAGGCAAAGCGCTTGCGTCAACCGCCTTCAGCAGGTGACCGCCCTGCCGCAGACGCCGGAGTGGGTTACGGCTGACGGGCAGTGCCATCTGGACTGGGTCCTCAACGGCCTGGCACAAAGCCCGACGCTGCACCGGCTCTACGAAACAGGGCTGGAAGGTCAAGCCGGCCAGCTTCTCAAGTTCCATGCCGAGCGCGTCAGCCGGCAGGAGCTGGAGAGCATTAGTTCCCGGATTCTGCAGACCAACCGCTCGCTCAAAAACATGGTCAAACCCGCCGGCAAATCGGCAGTGAACAAAGCCGCCGTTGCGTTCGAGCACATTCGCCACAATCTGCAATGGAGCTACCCCTTCGAGCACGCGCTCAGCATCAACGCCAAGTTCTCCGTCAGCGAACTGGTGCACCGGGAGGGGCTTTCGGCGGCCGTTTTCGAAACCAAACCCTCGGCGGTAAACGCCGCCGCCGGCCGCAGACAGGCGCAGGCAACCGCGATGGAGGTCGGTTCGGCGTTCCACGCGCTCTTTGAGTCGCTGGACCTCTCGCGTCCCATTGATGCACCGGCGATCGAAGCCGTTCTCAAGCGGCTGGTTGATTCGGGCCGCGTGAGCCAGGCGGCAGCCCGCCAGGTCGAGATCGCTTCGGCGCTGTCGTTCTTTGAGCATAGGCTCGGGCAGCTTACATTGCGGCACGCCGCCGGAGCGCTTCGTGAGTGGCCGTTCACCGTCGCGCTGAATGCGCAGTTCGCCGCAGCGGCCGCCGATGGCGACACCGTGATCCTTCAGGGCATCGTGGACCTGATCGTTCCGACATCCGAAGGCCTGATTGTCGTGGATTTCAAGACGGACCGTGTTACCGAACCTGAACTTACGGCCCGCTCTCAGGGTTATGCCGAACAGCTGCGCTATTACGCCGGCGCCGCGGCGGCGATCCTCCGCAAACCCATTTTCCAGACGTGGCTATATTACCTGACGCCCCGCCAGGCGTATCCGGTCAATTCGTGAAGGCACAGGCAATTATTAGAAATTCGATGCTGTTCATCTATTTGAAGGTACTAAGCAAATCGCTGACTCGAATTCTCACAAAAATAAATTGTCGAATCGGTTCGTTTACTATAGAAAGAGCGTTCGCGGCGCGGCGTCTCGCCCGTGAGCCTTTTGTAACGGGCATCTGCTCGTGCGAGGTTCTGCAAATTGAATCAAAGAAGGGAGTTTAGCATGGTCGCAAGGCGATTTGCATTTGTTATTAGCGTGTGCGTGTTCAGTGTATGGGTTTATAGCGCGTCCAATTGGCCGTCGTTTCGCGGACCCGATCAAACGGGGGTTTCGCCGGACGCTACTCCCCCGGTGAAGTGGAGCGAGACGGAGAATATCAAGTGGAAGGTTGCGCTGGCCGGCGACGGTTCGGATTCGTCGCCCATCATCTGGGAAGACAAGATCTTTTTGCAGAATGCCATGAAGGTGGAAACGCCCGATGCGGCGCCCGAACCGGCGCCTGCGCGACAGGGTCAAGGGCGGCCCCGAAATCAGAAGCCCACTTCCGAATACAAGTTCAATGTACTCTGCCTGGACCGGAACACGGGTAAGATGCTTTGGGAGACGATGGTCAAGCAGGTGCTGCCGCACGAGGGACATCATCCGGATCACGGGTTCGCTTCGTATTCGCCGGTGACGGACGGCAAGCTGGTGTGGGCGAACTTCGGCTCGCGCGGGGTCTATTGCCTGGACCTCGAGGGCAAGATCAAATGGGGCAAGGACCTGGGGCAAAAGACGATTCGCGCGGGGTTTGGCGAGGGCGGCTCGCCGGCGCTGACGAAGGATAATCTTATTGTGGTATGGGACCATGAGGGCGAATCGCTCATTTATGCGTTGAACCGGCAGACGGGCGAGATCGCCTGGAAGCAGCCGCACGATGAAAAGACGGCATGGACGGCGCCGCTGGTCGTGGAGGTCGGGGGCAAGGAGCAGATCGTGGTGGCGGGCACCAAGCAAAGCCGCGGTTATGACGCACAGACGGGCAGTTTGATTTGGGAATGCAGCGGGCAGACCGAGAACGTGATCCCCACGCCGGTGGCCAATAAAGAGATGGTGTTCTGCGTGAGCGGTTTCCGTGGGGCCAAGCTGCAGGCGATCAAACTGGGCAGGACGGGCGATTTGACGGGCACTGACGCGATCGCCTGGGAGGTCAACGAAGGGACGCCGTACGTGGCCTCGCCGCTTTTGTACGATGATAAGCTTTATGTCAATTCGGTCAATACGTCGGCCATCTCGTGCTATAACGCGCAGACGGGCCAGCCCTTCTATGTCAAGCAGAAGCTGGAACAGATCAAGGATATTTACGCCTCGCCGGTCGGTGCGGCGGGCAATGTCTATTATGTCGGGCGCAACGGCGTGACATACGTCTTGAAGAACGCCGACACGCTTGAAGTCGTGTCGGTCAATAAGCGGGTTGATGGGATCGACTCGACGCCTGCGCTGTATGGCAGCGCGATCTATCTGAAGGGCAAGAAGAACCTTTACTGTATTGAAAACAAGCAATAGCCAACCGTGAGAAATGCAAAGCCGCCGTCCCTCTGACCGGCGGCTTTTTTTATTTCATCAAACCGAGCGATTGGATCTGGTCCATGAGATGGACATACATACCGACCATGGCCCAGCACAGCAGCAGTGTGAAGGCGATGGTTGCCGCGGTGATGACGGCCTTGACCCAGACCTTGAATCGGGGGTTGGCCCAGACCAGGGGCAAAGCCAACGGACCCAGCGTCAGCAGGGAGCCGATCATCGTCAGGTTGGAGTAATACCATTTGGACGAAGGCTTTGCCGCGGGGGGTCTGTCGAGGAACTCGCCGCAATAGCGGCACTTGATGGCCAGCAACTGGATGCGCTCGGCACAGAACGGGCACAGTTTAGTGGCCGCCGGCGACTGCGAACTTGATCGTTGTTCATTTTCCATAAGCGACTGCATCAGCATCCTCTAAAAAGCCTCGGTTTATATCGGCACAGGATCTGGTGCGGGTAAAGATTAAAATACGTCAAATGTTGGCGGTTGGTGACGATAAAAGCGAATTATTGTTGTTGAGGGCCGCTAAATGGATGCCGGCAAATTTTTCATTTTTCCTGTTGACAGCTTCTACAACAGTAGTAGAATGGCTTTTACATTTGTAGAAAGGAAGGTTTATGAGGCTGACGGAAGCGGAATGGCAAATCATGAATGCCCTCTGGGAAAAGTGGCCGGCGACAGCGCGCCAGGTCGCCGATCGCCTGCCCAAAGATGTCAACTGGGCGTACACGACCATCAAGACAATGCTGACGCGTTTGTCCGATAAAAAGGCCGTCCAAGAGAGCAAGAAGGGCCATGTGGGGCTGTACGAACCACTGCTGAGCAAACAGACGGCCCAGCGGAGCGCCTTGAAAACGCTGGTGAACCAGGCATTCGACGGGGCGTTTGGTCCGCTGATGCATTTTTTGGTGGAGGAACAGACATTAACGGACAAGCAGAAGCTGGAATTAGTGGAGGCGCTGAATAAAGACGAGCAGAAGGACGGCGGAAAGGAGCAGGTCCAATGATCGAATCCCTGAATTCAATCGCGGACAGGTGGACGAGTTGGCAGGTGGAGATGTTGTGGCAGGTTGCGGTGCTGGTAGCGATCGTGTGGGCGGTCGACCTGGCGATCCGTCGATGGGCGTGGCCGCAGGTGCGGTATGCGCTCTGGATGCTGGTGCTGCTCAAGCTGCTGGTGCCGCCGTCGCTGACGTCGCCGGTGAGCGTGACTTCGCAGATCCCGCAGGCGGCACAGAAGATCGTCAGCACTGGGCTGAATGGAACGCAGGCTGACGGTATGGAAGCCGTTTTGCACGATGAGGCTGCGGGCGCAAACGCCACGGCCAAGCAAAGCCCCTCGACTTCGCTCGGGGCCGGCTTGACCGTGCCACCCAATGGAACACAGTCTTACAGCTTGCGCCCCGGGCTTGAAGGTGAACCCGCCGCGGACCAGCATGCAGAGCAACACGGGCTGGGAGCAGGCGATCCTTTGGTGACGTCTGCGTTGTCATGGCAGGCGTGGGCGATGCTGAGCTGGATCGGGGGCGTTGCGGGTTTAAGTGCGTGGCTGATGGTGCGGCTGGCGGGATTGCGAAAAGAACATAAAGGCGCGGACGTGCAGCCGCTGCCTGCATCTTTTAACGAACTGTTAAGCAAAACAGCAGAACGGCTTCGATTGCGGCGGCTGCCGGAAGTGATCTTCACCGAGCGGGTGCCCTGTCCGGCGGTATTCGGCATTGTTCGGCCGGTACTGCTGATGCCGGCTAAGATGGCCAGGGACATGCAGACAAGGGACATCGAACATGTACTGCTGCACGAGCTGGCACATATCAAGCGCGGGGACCTGCTGGTGCATGCGGCGTTTATGCTGCTGCAGATCGTTTACTGGTTCAACCCCCTGCTGTGGATGATCCGCAAGACGCTGCAGAACCTGCGCGAGGTGTGCTGCGATGCGACAGTCGCAAAGCTGCTCAAGGATGATACGATCCATTATCGACAGACGTTGCTGGAAACCGCCCGCCGGCTCTTGGCGCAGCCAATTACGCCGGCATTGGGCTTGTTGGGTCTTTTCGAGAATTCCAATTGGCTGGTGACGCGGCTGCAATGGCTTGAAAAGAAAACGTGGAAAAACCGCCCGCTGCGCATCGTAACCGTTGTCGTGCTGGTTTCGATCATGACTGTTTGCGTGCTGCCGATGGCTAATAAAGCCACAGAGAACTCAGAGTTTAAAGTCACTGGCACGGTGACCGATGCGGCGACAGGTCTGCCGATTGCAGGGGCTGAGGTTTATGACGACGGCTACGATGGCAATAAGGCCCGCACGACCACCGATGCAGACGGCCGCTTCGCACTCAAAACCGCGAATGAGGAACATAATATCTCCGCCAAGGCCGATGGCTACATGCCGCAACTGAAAACGCTGACCACGTGGCCGCTGGCGAATTATGAGAAGTTTGATTTTGCACTGGCTAAACAGAGGACAGAAGACAGAGATCAGACGGCAGAAGAGGCTGCCAATTTTACCGCCGCACTGCCGAATGGTGTAACCGTCGAACTGCTCGGCATTTGCGAACACCCCAGCGAGGGCAAGCAATGGTGGCGCCCGGATGGAACGCCGATGGAGCGGCCCTATCAACAATACCGCCGTACGAACCTGAGCCTAGATCAGAAGATTTATGAAATCGCCTACAACGTGAGCGGCGGTAACAGACTGCTGACCGACTTTAGCGTAAACGAGCCTGTGCCCCGGGTTATAGACTGGTCAAGAATACCTTTCAGCGAACCTGATACACTGAAACTAAACGGCTGCCTTGCAGGTTTGTTCTCGCTCGATAGAGTTCTTGACAAGGCAGATCTCATGATTTGTGTCGGATCGGACTCGCTTTGGCAAACCGATACGCAAATCAACCGCCGCGACGGCCGAAGTCTCGCCAAGACGTCATCGAGTGGGCCGCATGCCATGATTTCCGCCCCAATTGAAAAGGAGGGCGTAACGTTTGTTCACGTCGCCCACAACCTAACGGATCGGCCATATCGCATTATCGCCGTTGACTTGAATGGAACTATTCGCTTGCATCAAGGGGGCGGAAGTAAGTTGAACCAAGATGCAAGGCTTGGATCAATTACCGCAGAATTTGACCTGCCCCTTGCAGAGATTCAGGCGGTTCAATTCCAAACGCAAAGATTTCAAACAGTGACCTTCAAAAACGTCTCGCTCCGCCCGGGCGTGAAAACGAATGTGGAAGTTTCGATTGACGATGGACGATTGACGAAGGACGAACAAACAAAAGCGGCGAGCGGAAGCGACCTGATCGACAAGAACGCAGATTCCGCTGCCGAACTCAAAGAATTATCCGCTTTAGATGCCAAAAAGGCCGCAGAAGACATGGAGGCTATTGAGAATGTCTGGGGAACGGTCAGAAGCATGGCCAGGAAAGATACGGTTTTAGCATCTGAAACCATGAAGACCGGCTTACCCCATCTTCAAGCCGTTGAAAAGCTCTGTGAGAACACCACATTTGAAGCAGGTGCCGCAATATTCTCCACGCGATACAATCAGGTTATGGACAAGCTGAAAACCAGTGACACGGCCGAAGCCAAGAAGATGCTGGATTCACTGGGTGAGTTGGGAAACTCACTGGAAAAAAGCATTGAAGAAAAGTACTACTCCTCGCTGCATTCTATTGAGTTTGACATTACCAGCCGGGATTTTCTGGGGGGCGATTCGATCGAGATAACGGAGATTCTCGGCACGAGCGGCCAATTTGAAATCGGTCAGACGTATGAGGTCAAGGGCACGTATGAACTGGCGTCGCATGATGCCGCCGTATTGCATCTTTACGCGACAGGCGGCGAGACGCGGAGCGATCAGGGGCCAGATATTGTCAAAGGAACAGGTGAGTTCAAGCGAACGTTTGAGTTCATCAAAGCCGGCGATCTGCATTTGAGTTTTTATCCGGCCGGCGGCGGCGAGAGTTTCGGCGGAATCTACTTCGCGGAAAAGGGCACGGTTGGATCCGTGGACCTTGCTCCGGCGGGGTTCAGGATGCAGTTCGATGAACAGCGTAAGACGTTCAGTTTGGTTGTTTCAATCAAGAACGAGGGCGCGACCGCCCTGCCGAAACACAAGATCCGGTTTTACCAAGGCGCTCCGAAAAACGGGCTGGATGAAACCGGCAATCCGCAGAGCGGCTATCATGAGGCGGGGCCGATTGAGCCCGGCAAGGAATGGAACGAACGCACGCGAGATTTTTATCTGCCGGACGGGGAGTACGCGTTTGCAGTCGTACTGGACTATGACAATGCCATCGCAGAAAGCAATGAAGCCAATAACACCATGGAGTTGCGGGTTACGATTAAAGGCGGTAAAATTGATGGGCAGACAAGTACCGCGACCACTGGACAGCAGCCGACGGATCGGTTTGAGGGGGCGTTTGAGCTGGATAAGGATATCGCGGTCAACCTGATCGCGGGGACAGCGGAGCAGGCGGATATTGTTAAGATTAACAGCATTCGGTTCAAGAGGCAGGGAGAGCAGATCCTGCAGAAGATCGATGGTTGGATCCGGCCGTGGCCGCATACGGACTGGCGGTTTCGGATCGACCTGCTGGACGCACAGGGCAAGGCGCTGGACAGCCTGCGCTATAATATACACAATCGCGGACGGAGCGATACGGATACCACCAACGACTTTGAGCCGATCGTCAGCGATTTTGCCCCGATCGGGCCGTCGGGACTGATCGACAGCAATAAGCCCTCGCGGTTCACGTTCAGCATCGTGCAAAAGAAGCTGGAGACCGAGAGCACCACGCAGATGCGCACGATCAGCGGCACGGTCGTGGATGCCACCGAGAATTGGCCGGACGCGTTTTTCGATAAGCTGGATACGCTGGAGAAAGGCGACGATGCGGCTCAGTGGCAGCTTGTCAGCGAAATGGGGCCCAAGCCGCGGCCGCTGGCGGGGGTTGTTGTGAACCTGAAGGGCAAGTCGGTCTCCAAGCAGGCCATTACCGACGCACAAGGCAAGTTCGAATTCAAAGATCTGCCGGGACCGACTTACGGGCCGTACGGCGGGATCTCGGATCGCCCGACATATGAGGTGACGGCCCGGATCAATACGGAGCACGCCCCTGCTGCAATCAGCCAAACGGTCGAGCTGGAAAACGATAAGAATGTCACGATGACCTACCGCAGTGACCTCATTTCAATCAAGGGAAAGGTTGCCGATAGCAGCGGCAAACCGCTCGCCGGAGCAAAGGTGACGGCAACGCTGGGGATCAATGATATTTCTTATGAGCAATACCTGGAGACGCATGAGCCGCAGCAATGGCATGCGGTGACGGACTCCGATGGCAGTTATGAACTGACGGGCATTGAACCGGCGAACTGGCACGAAGTCGGGGGCTATCTGTATTCGGGCACGCCGAACCGGTATGTTGATATCTGTGTCGAGGCGGCAGGCTTTACGCAGGATAAGCCGATGCGTGTTCCACTGCTTACCGAGAAGACGCTCGCACAGGGCCGCCGGTTTGCCGGCTTTATAGAGCGAGCGGCGGATCCCGAAGACCTTGCGCAAATGAAACGGCAGCCGGTTACCCTTCCCGCCCTCAGCGGCAATACAATCAGCGGCATCGATATTATACTCAATGCCGCACCTGTTAGCGCAGGCGGGAACTATAATCCGTAACGACCCCCTTGATGGACGCCGCCGGTCCAGCGCGCTGGTCAATATAACGACCGATGACAAGGGCGGGTTCTCGGTCCCCTCCGTGCCGCTCAAGACATATCGTTTCGAGCACCGGGAAGGAATGGAGAAGGTGACGGGCAAATGGATTACGTATGCGCGTCTACAACATTAAGATCGTCTATGATGAATCGAATCGACACCTGACAGAGGAAGTTAATCACCGGGCGGGTCAGCCCTAGCGGGCACTGAATCCGTTGGGTTTGGGTTTGGCGGCTTGGGCCATTTGTTCAAGGTGCATGCGGCAATACTCCTGGTGATTGTAGATACTCAGCAGGCGGGTGCACTTGGGGAACTGACAAAGTCTGCCCTCTGGCGATGTTTTCAAGACTTTCTTTGACATACTTTCCTTTCACGGGATCGGCGGTTAATGTGACGTTGTGCAGGCTTGTTGGCATCGAACCGACCCTGAACGAGCTATTCTATCACAAAAGGCCGGCTCGTGCCCGAACTATTCCGAAAGAATGGCGTTTTTAGGTCCGTTTGCAGCCAACTATTTTGACTTTTCCGAGAGGAATACAGCGATTTCCAGGCTGAAAACGGCGATTTGAAGATTTATTTTATTTTTCTCGTGCACTCAAGCGGCTTTGAGACGATAATACTGCTTAGTTAGAAGAAGTATATTTTTCATCTCTCAAAAATATCCTTCCGAAAAATCCCAAAATGAGAGACGTTTGGCCCTAACGGGGCAGGAGAAATTTAAGTGAGTACAGGTACAGTCAAGTGGTTCAATGCAAGTAAAGGTTTCGGATTCATCACTCCCGATGACGGCGGCAAGGATTTGTTCGTGCATCATTCGGAGATCAAGATGAATGGCTATGCCACTCTGGATGAAAACCAGAAGGTCAGCTATGAAGTGGGCGAGGGCAAAAAAGGCCCTTGTGCCAACAACGTGGTCCCTGTATAAGGGGCAACATCATTGCGATCACAAAGACCCTGCCTGGCGGCAGGGTTTTTTTATGCGCTTGGCCGGCAGACATTGGTCAAAACGTAATGGTTTGAATGTTCTCAACGCCCGGCAGCCGGAACGATAATGTGCCCGCGGCGGGAAACTGCACGTCCATGGGCTTTAGCACATCTTCATAATCCACCCAAAACGTGCCGTTGCTGCGCCAGTGGTAGTCGCCCCCCAGCTTGACTTGCTTCGTCTCGTTCTTTGCCGGCGAATAGGCAATCAGCATAAAATGCGTGCGGAAAACGACAATGTCGCTGTAAGATGACCAGAGGATGCTCTTATTATAGTCGTCCCTGAGAAAGTTTGTGATGTGTATTGAAAAGCTGGTTTGGCGTTGGTTTATGGTTTATTCGGCTGATAAAATCGGGTATAATTTTGCAAGCTTTCATGGAAGATGCGTTCAAAATCTTGCAAAAAGGATTGGCCAATGATCCCGCAAAAACCAGACCGTCACGCCCAATTGTTTCAGCCTCCGCTTGAACCGATTC
>JAJFTK010000070.1 GCA_021372945.1 Planctomycetaceae bacterium | reverse complement strand
CGGATAAGAACGTGAACTGTCCCGATGCAACCGCAGCATTTACCCTGTCTCCTGAATCCCGGGCTTTGTCATGTTGTGCTGACTTGCCCGGAGACTAAGCCTTGTATGCTGTTTCTGTTCGTCGGCTCATCGTTTTGCACTTAGGCTTCCTTCGGACGGTCTCTCGCGATTCCGCCCTTGCCTTCGGCTAATACTTTTGCTAATGTCTCTTAACTTTGAAACATTAACAGGATTCACGTACAGGGGACTTGCACCCCATAAGTTCACGCCCATGCCGGGCGTACACAAAGGCGTCAAGCGGACGCCGGGATAGCGGGCGACTTATTGCAACTTCACGGGCGGCGACCGCTTACGCCCGTCGTTAGCAAGGAATGGAATATGAAGAAGGAAATAGGAAATTCATCCGAGAATCAGAAAGTATCGGCAATGGTATTGAAAGTTGCTGAGGGGTATATAGACATGGGCGAAACAAAAGAAGAAAGAGAAAATTATCTCCGTTCCGCTTCTTCGGCATGGAATATCGCCTGTTTGCCACGATTGAAAAGAGAATCTTCAATTAAGGAATACATCGATCAATATCGAAAAATAAACAAGGCCGATCCGGCAGAGTGTAAAGCCCTGGAAGAGGACCTAAGACTATTAATCAAACAAAAGGATAGGCTGTACCCAGATGTCGATGTGCAAATAGTAAATTCAAGGATTGATAATATTGACGGGCGGGAGCACGCGATCGTTGTGACAGCAAGAATTAACTGATTGCCAACGTATAAAGCGATGAATTCGAGTGACGCAGTCGCCTCGATTTCATCGCGGGTTGAACAAGCCTGCCACCCCGGGTGATGACCATGCGATTTAAACGGAGAACAAAGGAGTTCCAAGAGACGAGAAAATGAAGAGCATTTTGAATCTCAAAGCCGGATGACGCAGATGATCGCCATCCGGCTTCTTTATTAAAAAAGAAAAAGGCAAAGGTAAACTGAAGAAGGCCAGGATGTGGGTTTATGTTCGGGGAGGAACTGGTCCGCCACTGATTGTCTCTGAGTTTTCCATTGATCACAGCAGTTTCCGTCAGGAATATGCCACGCCGATTTTCGATCAGATATTTGCAAGGGTTGAGGAGATGCGCAACCAGACGATTCCGTCGGAGCCTCTGAGGAAGGCGATTGATTATACACTGAACCAGCGTAAGGCTTTGTATCGTTACCTGGAAGATGGACGCCTGAAACCGGATAATAACACGGCGGAAGATGCGTTGCGGCCTGTCGCGGTTAGTAGAAAAAATTGGTTATTCGTCGGCAGTGAACGGGGCGGCCGGACGGCGGCGCTTTATATGAGCCTTGTCCAATCCTGCAAGGCCTGTAAGATCAATCCCTGGGAATACTTCGACGATATGCTCCGGCGGATTATGACTCATCCGGTCAGCCGTCTGCGGAAACTTCTTCCGGATCAGTGGAAACCTCTGCCCAGGGATGCACGAGGTATGATTCTCCCGGATAAACAATAGCAATCGCAAACCTGCCGCCGATTTCTTACTGCTGCAGGCGGCAGCGGCAAACGGTGTTTCAGGTTTTTTCCCTTATTCTTCTATTCTTTTTTCAAAGAACTTTAAGGTAGGTGCCTGTTCAACATCAACGGCTTTGTCCGCTTTTGTGCAACAAGATCATTTTCATCCTTCGTTGTGCCCAACCTGGGCATGGGGGTTAGAGGGCGATGAATCCGCCGTTGAGACTGTCGTTTCCCGGAGGTCGGGCTGGAGCCCCTGTGTCAGTTGGCGGATATCGTTTTCTTCCAGGGTTTCCCGCGCCAGCAGCTCGCACGCGCAGCGCTCCAGCACCGCGCGGTTGCTGTCGAGAATCCGGTAAGCACGCTCGAACACGCCCATCACGATGTCGCGGATGGCCAGGTCGATGCGTGCCTGGGTCGATTCAGCCACCCGGTAGCCGCCCCGCGCCAGCTCGGGCACGTCGAGGAAGTGCGGCCGCTGCGCCTCGTAGGCGATATAGCCCAGTCCCTCGTCCATGCCGAAGCGTGTGATCATGTCGCGGGCGATGTCGGTGGCCCGCGCCAGATCGTCCGCAGCACCGGTGGACAGCTCGCCGAACACAAGCTTCTCGGCGGCGCGCCCGCCCAGGAGCACGGCGATCTTGTGTTCCAGGTCGGCGCGCGTCATCAGAAAGCGGTCTTCGGTGGGCCGTTGCAGTGTATAGCCGAGCGCGCCAATGCCGCGCGGAATGATCGAGATTTTGTGCACGGGGTCGGTGCCCGGCAGCGCCAGCGCCACCAGCGCATGGCCCATCTCGTGATAGGCCACGGTTTCCCGCTCCTTAGGATTGAGAACGCGGTTCTTTTTTTCGAGGCCG
>JAJFTK010000077.1 GCA_021372945.1 Planctomycetaceae bacterium | reverse complement strand
GATCGGGACCCCCAGGCGATCGCGGAATTGTCCGCCCAATTGACAAACCGCGTCCAGCGCGAAAAGGTCCTGCAGTACCTGTTCTATCGCCAGTGGTCATACCTTCGCCATTACTGCAATGAACGCGGGATCAGCATCATTGGCGATATCCCGCTTTATGTGGCGTACCAGAGCGCTGATGTCTGGGCGCATCCGGATTTGTTTCTGCTCGGTGAGGATAAGACCCCCACCGCGGGCGCCGGTGTTCCGCCCGACTTCTTCAGTAAGACCGGGCAGCTTTGGGGAAACCCCATCTATAACTGGCAGCATCACAAGGAGACCAATTATGACTGGTGGATCCGCCGCATCCGCCAGAATCTCGTGCTTTGCGATCTTCTCCGGATCGACCACTTTCGCGGCCTGGTTAAGTACTGGCAGGTGCCCGCCGGTTCGCCCGATGCGACGAGCGGTTCATGGCAGGACGGCCCCGGCTGGGATTTCTTCACCGTCGTTTATAAATATTTCCCGACGGGTCCGTTTATTGTGGAGGATCTTGGCCTGATCACGCCGGATGTCCGCGAGATCGTTCACGAACTGGAGCTTCCCGGGATGAAAGTGCTGATGTTCGCCTTTGGCGGCAGCGGCACGAATCCTTATCTGCCGCACAACCATACCCGCAACTCCGTCGTTTATACCGGCACGCACGATAACAATACGGTGCGCGGCTGGCTGGAAAAAGAGGCTGCGGACGATGAGAAGAGATTGCTTATGGAATACCTGGGCAGAGAAGAACTTGGGCCGATCGCAAAAGTTCCGTGGGACTTGATCCGCATGGCCGCCTGCTCGGTGGCGCAAACGGCCATCTTTCCGCTTCAGGATTGCCTGGCCCTTGGCCAGGAGGCTCGCATGAACTGGCCTTCAAAACTCAAAGGCAATTGGCGATGGCGCGTCAAGAAACGACAGCTTTCCGATCGGCTTGCCGCCAAATTAGCGCATTTGACCGAGCTGTCCGGCCGTATTTGAATCTATCCTCTAACGAGCCTTCAGTCTTCCAGTTTCAGATGATACTCCGGCACGTTGACAACGCAGGCGACCGGAAATCCGGCCAGCAGGTCCGACGCCTTGATCGACCGTTCCGCATCCGTCCTGGCCTCTGTAAAGCAGTTGTACCAGGCGGCCAGGAATTCTTCCGGCAGCATCACTTCGGTATCGTTCCAAATCTCGCCGAGCGGCATTGTATCCGGCGTGATGAACCGGGATAAAAACCGGGGCACGGCCGTGACAGCGGCTCGCTCGCCATGCACTCGGGCAAACGCGATCAAGTGGTCGCGCAGACTGCCGCGGACCTGCAGGGGCACGTAGTCGCCGCGTTCAAACAGCTCGCGAAATCCCGCGCGCAGATGCAGCGTTTTCCAGATCGTGTACATTTTGATTCGCCCGTCCTGGGGTGTGGCCATCAGTTCGCGCAGCAGGGCGGTTGTGTCCCGGCCCGTTTTGGCCGTGATCTCCGCCAGCATCCGCGCCCGCTGCGCATAATCTACGCCCCGGCGGTTATCCGGGTCCACCATCGACAGGTTCCACAACTCCGATCCCTGGTAGAAGTCCGGCACCCCCGGCGCTGTCATCTTGATCAGTGTTTGCGACAGCGAATTGAATATTCCATAAAAGGCGGTCTGCCTGTGAAGCCTGCGAAAGTCGGTCAGGAACTGGCCATCCGGTTGCGCAAGACAATCAATAAAATCTTTGATCGCCCGCTCGTACTCGGCGTTCGGGTCGGTCCAATTGGTGTGGATCTTGGCCTCGCGTGCGGCCTTGACCGCGGTCGCCTTCAGCCGTTCAAAGAAGTCCGCCTCTTGACTTTCTTCAAACGGGAACGACCCGATCATCGTCTGGTAGATAAAATATTCGTCGTTCCTCGATGGCGCATACTCGGCGCCGATCTTCCGTCTGAAATCCTCATTCAGGGCGGCCCAATACTCAGTCGCCTGCCGCCAGAGGTCCGGCATTTCCGAAAGCACGTTGATCCGCGCCCGCGCATCCTCTCCGCGCTTCGTGTCATGCGTCGAGCTGGCATTCATGGAAAGCCCAAATGTCCACGCCCGTTCGCTGATAAACGCATCAAATTCATGCGGCGCCACGCCAAACCGCGTCGGCCGGCCGCCGACCTCGTTCAAGCTGATCAACCGGTTATACCTGTAAAAACAGGTGTCCTCCAGCCCCTTGGCCATCACCGGGCCGGTGTACTGCTGAAACCGCAAGACGAAATCCTCCGCCTCTCCTTCGCTGGCTGTGCGAGTCTGCTTTGAAAGCAGCAGTTGTTTCAGCATCTTCAGTTCTCTTCGAAGGCCAGGGCTATGCTCCATCGCTCGCTGGATTGCCGTCTCCAGTCGCCGGTCGTCTTCGACCGAGATCTCGTCATCGATATACGTGCGATACACGTCTAATTGAACGATCAGCTCTTTCAGAACCGCCCGGATCGTTTCAATTGTCGGCGTTTTGGAATGGGTATGCTGTTCCTGCGTCTGCATCGCCAGCCCGGCCAGGTAGGTCAGGTCGCATTCCAAAAACTGATCCAGCGCATTACGCTTACTGTCCGCAAGCAGTTCGTTCCAGTCCTGCCGTTGGCCCGTGAATGCTTCATAGAGCTCCGTCATGATCGATTCGGCGCGACTGTCGCAGAACAGCCCGTTGACAAAGTTCATGAAGTCATAACCGGTTGTTCCCTGGATCGGCCATTCGGCGGGCAGCTTTTCCTCCATGTTCAGTATCTTCTCGACCACAATATACACGTCGTCCGACGAGTCGCGCAGCCGCTTCAGGTAACGCAGCGGCTGGTACAGCCCGTCAATATGGTCGATTCGCAGCCCTTGAAAAAAACCCTTCTGTACGTAATCATAAATCAGCCGGTGCGTCCTCTCAAAAACGTCTCGCCTTCCGGTATTGAGCCCAATAAAGTCCGTAAGATAAAAAAAACGCCGGTAGTTGCCTTCCGCATTAAAGTCTCTCCAGTAGATCAGCCGGAAGTATTGCTTGTTCAGGATCCCGCGAAGCGGCGCCGCTTTATCGGGCAGCTCGTTTTCGCCGTTCAGGAAGTCCAGTCGCTTTTTAAGCGACGCCCGCAGCGCCGGGTCTTCGGTGAACATCGTGCGGATACTTTCGAGCGTCTCTTCCTTGCAGGCCGCCGGCTCTTCGACGTTCTGGATCGCCTCCAGCAGATCTTTCAGGTCGGCCTTCTCTGCGCCGTCGGTTTCAAACACATCCGGGTAGCTGTCCCAGCACAACGGGTAAGCCAGTTCAAAATACGTTACCCACAGCCGTTTTTCCTTATAGGCCAGCTTTATCTTGTGTTCGGCCAGGGCATTTTCAAAAGGTTCCGCCAACACCGGGATGGTCACGGGCCTGCGCCGTTCGTCTTCCTCGTTGTGGACCCGCATGTCGAAAGAACCGGCAAATTCGGACTGGTCGCCCTTTTCCAGCACATCCATCAATATCGCGTTTTCACAGTGAAAGGCCATGTGGTTGGGGACAATATCCTGCATCCATGCCATGTGATGCTCCTTGACCATCAGCGCCAGCAGCACGAATTCGTCCTTTGTCCCCAGTTGCGGGTTGAGCCGGTTCGGGTCCGTCACATCGTAGCCGTGAAGACTCCCGCTTACAGCCTTAAAGATGGGACTGGCATACAAGTCGGATATTCCCAATGCCGCCAGGTACGGCACGATCTGGCACGCCTGCTTGAATCCGAATTCCGGCGTAAATTGAATGCGATAGGTCGAACCGGGAATATGCATCATGACAATCCTCCGTCTGGTCGTTCGTACACCGCAGCGTTCGATCCGTGCACGCGGATTGGCGCACCGGATTCGGCGGCGGAGGCCTGCTGCCCGACAGAATTGCAACTGCCATAATGCCGTCTGCGAACATGTGAATAATCCCACGAATACACGTAACCCTCCTGCAAGGCTTTGACCATTTGGTCAATGCCGTCATAATCGGCATAATAGCCCGTCCGTTTGCCCGTCAGCAGCACGTGCAGGGCGTGATGAAAATCGTCACACCACAAACCATCCAGGCCGCATCCGCCGCGTTCGGCCGGCTCGACAAGGCGGACATCGTTCAGCTCGCATTCGCCGAAGAGCCAGCAGCATTTTTGGTGTTCAGCGCCGAACCGCCTCGTTGCATCGGCAAGCTCTCGCAGAAAGGGTCGCGCGCTTTGGTCATAGATCTGGTGCAGCGCATCAAGCCGCAGGGCATCGATATGATAGTGCTGGAACCAATACAGCGCATTGCCGATAAAAAACTGCCGCACCGGGTCACTGTACGCATCGTCAAAGTTGATCGCCTCGCCCCAGGGCGTATTATACTTATTCGTAAAGTATGGTCCAAACTGACGCAGATAGTTGCCCTCGGGACCGAAATGGTTATAAACCACATCCAGCGTCACGGCCAGCCCATGCCCGTGACAGGCGTCCACCAACCGTTTGAGTCCGTCAGGACCGCCGTACGAAGCTTGCACGGCGAACGGATACACTCCGTCATAGCCCCAGTTGCGCTCTTGCGGGAACTGCGCGACCGGCATGAGCTCGACAGCCGTGATCCCCAGGTCGCGCAATGCAGTGAGGCGTTCGATCACGCCGTCGAAGGTTCCTTCCGGCGTAAAGGTGCCCACGTGGATCTCGTAGAAGATCATCTGCTCCTGTCTGGGTCCGTTCCAATCGCTGTCCGTCCATTGAAAGGCCGTGTGGTCAACGATCTGCGAAGGCCCGTGCACGCCCTCAGGCTGAAAGTGAGAAGCCGGATCCGGGCGCTGCGGTTGATCATCCAGCCGATAAAAATAACGGCTGCCCGCTTCGGCGCCGCACTCCAATGTCCAGTATCGCGATTGGGTCGGCTGCATTGCCTGTATGGTCTTTGCGTCCACGATCGATACACTCACCTGCTTTGCGCGCGGCGGCCAAACCGTGAAGCTGCAGCGGCCGCCGCCAAGGTAACGTGCCCCTATCATGATCAGGTTCCGGTGCTAAGCCAAAATGCGCATGCCTACCATGATACATGCGACGGTTCGCAAACCTTCTCAAGAACCTCATAAGACAGGCGCTCATCGCGGCTCTTCACAGCAAGGTCGCCCAGCGAAACGATCCCCACGACCAGTTGCTGATCGTTCAGCACGACCAGTCGCCGCACCTGGTTGTCCTCCATGATCTGCGCGACTGTCTCGACGTCATCATCAAACGAGCAGCCCAGCACGTCAGAAGTCATCACGTCCCGAACGGTCGTCTCTTCGGGATCCAGGCCGGCCGCCACCGCGCGGATGACGATATCCCGGTCCGTCAGGATCCCAACCACCTTGTTGCCTTCCAGCACAGGCAAAATGCCGACATCAAAGTTCCGCATCGTATCCGCCGCCTCGCTGACGCTTGCGTCGGACCGTATCTGCTGAACATGCGTGCTCATGATTTCACGTACTCTCATAGTGCACCTCTCAATTTGAAGATAGATTCTCTTTCATACGCCTGTTACGGTGTCTCCCTGATAATAAGTCTGACGGCCGCCCTGCGTAACCTTATCGCTTTTCTAATTGTGACCTCGCCGATTCCTTAGACAGGAGCAACCCTCTGCGATTGCCCTGGAATATCCGGTGAATGTCCGAAACCATGATTGCGGGTTTAACCCACCTGCAAGAGAGCAACTTCCTCATACCCTGCCGTGCCGGAACGGATTAAATAAGGGGTGCACAGTCGATTTCATACAGAAAGGGCTTATTATGACTGAAAGACAGCTTTCAAAGAGAAACCTGGGGCGGGATTACCCCATGATGCGAAACTGGGAAACTCCATTTCAATCTATTCAGCAGGCGATGAATCGCATTTTCAATGATTTCTGGAACGAACCATCCGCTTTGGCGGAATGGGAGGGCCGCTTTATTCCGGCCGTGGATATCAGTGAGGATGATAAGATGGTGCATCTGGCCGTCGAATTGCCGGGAATGAACGAAAAGGACATCACCGTGACCGCTCGCGACAACGCCGTCATCCTTGAAGGCGAAAAGAAACGCGAGTACGAAGAGAAAAAAGAGAACTTTTATCGGCACGAAAGCACGTACGGCAATTTCTATCGACGCATCGAGCTCCCTGCAGAGGTCGATGAGGATAAGGCACAGGCCAAATTCGAAAAAGGAATTCTATTCATTGATTTACCCAAAACGGAAGCCGCGCGTCAGAAGGAAAAAAAGATCGAGATTAAAACCAAGTAGTGCGGCAGGGAACCGACGGAACTTGCCTTTTCGCGGTTATGTGGCTAACCTGCGACCGTTGTCAGGTCAAACGTATCGTAGCGGCATGCCGCCGCCGGGCATGCTTGTGGAATTGGACCATGTTGGCAGAACCATCGACACTGGAACACCTTGACATTCGTCATGCTCAACTGGATGCACTGTTTGCCCAAAGCGATCTCATCAAAGCAAGACTTCGTTTGCTGCACCGACGGCCCGCGGGGGTTCTCTTCAAACAGCTTCACCTGTTTTATCGGCAATGCCGATTGGCCAAGAAGGTGCTGAAGAACGCCGAAGAAGCGGATTACAATTCGGACCTGACCCGCAACGCCCTCGACCAGGCTTGTCACCGGCTTAGGCACATGTTGGCCGAACTCAACCATAAGCTTCCCTGCGCGGCGCCTTTGGCCAGGGATACGATCCAGATCCAGGTGCCCGCCAAACCGGGACTTCATGCCGCCGTGTTGAACCCGCAGGCTCAGGATCGTAAAAGCAGCAGCGTATCGTGAACATCCAGTAACCTCGAACCAGGGAGAGAACAAGATGCTTCTGAGCATTAAAAGCATGAACAATTACTCTATCGAAGCAAAGGACGGCGGCATCGGGCACGTTTATACCTTTTTGTTTGATGACCGCCAGTGGACGGTCCGCTACATGGTTGTTGATACCGGCAACTGGCTTCCCGGCAGAAAGGTCCTCATCGCGCCTGAATCCATCGGCAAACCGCAAGGCGAGGTCCAGATCTTTCCCATCGAATTGACGCGCCAGCAGATCAAGGACAGCCCCGACATCGACACCGAGCGGCCGGTCTCTCGCCAGATGGAGATTGAACTGCACCGCTATTATGATTGGACGCCGTACTGGGGGCGACCTTTTGGGCCGATTGCGATGCCCTACGCTCCGCCTGCGGCGGCGATCGAATCGGGCCGGACGGCCCAGCAGGCGGTTGCGGAACCCGGGCAAGGACTGAGAAGCACCAGGGAGGTGCTCGGGTACGATGTGCAAGCGGTGGATGGTCGCATTGGGAGCGTCGATGACTTTATCGTAAATGTGCAGGAATGGCTCGTCCGCTACATCGTCGTGGATACCAGGAAGTGGCTGACCGGCCGAAAGGTCATCATCCCGCCCGATTGGGTCACTGACATCGATTGGGCCTCCTCCGAGGTCCGGGTTGATGTGGCTGCTGACACCGTCAGGGACAGTCCTGAGTTTGAACCCCAGGCGGCGGTCAACCGGGAATATGAGATTCGGCTATACGATTATTATGGACGGCCGCGCTATTGGATGTAAAAGCGGGGGCCGGTTCGAGGAGCCGGGCATGGCATGAAAGAGCGTAACCCAACAACGCGGAACCTGTCGGAGCCGTCGTGCGCGATTGTTGTTTCGCTTCAGCAAACGCAGATCGATCTGCTGTTCAACAATCTCATTCACAGGCCTTGGGGGTATGCCTGCTGGCAGCCGCTCATCGACGTGGTGGAAACCGACGCCGCGTATATCTGCATCTTCGATCTGCCCGGGGTGGACCCGGATGGCGTTTCCGTACGCCTGGAGCGGGGCAGACTGACGGTCGATGGCTGCCGCACTGGCGGGGGACTGCCTGAGGACGCAGCCCGGTTATGCTGCGCCGAACGCCCAACCGGCATGTTTCACAGGACCATTGACCTCAATGAGCCTACCACCGGCGAAGTGACGCGTCGCTACGAATCCGGCGTACTGACCATCGTCCTTCAAAAGAAAAACGCAGGAGAGCTGAAATGACTACTCTGGCCCCGGAACAGGCTGAGCAGACCGAACGCATCGAGCTGATCGAAGCGCCGCGATCGAAGGAACTGTCGGCGGTGCAGACCGACGCGGCGATCAGCCTCGATCAAATAGACTTTGACGATACCCGAGCCCTCGAGCCGCTCGGTGACGAATTGATCGGGCAAAATCGAGCCATGACGGCAATCCAGCTTGGCTTGGGGATCCGCAAGGAAGGATACAACATCTTCGTCACCGGCCTGACCGGTTCGGAAAGGAGCGAGATCATCCGCCGCAGTATCGAAAAACGCCTTACCGGTGAGCCTGTTCCCGATGACTGGGTGTATGTCAACAATTTTGACAATCCCGGCGAGCCGTGGGCCATCCGGCTGCGCCCGACAGAAGGACGCAAACTCAAAAAGCACATGGATCGCTTGCTCGAAAGGCTCATCGAGAATCTGCCCAAGGCCTTTCGCCAGCAGGATTTCAGTCATGAAAAGGACAATCTCAGCCGCAAGTACCAGACGGAGATTCAGAAACATACTGCCCACCTAAAAACCATTGCCGCCGAGCAGAATTTCGATGTGTCCTTCGGACCCGGTGGGGGGGTTACCTTTGTTCCTCTCTCCGGCGGCGCCAAAATGGAGGATCAGGAACAACTGGAAAAACTCCCCGCTCGCGAGCAGGAACGCATCCGCCAGGGCGAGGAAAAACTGCTGGATGAAGTCAATCGCATCATGCAGGAGCAGCATGAGATCATGGACTCCATCAGCGAAGAAATCCGCCAGGTGGAACGCCGGTTTGCTCAAAATGTCATTAACCCGCTCATCGAATCGATCAAACACGAATTTGGTCATAACCAGCGCGTTCTGGATTATCTCGGAAAGGTCGCCGAACACATCCTCGATAACCTCTCCGATTTCCGCGAGGACCGCGAGCGGACCGGCCTGCAGAATGTCCTGGCCTCAATGGGCATGGACGAAGAGACGGTCCCGCGTTTTCTCGAATACCAGGTCAATGTCATCGTCGATCAGAGTCATAACCAGACGACCCCTATTCTCATCGAGGAGACGCCCACTTACCAAAATCTCTTCGGTGAGATCGAACGCTCCGTTGACCGCCGGGGAAGGCTGTCCACCAATTTTAGCCAGATCAAGGCCGGCAGCCTGCTCAGGGCCAACGGCGGCTATCTCATCTTCAACATCGAGGACGCGCTGACGGAGCCGTTTGTCTATAAGAGCCTCAAACGAACGCTTAAGACCGGCTGTGTGCAACTGGAAACCTATAACCCGTGGCTGCCGTTCAGCACCAGCGGCATCCGGCCCGAACCTATTCCCATCACCACCAAGGTCGTCGTGATCGGCTCGCCCCTGATGTATTACCTGCTATGCTATTACGACGAGGAATTCAGCTCGATTTTCAAGGTCAAAGCCGATTTCGATCAGGAGATGCCCGACGCCCCGTTCGAGCGCAAACAATATGGCCGCTTTATCGCCGACGTCGTCCAGCGCGAAAAACTCCTGCCTTTCTCGCGCCGCGCCGTTGTTGAGATCTTTCGATTCTCCGCCCGCCAGGTCGGAAAACAGGACAAGTTGTATAGTCGCCTCAGCGAGATTACCGACCTGCTCAGGGAAGCCGATTACTTTGCCCGGACCGATACCGCCTCGATGGTCGAGGATGGCCACGTGCGTCAGGCCCTCAATACCCGCATCTACCTGGGCGGTCGCATTGCCGAAAAGATCCGCGAACTCATCGAGGACGGCACGATTCTTCTGGACATGGACGAGCCGCGCATCGGCCAGATCAACGGCCTGGCCGTGATCAGCCTGGGGGACCTGGTGTTCGGAAAGCCAACCCGGATCACCACCTCGGTCGGACTCGGTTCCGAAGGCGTCATCAATATCGAACGCGAGGCCAAGATGTCCGGCAGCATCCATGATAAGGGGATCATGATCCTGGGCGGATACCTCCGCAACCAGTACGGCAGGCACACGCCGCTGGCGCTTACGGCGAGCATTTGCCTCGAACAGAGCTACAGCGGCGTCGAGGGCGACAGCGCCAGCGCCGCCGAATTATTCGCTTTGATCTCCAACATCGCCCAGGTCCCGCTCCGCCAGGACATCGCCGTCACCGGTTCGGTCAACCAGCGGGGACAGGTGCAGGCCATTGGCGGCGTCAATGAAAAGATCGAAGGCTTTTACGATACCTGCAAAGTGCTTGGGCTCTCGGGGCGGCAGGGCGTCTGCATCCCGGCCAGCAATATCCAAAATCTTATCTTGCGTGACGACGTTCGCGCCGCGATCGAACAGGGCCGCTTTCATATCTATCCGATCGAAACCATTGACCAGGGTCTTGAGCTGCTTACCGGCATCAAGGCCGGGGCGGTCACCGAAAAAGGAACGCTGCATTGGCTGGCAAGCAATCGCTTTTCCCAAATGGCCCTGGATCTTAAGCAAATGGGGGTCATGAGTCTCCAGTTGGCGACGCCGTCTTCCGCCCAGCCGCAGATCCCGCCGTCGCCGCCGCGTTATCCCGGCGATCAGCCCTGAGCCGCAGCCCCGCGCAGGCGTCTATAGAGGCAATGATCCAGCAAGGCCAAAACTCCAATGGCCTCAGCGATAAACTCAATTGCCGCATCAGTTCAAAAGGCGTAGGATAACGCGGCACTTGGAAATAGTGTTAAGTCCAGATAAAGAGGGAATATGAATGCATTCAATCCTGCTTCAATAAAAGAATTACTGGAATACGAAAATAAACCGTGCGTTTCCCTCTATATGCCGGCCGCTGAAAAGGGAACGGATACCCGTCAGTCGCCTGTTCGTTTGAAGAACCTGCTCGCCCAGGCGCAGGAACAATTGATCGTCAATTACGCCGACCAGCAGAAGAACATGGCAGACGAATTCAGCCAGGCGCACGGTCTGGTGGACAACAGTTTGTTTTGGCTGCATCAGAAAAAAGGGTTTGTCCTGTTCATGGCGCCGGGATTGTTTCGATACTATCGCGTCCATATCCCGCTGAAGATTCGCTGTACGGTTGGCAATGCCTTCAATATTAAACCCCTGTTGGCACTGTTCACCCAAAAGGACCGTTACTATATTCTGGCGCTCTCTCAAAAATCGGTTCGGTTTTACGAGGCGGCCGCCGGCGATATTGCCGAACGAGAGATCCCCGGCCTGATGCGAAGCATCGAAGAACTGCAAAAATATGAAGTACGCGAAAAGCAATTGCAGCTTTATGTCATGCCGACGGTCCCGGGGACCGGCGTTGTCGGACACGGCCACGCTACCGATATGGACGGCAAAGAGATAAAAAAGCACGTCTCCGAATTCGTCAAGAATGTCGTCAGCGATGTTGAAAACTATCTGCAGGCGGATCGTACGCCGGTTCTGCTCTGTGCCGAGCCGTTCATGCATTATCTTGTGACCGAACATAAGCCGGGTTTTGAGCTTATGAAAGAAGCCGTGTTGGTTAACCCGACTCACCTGGATGCCGAACAGATATTGCAGCGCTCGGGCGACATCATTCAAAAAAACCTGGCCGATCGGACCCGCACGACTCTCGACCGCCTGGCCGCTCTCATGGACACGGGCTGGACCATCCAGAATGCTGAAGAGATCATCCCCCGGGCCGAAGAGGGCCGCATCGAAACTCTTTTCATCGATCCTGACCAGCCGGTCTGGGGCTTCTGGAACCGGGACGGAGGGCTCATCCAGATCCATGAGCAGCCTCTCGATACCGACCAGGATCTTTCCGATTTGGCGGTTCTTCAAACACTCCTGCATGGAGGGCAGGTCTATGCCGTGCCGACCGGCGCCATTCGGCCCGGCTCGATGGCCGCGATCCTAAGGTATTGAAAGGAAGACTTATGTTTGGCCGAAAAATCCCGCTCTTCTCGCTTCTGGGTTTTAATGTCGCGATCGATTACACCTGGTTTATCCTGGCTTTGCTGATCTCCTGGTCCCTGGCCAAGGGCCTGTTTCCGCATTTCTACAAGGATCTGCCCAACAGCGCCTACTGGGCCATGGGGATTGCCGGCGCGATCGGGCTTTTTCTCTCGATCGTGATCCATGAATTTTGTCATTCGCTTGTTGCCCGCCAGTTCGGGCTTCCCATGAAGGGCATCACGCTGTTCATCTTCGGCGGCGTTGCCGAGATGAGTGCCGAACCGGCGCGGCCCCGCGCCGAGTTTCTGATGGCCGTCGTCGGTCCGCTCTCAAGTTTGCTGCTGGGCCTGGTGTTTTTCGTTCTGACGCTGGCGGCAAGGCGCGGTCAGTGGCCGCTGCCGTTGACGGGCGTGCTGGCCTACCTGATGTGGCTCAATGTCGTCCTGGCCCTTTTTAACATGATCCCTGCCTTCCCGCTCGACGGCGGCCGCGTCCTGCGCTCGATCCTGTGGAGCATCAAGGGCGATGTCCGATGGGCCACGCGGATCGCCGCCGCGACCGGGTCGGCGTTCGGCATGCTCTTGATTCTCTGGGGCGTCCTGGCCTTCGTCACCGGCAATGTCATCGGCGGCGTTTGGTACTTCCTCATCGGCCTCTTCATTCGCAACGCGGCGCGCATGTCCTATCAGCAGATGGTCATTCGCCAGGCCCTTGCCGGCGAATCGGTGCAAAGCTTTATGACCCATGATCCCATCACCGTGCCGCCTGATGAAACCATCCAGGGCCTCATCGAGAATTTCATCTACAAGTATCATCATAAGATGTTTCCCGTTACCGAGGATGGCCGCCTCAAAGGCTGCGTCAGCACCCGGCAGGTCCGTAATGTGCCAAACGATCAGCGCGGTCTGCATACGGTAAAGGAGATCATCGAGCCGTGTTCGAGCGAAAACACGATCGGCCCCGAAACCGACGCGATGGAAGCCATGTCGCTCATGAGCAAGACCGGCATCAGCCGGCTCATGGTCGTTAAAGGCGACCGGCTCGAAGGCATCTTGACGCTCAAGGACCTTCTCAAATTCCTGTCGCTCAAGATCGACCTGGAGGGCGGTGAAAAGGTGAATCTTGCAGGCACTTGACCATTGATGTGAAAGGATTACTTATGCCTCAGACACTTCATTGTCCGCTCTGCGGAAGCGATAAAGTTGAACCGGGTACCCTGCAATCCGGCGGAGAGGTTCATTTCCGTCCGGACAGGGCAAAATTCCTTAAAACCGAATCCGCCAATATCGAAATGACCGGCCTGCTCTGCACGCAATGCGGCAATGTCACGCTGTTGGGCGATACCTCCCAAATCCCGCAGACGGCCGAAAACTCCCTCTTCGCCTGAAAACGCTGTAGCGCCGGCATCTTGCTCGGTAGCGCCGGCTTCCAGCCGGCACGCCTTCTTTGTAGCGCCGGCATCTTGCCGGCAAGCTTTCGCGGCACGGACATCTCGCCCGTGTCATTCATTATGTTCCGCGCGAAACCGCGAAATCCGCGGTTCGTTCAGTCGGAAAAAGCCCTCCGTTCGATCTGTATCGTGACGTGTTCCACGTTGAACTCGTGATGCAGCGTCCGGCAGATGTCCTGCAGCAGGTCGTCTTCATTGCACGCATCCGGCTTGATCAAATGTGCCGTCAGAGCAATCTGCGTTGTGCTCATCGCCCAGATATGCATGTCGTGCACCTGGGTGACGCCCTCAAGGCTCTCCAGGTATTCGCGTATCGCCGCCGTGTCAATATTGGCCGGCACGGCGTCCATCGCCAGGTTGAACGAGTTCTTTAACAGGTCCCATGTCGCTGCCAGGATGACTGCCACGATCAGCAGCGTCACCGCCGGGTCCAGCCGCACCCATCCTGTAAAGTGGATCGCCGCTCCCGCCGCGGCCACTCCCAGCGACACGCCCGCGTCTGCCGCCATGTGCCAGAATGCTCCGCCGATATTCAGATCCTCCTTGCGGCCCCGCACAAAAAGCAGGGCGGTCACGCCGTTGATCACGAATCCCGCCATTGCCACCCAGACAATGGTCAGTCCCGCCGCCTGCCCGGGGCGGATCAGCCGCTGCACTGCCTCCAGCGTGATGCCGCCCATCGCCACCAGCAGGATCACCGAGTTGACCAGCGCCCCCAGGATCGACGCCTTCCGCCAGCCGTAGGTCCGGGCGTGCGTCGGCTTGCGTTTGGTCAGTCGTCCGGCGACCAGTGCCACCGCCAGGCTTGCCACGTCAATCAGGTTGTGCCCCGCGTCCGCCAACAGCGCCAGCGACTCCGCCCAAAACCCGAACGCCGCCTCGACCACGATAAATCCCGCGTTCAGTGCCATCCCCCAGATCAATGCCTTGTTAAAATCAAGCGCACGCAGATGCGCATGGTGGTGCCCGTGATGGCGTCCGTGCCCGCGCTTATGATCCTTGTGATGTCTATGCTCTTGGCTCATAGTTCTTCCCAAGATCTCTTGACTCTTTCATTATATATTTTCAGGGGCCGGCCCACGATTGTTTTTTTTGCACTAGACTGCATTTTTCCGCCTGTCATTGGTACCCTCGCGGCTTCTATAACTCTGCTGCATCACAAACGCAAGCGCGCAGGAGTTCGTCCTGCAAGAATCAGTAAAAAACTCAAATCGAATTGTTTCTACATCGGTTAATCTGGTTACTGAGTTGGCGCATTCACTGCCGATTGAAAGGATACAGTTATGAAACCCAACCATGTTATCCTTTGTCTGTTGTCTCTTCACATCATGGCGTCCTTCATCTATGGCCAGCAGGACCAGCCCGTTCCACCTGTTACGCCTGAGCAGGTGGTTCAAACGATTACGCCGGATCAGCCGCCTCAATCGGTCACGCCGGAGCAGCCGGCTCAACCTGTTTTCAAGCAGGAGGAATTGGAGCAGATGGTTGCCCCGATCGCCCTTTATCCCGATTCGCTGATCTCGCAGATCCTTATGGCTTCTACATATCCGCTGGATGTGGTCATGGCCGACAAGTGGGTTAAGCAAAATCCCGACCTCAAAGGCGACGCGCTCACGAGCGCCCTGGAGCAGCAGAACTGGGACCCCAGCGTCAAGTCGCTCGTCAATTTTCCCGAGGTCCTGGCGGCTATGAGCGATAAGATCGAGTTAACCCAGAAACTCGGCGATGCCTTTCTCGCCCAGCAAAAGGACGTGATGGCTGCGATCCAGAAACTGCGCCGCGCGGCACAGGAACAGGGCAGGCTCAAAAGCTCCGACCAGTTGACCGTCAAAGACGAACAGGACACGATCATCATCGAATCGCCCGACCCGCAGGTTATTTACGTGCCATCCTACAATCCAACAGTCGTCTACGGCACATGGCCCTATCCCGCGTATCCGCCTTATGCGTACTATCCGCCCAGCTACTATGCCGGCTCCAATCTCCTTTCGTTTGGACTGGGCGTGGCGGCCGGCGCCGCCTGGGGCTACGCCTGGGGCGATTGCGACTGGCATGGCGGCGACATCGATGTCGACGTCGACCGCAATTTCAACTCTAATCGCAACATTAACCGCGACCGCTACAGGTCCGAATTCTCCGGCGGCAAGGGCACATGGCAGCACAAAGCTCAAAATCGAAAAGGCGTTGCCTACAGGGATAACGCCACGGCCTCGAGGTTCAACCGGGGCGCTTCTTCGCAGGCAGTCCAAAACCGTGAGGCCTTCCGCGGACGGGCCGAAACAGGACGCCAACAGCTTGCCCGCAGTGATGTCGGCCAAGCCAGGACCAACCGTCCGATTGGCGCAGGGGACGGCTTGAACCGCGGCGCCGGGGATGGCCTCAGCCGCACTTCAGATACCTCCAACAGGGGCGGCGCCATGAGCGGCATCAGTAACGGCAGGTCAGACCGGCAGGCCGCCAGCAGGGGAAACGTCAGCCGCCAAAACAGGTCTTCCGGCGGCAGGTCCGCGATCTCGCGCGGCGGAGGCGGTGCAAGCAGGGGAGGCGGAGCCAGGGGTGGAGGCAGGGGCGGCGGCAGAAGGTAATGTCCGATTAGGCATTGAGCAGGTGACATTAATGGAGACAGATCATGGTTTGGGCAAGAATGAAAATAACCGACAAACGAATCGGATGCGGTATCGTTTTGGCGCTTATCATGGCAATACCATTCGGCTGCGGTTCCTCGTCCCGCACTACCACCACCCAGCAAAGATCGTTTTCCGACGGTGATAAAGCGGTCAATGAATTCATCGCCGCGCTGCGACAGGATGACAAGCCGGCGCTGCGCGCCATCTTTGGCCCGCAGTCCGATGACCTGCTCAATTCCGGCGACCCTGACGCCGACCGGTTCAGAAGGGAGCAGATGGTCAAGGCCTACGACCAGCGGCACACGCTCGAGCAGCAGGGCGATACGCTGGTGCTGGTCGTCGGCGAAAACGAATGGCCCTTCCCGATTCCACTTGTCAAACAGGGCCGTAAGTGGGTCTTCGATACCGCCGCCGGCAAGGAAGAGATCATTGACCGCCGTGTCGGCCGCAACGAGTTGTACACCATCCAGGTCATGGGGGCGATCGTGGATGCCCAGCGCGAATATGCCCGACAGGACCATGACGGCGACGGCGTGCCGGAATACGCCCAGAAGTTCAGAAGCGACCCCGGCAGCGAGAACGGTCTCTACTGGCCTACCGGCCCCGAGCAGCCGCCAAGCCCGCTGGGCAGCCTCGTCGCACAGGCGAGGCAGTCCGGTTACCTCAAGGACGGCGTCGAAGAAGGTGCATCCGAGCCTCGGCCCTACTTTGGCTATTATTTCAAGATGCTGACCGCACAGGGCCCCGACGCCCCCGGCGGCGTCTATGATTACATCGTCCGCGGCAAGATGATCGGCGGGTTCGCCGTCCTGGCCTATCCCGCACAATACGGCAGCTCCGGCGTGATGACCTTTATCGTCAATCACGATGGCCGCGTTTACCAGAAGGACCTGGGCTACAACACAGAACAGCTTGCCCAGCAGACCACGGCCTTCGACCCCGACTCCACGTGGACCCCCGTCCCCGAAAGCCAAACCAATCTGCTTCTGCCCCAACCCGCAGATTGATCACCCGGGCCTGTGTTCCCAGGGTAGGGTGCGCCGTGGCCGGGCGGTCCTTGACCATCAATAGCACGACCACTCGAAGAGCCACTCGCCGTTATCATTCAGGCCGAAATACCCAATCCCGCCGTCGCCCCAGCCCCAGTGTGCCTTTTCCTCTGTCCCGATCTGAAACGCAAAGTTGTTAAGACCAAAACTCAGCTCTGCTTGTATTAGCGCCGGGTATCCGCCCAGTTTTGTTCGTTCCGAATTATGGTAGCGATCATTGAACTCATGGTCAGTGACTTCGTTGAATTCGGTTAGATTTGTGATGCTCCATGCGTCTTCCCAACTTGGCCCTTCGTTCTCCAAGAGCTCCCACCGGATGGGAAACGGCTTGATGTTGAACTTGACCTGCGGCCGCTCGATCGGCACAAGTCCTTCAAGCGTCTCATAGCCGCGGATGAGCCAGCCGTGCCCATGCGGCTTGTCGTACGGCAGCTCTTCATCCATAAACACCGTGATCAGCTTAAATTGTCTCAGCTTCTCCGGCACGAAAGGGGCCTCCGTCAGATTGAACTGCGCCAGCGGCGTCAAAAACGTCTCAGGCTTGGCCACCGGTTTCCACTTCGGCCAGCTTTCGCCTTCCCTGCAAACAAGAACATTCCCAAACCACGAGGTAAGCATTCCTTCCGGCGGACGAAACCCGCCCACCTGCGCCGCGGACGCCTTCCGCAAATGCTGATCCAATATTGCAAACGTCTGCGCAATAATCTCATTCCGCCGCAATATTAACGCCTTTTTGTCGGATGCTATCTCGCCACGCATTACAGCCACCCGGCCTCGGATCCGATTGAACAGAAAGGCAAATAGATTTCCTATTCTACTTTTCTTAATCGTGCCGCTAATACCAACAAGCTTCATGCGCAACGGGAAAAGTCCATTATTGCGAATCTTGGCAATCGCTTCAAGGCTGCTGTCTGCTTGAACCTGTCCTATCTTCTCCTGTCCGTTCGCATCCATTGCTCGAAATTCATATTCCGGCATAATATCCTCTTAAC
This sequence comes from Planctomycetaceae bacterium, assembly GCA_021372945.1. GTDB lineage: Bacteria > Planctomycetota > Phycisphaerae > Sedimentisphaerales > Anaerohalosphaeraceae > 4572-13. The sequence continues at coordinate 16,032 of JAJFTK010000077.1, read as the reverse complement.
GCAAGCGGAATTGCATAATTCGAAAGCGCCTCATATCCAGCTCTAGCTCGCTGCCGTCCAGCCCCGCCACAAGATTATACAGTCCCGTCATGTCAAATCCTGCGAGTAACCTAACGCAACGAAACGCCTGAATCAGCATCAAACTTTAGTAATCAGCTTTGAGCCTGACTTCACCTGAACCTATAATCAATGTATGCCTTCCTGTTATAGAGATCATACACCAGGTCCAAACCGCCGCCGTTATCTTGTTCTGTGTGATATTCGTAACCGTGGTATACGACAGCCTGCCTTTTAGATTCGTATGTGGAGACTGCGTTCGGGTCCCCCGTATCGCAAGCTCTGAGCGCATGGAATCGGCGAATTTCGGCGACACCAATGATCTTGCTCAGTTTAAACTTGTTTGCTTGAGCCCACTTTAGAAAATCGTCTTCATTCAACTCGTATTCATATATCGTTTCAAGCAAGGGTCTTTTGCTATAGGAGATGTTCCTGGCCGACGCGGGCAAATCGCAAAGCCAATGGGGCAGTTCTTTTACGCTTGGGACGTTTTCCGCGGTCTCGAAGGTTTTCAAGGCTATCACGAATTTTCTGAATGTGAATACAGTAAAAGCAATGATCAGGCATGCAGCACAAATAACTGTCCCGGCTAAAATTACCATGGACCGCTTTTTCATTAGAAATCCCCAAACGTTTTCGGCTGGTCCTCAGTTTGTTTCTTCTAACTTCAGATTTCTATCTTCTTTGCATCAACGAACCACGAACTAATTTTCGAGAAATGCTCTGTAAAAGCTCTGCGGTCGCTCGCCTAGTTTGTTGGTCAGGGTGCCGATGCGTTCGATGGTGCATTCCATGGTGTCGCCGGGACTGAGGTACTTGCCGTCTGCCGCAGCGACGCCGTGCGGCGTGCCCGTGATGATCACGTCGCCCGGCTCGAGCGTCATCAGGTGACTGATGAACGATACCACGTCCCCGACGCTAAAGATCATCTGCGAGGTATTGGCCTTCTGCCTGGTCTGGCCGTTGACCTTGAGTTCCATATCGAGCCTCTGCGGGTCGCCCACCTCGTCCGCAGTAACCAGCCATGGCCCCAGCGGCATGAAGCCATCCGCCCACTTGCCCATCATCCAGTCGAAGAACACATCGCGGCCGCGATCCTTGCGCCCCTTGGCAAAGGTTACGCTTCGCGCCGAGACATCATTGGCGATCGAATATCCCGCTATGGCGCGCTGCGCCTGCTGGGGCGAGCCGTTCTTGATCACATCGCCGATGAAGACGGCCAGCTCGATCTCATAGTCCACCTCTTCACTATACGCCGGCCAGGGCACCTCGCAGCCGCTCGCGGTCACGACGGTCGACGGCATCAGGAACGGCCATGGGTTGGTCGTCGTGGCCTGGTCATCGAACGTCTTGTCCTGCCAGGCGGTTTCCTCCAGGTGTTTCTTGTAGTTGCCCGCCAGCGCCAGAATCTTGCCGGGCCGCGGGATCGGCGCATGCAGCGGCAGCGTTTCCAGGGGCAGCCGTTCCTGCACTGTCGCCTCGAGCCGCCGGACGATTTCATACGCCGGTTCGCCCTTGATCAGGATCTCTTTGACACTGTGCAGCTTGTGCAGCGTCTCCGTGTGCGATGGGATATCGATCACGCCGTCGGCCGTGACGATGCCGCAGGAAACAGTATGCTTGTACTCGTAGGTTGCCAGCTTCATAGAAACTTCCCTTTCAGAGTTTGCCCTTCACCCCGCAATGCTTCAGCCTGGTCGCCGAGGCCGAATTATAACATAATCTTCTTGCAAAAAAAGCTCAAAACACCTATTCTGACCCGGACATGAATGATTATCATTTATTTAGGGGCTTGGCATGTTCAAATGGCTATGCTGTTTTGGAAGAAAAAAGAAATCCCCGCTCCCCGGCGAGCGCGAAAGTTCCGTGCTCATTAAGGATATTTGCAGCGAGAATACTTTTGACCGCCAAGGCGCCGCCGAGGTTGTGCCGTTAAAATCGCCGGACAACGGCGCGGCGATCATGCGCAAGAAAGACAACGCCGAACTCTTTACCGATGCCGTCAACAAGCTGGTCGATAAGCTCGAGGGCATCAATGCCAACCTGGATCGCCAGGTCAGCCAGAACGAACGTCTCGTCGCCAGGATGGATGCGCTGCCGGAACTGCTGGCCAGTCTGCCGCAAACGATGGACCGGCAGGAACAATTCCTTGACGAGATTTCAAGTCACGTCCGCCAGCGAGCGGCTCACGACGAAGTGACCCTCCGTGAATTGTCCGGCATCCACGAGCAGATCACTTCGTGCGCGCAGATCGACGCGACGATGTCCGAGCACATTGGCGAGTTCGCCCGCAACATGGACAAGGTGAACGAAAACACCCAGAGCCAGACCGAGATGCTTGGCCACCTGAATCGCTCGTACCTGACGACCGAGCAATACCTGCGGGAGTCGCTCCAGCGGCAGCAATGGCGATTTTATTGGCTGTTCGCGGTTTCGATCGGGGTTTCGCTGCTAAGCCTTGTCGGCCTGATCATCGCGTTATATGTGCTGATCCGACAATAGAACGGTTGCTGGCCGGGAAACGGGTCAAGTTTGTCGCTTTTGTAAATGGTTTTATTCTGTTGACGCTTATCCGGTGATGTCTTAAGATAATATGGTTTACACAGTTCAGCATCAGGATAATCAAATGGGTAAAATACGTTTTGATGTGCATCGCTGCAAGGGATGCGGGCTCTGCGTCATCTTCTGCCCGCAGAAAAATCTTCGGATGTCGGCCGAATTGAATGAACATGGTCATCCGTACGCGCAGGAAAACGAGCCGGGGCACTGCAATGGCTGCGGCCTTTGTTTCAGGATGTGTCCGGATGCCGCCATCGAGGTCGATCAGCATCGTAGAAAAACCCAAACGCAGGAATAGGTTGTCTTTAGAAGCAAAATGGCTGAAAAAGTATTGCTCAAGGGAAATGAGGTCATGGCCGAAGCCGCCGTCCAGGCGGGCTGCCGATTTTTCGCCGGGTATCCGATCACGCCGCAAAACGAAGTACCGGAATATTTTTCGCGCCGCTTGCCGCAGGTCGGAGGCGTCTTTGTGCAGGCGGAAAGCGAGGTCGCTGCGATCAATATGGTCTTCGGCGCCGCCGCGGCGGGCGCTCGCGCGATGACCAGTTCCTCGTCGCCGGGCGTCAGTCTCAAGCAGGAAGGCATCAGCTATATTGCGGCCGCCGAATTGCCGTGCGTCATCGCCAATATGCAGCGGGGCGGGCCCGGCCTGGGCAACATCCGTGCCGCCCAGGGCGACTACTTCCAATCCGTCAAAGGCGGCGGGCACGGCGATTACAAATTGATCGTGCTGGCTCCGGCAAGCCTTCAGGAACTTTACACGCTGACCATGAACGCCTTCGATTGGGCGGACTATTATCGCATGCCGGTGATGATCCTGGGGGACGGCATCCTGGCGCAGATAGCCGAACCGGTGGAACTGGCGCCCTACAAGCCGATCCTGGAGATTGCTTCGAAGGACTACATCCTGAACGGCTGCAAAGGCAGGCCGTCGCGCGTGGTCAAAACCCTGGTGCTGGATCCGGCGGACGGCTTGATCGCTCACAACGAACACTTGCAGCGAAAGTATCGGCGCATTGCAGAAGAGGTGAACCTCTGCGAAGAGTACCAGACCAGCGGCGCTGAATTGATCGTGACCGCTTACGGCATCCCCGGGCGGATTGCCAAAGCCGCAGTGCGTCAGGCCCGCAAGGACGGGCTGCCGGTGGGAATGATCCGGCCCATCACGCTGTGGCCTTTTCCGGATGCCGCTTTCGCGAAGGTCATCAAGACGGCCAGACAGCTGCTTGTTGTTGAAATGAGTCACGGCCAGATGCTCGAGGATGTCAAACTTGCCTCTCAGTGCGCTTTGCCGACCGAGTTTCTTGGCAAGGGCGGCGGCTGGTACCCGACCGAAGAGATCATTCGCGAAAAGATCGATTCCATGCTGAACGTTTCGGGGAGGGCACGCAAATGACAACTCTGAAACGCAGCACCATTTTGAAGGACCAGGTCACGCATTACTGCCCCGGCTGCGGTCATGGGATCGCGCATCGCCTGGTGGCCGAGGTGATCGAGGAACTGGATATCCGCGAAAAAGTGATCGGCACCGCGCCGGTCGGCTGTGCAGTGCTGCTTTATAATTACATCGATTGCGACATCATCGAATGTGCGCACGGACGTCCGCCGGCGGTTGCCACGGGCATTAAGCGCGTTCGCCCGGACAACATCGTGTTTACCTACCAGGGCGACGGCGACCTGGCGGCGATCGGTACGGCCGAGACGATTCACGCGGCCAATCGCGGCGAAAATATCACCGTGATCTTTATCAATAACGCGATTTATGGAATGACCGGCGGACAGATGGCGCCGACAACCATGCTCGGCATGGCAAGTACCACGACGCCGGAAGGGCGAGGCAAGCACGGCGAGGGACCTCCGCTGAAGGTGTGCGAATTGCTGAGCAGTTTGCAGGCGGTCAGCTACCTGGAAAGGGTGGCTGTCTCGACGCCAAAGGATGTGCTGTCGGCAAAGCGCGCGATCAAGAAGGCCTTTCAGAAGCAGATCGATGGCAAGGGGTTTTCGCTGGTCGAGGTGCTTTCGATGTGCCCGACCGATTGGAAGGTGTCGCCCGAAAAAGCGGTCGCTTTTGTCAATGATGAAATGAAAAAAGTATTTCCGTTAGGCGTGTACAAAGACGCCAAATAGATTCTACGGGCCCCAAATGGATGCACAGTCAAGGAAAATGATCATTGCCGGTTTTGGCGGCCAGGGGATTGTCCTGGTCGGTAATGTCATTGCGCGGGCCTGCGTCATTCAGAAAAAGAATGTCGTGGGCATGGTGGCCTACGGCGCCGAGATGCGCGGCGGCACGGCCTATGCCACGGTCGTGGTCAGCGACGAAGAGATCGGCAGTCCGTTTGTGGACTGCCCGGACGCGGCCATTATTCTTAATCAGCCGTCGCTGGAGAAGTTTGAAGCTGACCTGCGGCCCAACGGTTTAATTGTTCTGAACACGTCCATGACGCAGCGGCCGCCCAGACGAGCGGATTTGAATCGCATTGAGGTGGACGCTACGCAAATCGCTCATGAACTTGGCAATCTGAGGGTTGCCAATATTGTGGCGCTTGGCGCTTTCATCGCCAAATCCAATCTGCTCCGGATGTCCAGCATTGAACAAGGGCTCAGCGAACTGTTCTCTTCCAAGAACCCCAAACTCATCGACCTGAATATCCAGGCCCTGCACGCCGGAGCTGAGCGAAGCCGGTTTTGTCCGCTTAAAACCGAACAGGCATAATCCTGACAGCGTTAAAAAAGGAGACTATGTCTGGAATTTACGAGCAAGTGGTTGGCGGTTTTGTCCGTCGAAGACGCACTGGCGTCGGCCTGCAAATGACCCCGATGATCGATGTGATCTTCCTGCTGCTCACTTTTTTCGTCCTCACCTCCAAGTTCAAAGAACCCGAACAGGTTTTCAAGATTGACGTAACCAAAGGGGGCCAGGCGGCGATTTCTGATGGCGCTGTGCTGCGGGTGGCAGTTGAAAAAACCTCTGGCGGCTTCCTGTTAAAGGTCGCCAACAAGCCCGAGATCTTCATGGATGAAGCGGCGCCGGGCGATGGGTTGCTTCTGCTTGTGAAAAAAACGCAGGAAACAGTGCAGGCCGGCGGTCCCCGCGCCGTGGATTTATATTGCAGGGACGATATCCCCTGGGACGCAGTGGTTAAGGTTTATGACACATTATATGCGGCCGGACTGAAGGATATTACTTTTCGTATTGAATTTTAGCGTGCTTTGGGTTGCAAAAAACCGTGGACCCTGTTACAATTAAAGATAGAACAAGTTAAGTTTAACCATGGAAGAGGAGCCGTCGATGGCGAAATCATCGGGCCAAAATAGTAATAAACGGGATGCGTGCAGTTTTTGCGGCCGGACCAAGCGGCAGGTTGACGCTTTTGTCGAGGGTCCGGGTGGGGTTTTTATCTGCCCTGAGTGCATCGACTTATGTTACAATATCGTGCGTCAGGAACGCAGACGGGTCAAGGGCGGCAACGCACTGTTCGACGAGATCCCCAAGCCTCGTCAGATTAAGGAATTCCTTGACCAATACGTCATCGGGCAGGAGCGTGCCAAGCGGAGTCTTGCCGTCGCCGTGCACAATCACTATAAGCGGCTGCTCCATACCGACGCCGAAGACGAACAGGTCGAGATCGAAAAATCGAACATCCTTCTCATCGGCCCGACCGGTTCCGGCAAGACCCTGCTGGCGCGGACACTGGCCCGGATGCTGCATGTGCCGTTTGCTATTTGCGATGCCACAACCGTCACTGAAGCCGGTTACGTTGGAGAGGATGTTGAAAATTTCCTGCTTCGCCTGCTGCAGGCGGCGGACTATGATATTGAGGCGGCTCAGCGCGGTATTGTTTACGTCGATGAAATCGACAAGATCGGCAAGACCAACCAGAACGTCTCGATCACGCGGGACGTCTCCGGCGAAGGCGTCCAGCAGGCCCTGCTGAAGATGCTGGAAGGGACGACCGCCAATATTCCGCCGCAGGGCGGCCGCAAGCACCCCGAACAGTCCTACATCCAGATGGATACCACGCATATTATGTTCATCTGCGGCGGGACCTTTGTCGGCCTGGAAAACATCATCAAGAAGCGGCTCGGCAAACGCATGATCGGGTTTGCCAGCGAAGGCGATACGCAGCATGATAAAAAAGCCGATTACAGCGAGGCGATCCGGCAAGTGACGCCCGAAGACGTGATCCAGTTTGGAATGATTCCCGAAATGGTAGGGCGTCTGCCGATCATTACGACCTTGACGGCCCTTGACGAAGATGCGCTCGTGCAGATCCTGACCGAGCCCAAGAACGCGTTGGTCCGCCAGTATCAAAAATTGTTCGAGATGGAAGACGCCGAATTGAAATTCACGCCGGAGGCGCTTCGACTGCTGGCGCACAAAGCCATGAAGCGAGACACCGGCGCGCGGGCACTGCGGGCCATCATGGAAGAACTGATGGTCGATTTGATGTATGAACTGCCCGAGAAACCCAAGCCCGGCAAGTACGCGATCACGCCGGACGTGGTCGAGGGCAAGACGGATCTGTTTGCCAGGGCGCAGACACGCCACGCTCAAAGAGAATCCGCTTAAAGAAAACCGCCAATAAAAAAAGGCAGGGTCAAGCGGCCCTGCCTTTTTCGTTTTAAATACATGTTCCGGGCTATTCCACGCGAAGCACGCTGACGGATTTGGATGGTAAGGCCGCCAGCAGTTGCCGGTCCTTGATCTCTATCCCCGCCAGTTCGGCCGGCTTAACCGCTTCCGGATTATCGAACGTATTGTGCGCGTTCATGGTCTGGGCCGTAAGAACACGCCCCGACACTTTGCTCGGCGTCATGCCATCCAGCGTGCATTTGATTTCCGCCGGCGTCGTCGGATCCAGGTTGCAGAGGCTGATATAAACCGCCCCATCTTTGCCCTTGCTGGCCGAGACGTTCAGGGCCGGCACCTTCTTGCCTTCGCGGCTATAGGCGTTACACGTCAGATCGCTATCCAGCAGTTTGCCTCCCTGGTGAACCTTATACATCTCAAACACATGATAGGTTGGCGTTACCAGCATCTTCGACCCTTCGGTCAGCACCATCGCCTGCAAGACATTGACCGTTTGTGCGATATTACACATTTTGATGCGGTCGCAGCGCTTATTAAATTCATTCAGGTAGATGCCTGCCGAAACGGCGTCGCGCACCGTATTCTGCTGGTACAGGAAACCGGGCTTGCTGCCGGGTTCCTGGTTCCACCACGTGCCCCATTCATCAATGTACAACTGCGTCCGGCGACGATTGTCATACTTATCCATCACCTCGATGTGGGCCCTGATAATGTTTTCGATGCGCAGCGTCTTGCTCATCAGGCTGAACCACTCGCCTTCGTTAAACTCGGTAGCGCTTCCCTTATTGCCCCAGTCGCCGGCCATGACGTAGTAATGCACGCCAATGCCTTCGGGCCGCGCCCTTGACATCATTACATCCATCCATCGCGTGTCCTCGCCGTTGGGCCCGCAGGCGGCCTTGATGATGCGGCTGCCCGGATAATTTTTGATAAAGGTCTGGTAGCGTTTGAAGACATCGGCGTAGTATTCCGGCGTCATGTTCCCGCCGCAGCCCCAGTTCTCGTTACCGACGCCAAAGTATTTGATCTTCCACGGCTTTTCGCGGCCGTTCTGCTTGCGCAAATTGGCCATCTCGCTGTCGCCGTCAAAAGTCATGTACTCCACCCAATCCATCATCTCTTCAGGCGTTCCCGAGCCGACGTTGCCGGCGATGTACGCTTCACAGCCGAGCAATTCGCACAGGTCCAGAAATTCATGGGTTCCGAATGAGTTATCTTCGACGACCATCCCCCAGTGCGTGTTCACGATGCGCGGGCGGTTCTGGCGCGGGCCGATGCCGTCCTTCCAATGATATTCGTCCGCAAAACAGCCGCCCGGCCAGCGCAGCACGGGAAGATTCAGCTTCTTCAGCGCCTCAAGCACGTCTTTACGGATCCCGCGGATATTCGGAATTTCAGAATCCGGTCCGACCCAAATCCCTCCATAAATGCATCGGCCAAGGTGCTCGGCAAAGTGGCCGTAAATGTCCGGCGAGATGGTCTCCCTGGGCTGGCCGGCCTTGATCACGAGCGTGTTGACGCCCTCTGTTTCCTGGATTGTGGTTGCGCAGAAAGCCGGAATCGTCAGGTAACCCAAAACACCGATCAGAATAGATAAAAGCTTCATTGGACCACTCCTTTCAAAAATGTTCGTAATTTAGGTGAATGCTATCCGGTTTGCGAACGAAGTCAACTATGTTTGTGCCGAAGGCCCGAAAATTTTCAATATTTTCGTTTTTTGCGGGCGCTATTTGGCCGATGTGCTAAGTGGAAGTGCCGGCGGAGTTTGAGCCCGCGGTTCGAGAATAACCGCAGAAACATCAAGCAGTTTGGAGAATGCGATATGTTTGATATTTTCGGACTAAAAAAGAAAGCCAGGAAGACCAGGATCCTCGTCGTGGATGACGAGCCCAATATCGTTCAGACGTTGAAGGACCGTCTGGAGATGAACGAGTACACTGTCGAGACCGCGTTCAATGGCGAAGAGGGTTTGAGACTCGCTCAGGAAAAATGCCCCGATCTGATCCTGCTCGATGTCATCATGCCGATCATGGATGGCCACGAAATGCTCGAGAAACTCCGCCAGACGGGATGGGGCAAAAACATCTCGGTCATCATGCTCACCGCCCGCAGCCAGGCCCAGGACATTGCCCGCGCCCGCGCCTGCAATATTGACGATTACATCATCAAGCCCTTTGACCTCAGCGAGCTCTTGGAAAAGATCGAAAACATCGTCGAACGCAAAAAGAACCTGGTCGCCGTCGTTCAATAGAATTGCGGAATTCATGGCACGGGCATCTCGCCCGTGTTTGGTACCGCCGGCATCCTGCCGGCATCTTTCGGTGGCACGCACGTCTCGCCCGTGCAATCAAAACTCCACTTCGCCTGCCAGGTTGCGGAGGTTCTGATGTCGCCGCACTTGTTCCTTAATGGACGTCGCCCCAGTCCATGGGTTGGAAGTTGACGCTTTTGACTTCGACGCGCTGAATGAACCAGTTTTTGCCGATCTTTTCGTAGTTGAACTCTAATCCGACGAAGACCATGGTCACGCCGGCGGTATATTTGTTTTGGGCCCCAAGATGCACGGCCGCCTCGAATTTGCTTGCGGCCCTCTTTCCGTCGATCGTAATGACATGCGATTGGGTCCGCACCTTTTCAACGGATGCCTGCCGGAGCAGGGCCTCGGCCGATGCCGCCAACTCATCTTTGCTCCCGTGAATGCTGTCCGAATAATTGGGACTGACGCACGCAAGAATGCCCGCGGCATCGCCGCCAATCGCGGCCCGCCGGCATGAACGGATAATACGCTCGATCGACTCGTAATCGGTACTGACCGCGGCGTCCAATCCAAAGCCCAGCAGGATGATAAACAACGGGACCAGCAGCGGCCATCGGCCGTGTTCCGGCTTGATCTGCCGATAGATCGATGCCCCGACCAGCGCAAAGCCGCCGATCGTCAGCAGCAGCCAACTATTCTCAAAAATGTTCCACATCAATGATCCTTGCCGCAGAGAACACAGAGATACAAAGGATTTAAAATCCTAATTCTAAGCACTAAATCCTAAACAAATTCAAATGACCAAAAAACAATGCCGCCCGCTTCGCGGGCTTGGGCAGACGGTGTCTGCCCCTACAAACAATACCCCGCCGGCTGTATTTTCACGGGCAAGATGCCCGTGCTACGTTTTTTCAAGCATTGCATTGCCGTCATGGTCGGTCAATTCCTGCCGGAGACAAGTCAGCGTAATGTATCCGGCCTCGAGCGCGGTCGTATCGGTCCAGGCGGCGTCCTTGGGATCGCGATGGTCTCCGCCGGCCAGCTTGTAGATGATCTGGCCGTAGGAATCCGTGTGACTGTGATAGACCTCGTGAAAACCGTGGGTCGATTGCGGCACGACAAGGACGCCTTTGGGCTTGCCCTTGGAGAGTTGCGGGATATTCAGGTTGACCACGCGTCCGGCGGGCAGGTCCTGGTGCTTTCGCACGATCTCGATCGCAAGGTCCGCCGCCGTATCCATGTCCAAGGGGCTGTCCATGGCCGCGCTGACCGCGAAAGACGGGATATTATAGAAGGCCGCCTCGATCGCGCCGGCAACCGTGCCGGAATAAAAAACATTGACCCCTACGTTGGCGCCATGATTGATCCCGGATACGACCATATCGACTTTGTTCTTTGGCCCAACCAGTTCGTTCAGGGCCAGCTTGACGCAATCGGCAGGGGAGCCATCGACGCTATACCCCTCGAACTTGCCAAGGATGTCCAGGTATTCGCAGGTGATTTCCTTCAGTGAAATGCTGTGACCCGCTCCTGAGCGGATGTCCGAAGGCGCGGCCACCGTAACCTGGCCCAACTGAATCAGCCGTTTATACATCGCCGCCAAACCGGGAGCAAAGATGCCATCGTCATTGGTCAATAAAAAATGCATTCGATTCCTTACGAAATGAACTTGATATGCGGCGTATCGTACCGGCCAAGCGATGAATTGTCAATCTGAGGCCGACGCTTGCGCCAGTACGAAAGGAGCGGAGCGCCGGCGGTAGAGACGCATACTTCTACCAACGAGCCGACAACTCCGCCTGAGTTATAACGCGACGCGGCTGGCGGTTGTTGCAATAAGCAGTGCGAAAAGAATGTGATTTAGACGCGGAACATAATGGCAGGAAAAAAGGCTGTTATTTTTGTTCCGGCGGACCGGGCCCCGCATGCGTCAAAGAACAAGATAATTTGAAGTTTGCCATAACTGCCCCCTATAACAATACGCCACTATATCATTTTTACTGGCAAATGTAAAGAAAATATAAGGGAAACATAAAGATGAGGCTTCGAGCAATTCAAAATACCACTATTGCTCAAATGCCGTTCTGTATTATGGGACCGCTGCTCCTGTGTGGACACATTTTTTTTAGAAAAAAAGAGCCGCAGGTTCGATCCCGGCGGCTCTTTCATTATGCTTCCGCGGTAACTTCTACTCTTCCTTTTTCTTTGTGCGTTTAGCGGCAGTCTTTTTCCGTTCGGGGGTTGTATCGTCCTCGGACTCGGGCTGATCCTCTTTCTTGCGAGATTTGGCCGCGACTTTCTTCGGGGTCTTCTTGGCGGCCGGCGCGGGTTTGCCGGGTTCAACGTCAGTGATCTTTGCCGATTCGAGCAGCTTTTCGATACATTTTTCTTCGCGAACCTGGAGCGCAAACTGCGTCAGCGACCCGTCCTTTGCCAATTCTTCCCGCATCTTTTCGGGCCGGCGGCCGCGCATCGAGGCCACGTATGCGATATGCCCGTTGATCTCTTCCTCGGTGGTCGTGATGTCATATTTCTCGGCGATCCTGTCCATGATGAAATACAGTTTGAGCTGGTCCTTGGCCTGCTCTTCGGAGCTTGCGCGAAGCTGGTCCATTTGTTCTTCGATCTGCTCTTTGGACATGCCGCGCATCAGCATATTTGAATAATGCCGGCGCAGAAGTGTCATGCTCTGGTCGGCGACGACCGCCTCCGGAAGGTCCAGTTCCACGTGCTCGCGCAGGTAGTCGTAGATCTGGTCGGTCATGGCCGTGCGAGCGTCGCGCTCGGCCTGACTGCTGAGGCGTTCGCGGAATATCTCCCGCAGCTCGGCCTCGTTGGCAACATTGAACCGTTTGAAGAATTCTTCGTTGAATTCGGCCAGCTCGAGCCGCTTCACTTCCTTGACCGCGATCTCGATATCGATCTTCTTGCCGCGATACTGCTCGTTGAAATAAGTCGCCGGAACCTCAACGGTGGTGTTGCGCTGGTCGCCCGACTTAACGTCCTTGAGAATCTGCTCAAGGTCCTCAACCGGCACGCCGACCACGAAACCGGGCTTACGAATGAAGATCTCCACGTTGTCCCGCTTGTCCTTGTCGGCACTGCCTTCGGTGACCAGCACGACGTCAGCAATGATCTGGTCGCCTTCCTGGGCCTTGTCTTCCTTGGGAACCCACAGACCCAAACGCTTACGCACCTCCTCGATCTGTTCGTTGATGCGTGCATCATTGACTTCGATCGTGGGTTTTTCGATCTCAATTCCCTCCAACTCCGGCAATTCGAATTCCGGCCTGACGTCCACATCAAATTCGAACTTCATCGGGCCTTCTTCGGGCAATTCGACTTTGTCCGGATCGATCTCAGGGTCGCGCAGCGAGTTGATATTATTGTCCTTCATCGCGGCCTCGCTGGCCTTTGCCATCAGTTCGAGCTTGACCTGCTTGGTGATATCGGTTCCGAATCTTTTTTCCAGCAGGCGGATCGGGGCGCGGCCTTTCCTGAATCCGGGCAGAATGGCGTCCCGCCTTAATTCTTTATATTTCTCGTCGAGTTTTTCATGGATAGTCTCAGCGGGGATCTCGATCTGCACCTTTTTCTTGCTTGGTCCGGCGTCGCTGATCGTCACGGTGTTCTTCACTTCCTCTGTTTCTTCGGGTTGTGGTGTCTTCTCTTCGGCCATATAAAACTCCTTTAGGTTTTAGATTTTAGTTCCAAAAAAAAAGGCCGGCGAAATCCATTCGGCGACCAAAAGCATCCAAAACTCGCAACCGAGTTTCACAAACGCTTTATGCGACCTGTGCCGTACTGCTTGAGTCGATAACTCGCAAAAGCTATGTCAATAATATAATGGCTGCTCCCGAACACCTAGTTGTGCCCAGGAGCGAGTTCTGTTCCCTCCGGTACAGCGGGTGATGAGACTCGAACCCACGACATTCACGTTGGCAACGTGACGCTCTACCACTGAGCTACACCCGCGTAAACAACACTAATATAGGGCCGTCTGGACGTGATTTCAAGACAAAAAACAAGGAAAAACGATTTTTTTTCAGAAACTCTTCGCTTCCAAGCATGAAAACGTTGTGGAACATCTAAGTCTTTTATGGGTTGTCTAGAATCGCCACTGCAGTCGCGTAAAGAACGTCCGGCCGGGCGTCTCATGACGTGCAAAGGTGTTAATATCGAAAACCGGGTCCTCTGTCTGGTTCAGGACATCGGAAACCCCAAGCATCCATTCGCCGCTGCCTTTGGCAAAACTTCGGCTCAAGGTCATGTCTAACCTGTTGAAGACGCTTGCTTCTTTAAAGGGACTTCCTGCCTCGTTAAGATGGATGACATCATTATAGACGAAATTCACAGCGCCGGTCCAGAATTGGTCGAAGTCGTACAGCAGCCGGATGCCTGCTTTGTGACGTGCCGGAAAGAAGGCCCGGACAACTTCCGCAGGGTCATCTGTGTTCAGCTCGTTATACGAATACCATGCTGATATTTTGGCCGGATGCATCTCATACGTGAGTTCCGTTTCAACGCCGTGGGAATCAGCGCCGCCGTAATTATCGAACGTGCTGATCGAGACCGGTCCGAACATCTGGGTTTCAACGCCGAGAAAATCGTCCATCCTCTGATAATAGCCGTCAACGCGGAGCATACAGTTATCTCCGATCTTGCCGGAGTAACCGGCCTCGATAGAATAGGTATGCTCGTTGCCGAACTCGTCCGGGCTCGGAGAAGATTGGAACATCCCTCCCAGGCTGCTGATCGAGGATTCTCTGACAATAGCCGCCGCTGACCGGTAAGCCCGCGCAAAGGCCAGCCGCAGGATGTGCTCGTCCTGGCTATCCAGCGCATACAGCAGGGCCGACCGCAGCGACCAGTCGGTTTGAGTTTTATTGAATCGGTCGATACGGGCCTGGCTCTCCAAACTCAGCCGGTCCGTGATTGTCCAGTGGTCCACGGCAAAGAGCCCGGCCCCGTATTCATCGAAGACCGGTTCGGAAAAAACCGCTTCATTGAATAGGGATTGGTTGTCGGTCGTGATATGAGTCCATCGCAGATTGCCTCCGACGGAAATCTTGTGCTCTTCTACAGGGTGAAAATCGAGCTGTCCTTCGAGGTCATTGAGGTAATACGAGTATCGACGAATGACCTGCGGCAAATGACTCACCACGTAATTGCCGTACCACTGCAGGTGACCTCGCGTCTCGGCGTCAAACTCATGATCGATCCGCGCGAAGAGCCGCGTTACACTGGAGTCATCGTCCTGCATGGGGAAATAGCCGAGGTTATCCAGATCGCCGAATTCATTTTGTGAATGCGCGCCGCCGAAAGACAGAGCCGTTTGTTCAGAGATATCATATTGCACTTCCGTATCGATCTTATAGCTCCGGAAGAAATCCCGTGCCTCGTACGCGGAAAATCCGATAAAAGGATTTAATTCGGGGAAAGCTGAAACCATGCGGCCGGCCCCGGCATCGTCTGAGTTTTCGAGGTCTTCGTAGCTGGCTGAGACTCGCCATCTCCACGCGCCTTTGGTGCCCATGACGCGGGCCTGATTGTAAGTGTCGCCGTATTCGTTGATCGTTGTGCTGAAAAGGTTATCCGGAGTGTCGGAGGGCCTGGTCGTGATAATATTGATAACTCCATTGAAGGCATTGGCGCCCCAAACCCCTCCGGCTGGGCCGCGCACAATTTCAATGCGTTCGATATCTTCGATCAGCACCGGAAAGTGCATCCAGTCAATGGATGCAAAGACCGGGTTCATGGCATCGCGCCCATTGATCAAAACAAGAGTGCGATCCGAATACAGACCGGAGAGTCCGCGTACGCCTACCGCATAGCGGCTGCGGTCCACGCGCCTGACATCAATCCCCGGCGCAAACTGCAGGATTTCCGGAATGGTTGTCGCGCCTGAGAAGTGAATATCTTCTCGCGTAATGATGCTTACGGGGATCGCCGAATGGTCGATCCGCTGCGAATCCCTTGCGGCGGTGACGACGATGGGCACTTCCATCAGTTCCTGGATCGACATATCAAACAGGGCGTTACTATCGGTAACCTTCTCGGCAAGGGTGATGCCGCCTGAAACAGCAAGAAGAAAAAGTACTGCCGGTTGCCACAGCTTGGGTGTTATCATCCGCATAAACGTCCTCATCGTAAGTGGTTGCCTTTTGCGATAAGACACTTATCGACACGATAATTCTGTCGGTAAACGGCGCGAACCCAACGGATGTCAGCGAGGATTTCAACAACCGCAGATAAACCTCAAAGCGCGTTGTTATTGGACCATTGGACGGTTCTTTGTGAATTGCCAACGCCGTGTGCCGATAATATGGCCCGATCGGAAACACCTTTTTCCGATGGAATAAGTAAAAAGATGACTTTATTTCGATTGCATGCGGGCGTACAATTCTTGTGTTTTAGGGACGACCACAATCCTGTTCGGCACTAAAATTGCTCGAAAAGTTTTTTTATTTTAATCTTGCGCTTTATTTTAAGCTTTGTTTAACTAGCACTTCATGAGCGCAAAACGCCAAGAAATTGAAGAAAACCAGCTTCAAGGCTTTAAGTA
>JAJFTK010000065.1 GCA_021372945.1 Planctomycetaceae bacterium | reverse complement strand
CAAATCATCAGTATCTTACTTTTCGAGAAAACCACGCTCAAACAAGCACTTACGGGAGATTATTCTAATTTTAAAGAGCAACAAAACTATAACCAATTATCCTTGTTCGACTTATAATGGGACAGTACTGATTTAGGATTTAGAATTTCGCACAATCGCCTGCACCTGTCAACTCTTATTACGCTTGAAGTCTTCGTTTTGAGGCATTATAGTGTGTGTTATGCCTGACAGACGCCTCCATCGCGGCCCGCATCCGGAAGACGCCAAGCTCTTCAATGCCGAAACGCTGCCGTTGCTGCGCGGCGCGGTCGCGGATGCGAGCTGGCTGCTCTCGCGAGGGTACGCGGATAAGTCCACGCTCAAGCTCGTCGGGGACCGGTACAACCTCAACGTCCGCCAGCGCCTGGCCGTCATGCGGGCCTCGTGCTCGGACGAGCAGCGGCAAAGCCGCCCGCAAAAAGAAGTCTCGGCCGCCAATGCCTCCGGCCAACCGCTCATGATCGATGGATACAATCTGCTGATTACGCTGGAGTCGGCACTGGCCGGCGGGCTGTTGTTCGTCTGCCGGGACGGATGCGTCCGCGACCTGGCCTCGCTGCACGGCACGTATCGCAAGGTCGAAGAGACGCTGCCCGCACTGGAACTGGCGCTGGGCTCGCTGCGTGAATTGGGGATCAATGAAATGACATGGCTGCTGGACCGGCCGATCGCGAATTCCGGCAGGCTCAAATCTCTCATCCTCCAGACGGCCCGCGCGATGGACCTGGCCTGCGATGTCGAGCTTGTACCCAACCCCGACAAGCAGCTCATCGCCGCCGAAGGTCTCATTGCCACCAGCGACAGCGCGGTCCTGGATGCGTGCCGCCAATGGCTTAACCTCGCCCGCCTGATTATCTCCGGTCTCAATCCCCCCTTCCTCCTCGACCTAAATGTTTAGTTCCCCTGCATTCTACATTCTAAACTCTTCATTTAAAAGCACACGCCGGCATTCCGCCTGCGGGGCATGCCGGTGCGTGCTGCGTTCGATCGTGCTCCTCATACCGGACCACATCAACCGCCTTCGATACCGAAAACAGTCAGCTATTCTGTTCGGTGGATAGCGAACTACTGTTGTTCGCTCTTTTTGCTCTGCGACATTTTAGACCGAATTGCTTCGGCCGCCCGCAGAGACTGTTCCTCGGCGAAGTGTACAGCTTGTGTCAGCCCCCCGCGCAGCTTGCCCGCCAGCGCCTGCGTATCGACGTTGGCAAAGGCGGTCCGCTGCGCAGTCGTGTCCGTCCGCGCCTGCGCCGTTGCGGGCGCCAGCACATAGACGGCCGTAAAGAACCCCCCAAAATACAAGATCAGACCCAACAGGATTTTACTGCGCCAATGACCCATCGTTTTCTCCCGATTCTCTCACCTCGGAAAACACCATCGCCACGATTGCCGTTTGGCCGGCCCAAGCTGTGGCTGTATTGCCTGCCGTAATCCCGCTTTGTGCCTCTCGCGGCATTCCCTACTTCTGGGTATTACACTCTCACCTGGTCTTTTCCGCCCCTGTTCTTTCCACTTAAAATGTAAGAAATGTTCTCCCGGCCGCCAACCGGCATTCCGCCAGGAATTGCCAAACCGTGATTCGCAGCGAAATAATGGCAAAACCCGCGTTTCAGGCCGCAAACGCGGGTTTTTAGGTATAAACACTGAGACCAAAGGAGGCCAAACGTACACCATTTCGACCCAATTGACAACCCATTTGCTCCCCGTTTGCACCAACTTGCGCGAGAAAAGACCCAAATATTCCAGCCACCGCGCATAGAGGCCAGAAAACAGAAGACAGAATTCCAGGGAAATTCCAATTTCAAATGCGCAAATAAATGGACAAATGAAAATTGCAGACTGAAAATCGCTTTTCTTAGCCGCGGATTAACACCGATTAACACTGAGGTAAGAATTAATGCATAGGAATATATGCTGCCATGCTTGCCCCTTCGTGTTTGCCCCATGCCCTGCTTCCTCCTTATAGTCCCTAACTGTTTACCTCCTTATATATAATGTACTATTGTTCACTATTTTGTAAACATAATTCTGAAAAATCCGGAGAATTATTTTGCCGCCGAGAACACCGAGACCAAAGAGGCTGTTTTGATTTAATGAATGGGTTGTACGAAAAAGATAACTTTCCCCGCTTTCGGTCCTCCGTATCCGGATCATTAGTGTCCACTATCCTGCTGCTCTCTGCAATATTCTATAAAAAGGGGTTGAAAATCCAACGAGCAGAACATACACTTCTTATGCGGAAAATGGGTTTTATGAACAGGGCTCCAATCACGGGAGAAAACTCCTGCTACAAATAGATATTGACGAGTGTTTTGAAATGAGTAACACAGAATACAAATATGATGTTGCCTTTTCATTTCTGCAAGAAGATGAAAACCTTGCTATCGAGATAAACAATTTGTTGAAGGATCGAGTATCTACTTTTATATATACTGAAGAACAGAAACAAGTAGCTGGCAAGGACGGCGAAACGGAATTCAGCAGAGTATTTGGGGCGGAAGCTCGCATCGTAGTGGTATTTTACAGAGAGAGATGGGGAACAACTTCTTGGACTCGAATAGAAGAGACTGCAATCAGAAACAGAGCTTATGATCACGGTTATGATTTCGTTTTATTTATTCCGCTCGATACTGCGCCGCAAGTCCCTAAATGGCTTCCGAGGAATAGACTATGGATCGGATTAGAACGCTGGGGAGTTGAAGGAGCAGCCAATGTTATCGAAGCAAGGGTCCAAGAAGCGGGGGGAGAGCCTAAAGTAGAGACATTGGCAGATCGTGCAAAGAGAATATCTGAAGAAGTCAATTTTCAAAAATACAAAAAGGCTTTCTTGGAGTCTGAGGCCGGAGTAAAGGCTGCAACGGAAGAAGCAACATGCTTCATTAATGAACTACAAAAGGCGGTTGCGATTGTCACGGAAAATACAGAACTTCATTTTGAACAGTACAAAGAGGGTGTGCCTGAAAGTCGCAACTACGCCTTATACTTTTATGCTTGTGGCTTGACAGTTAGTAATTGCATGTATCACAGGTACGGCAACACTCTCGAGAAATCAGGTTTGTATATAACAGTATGGCCCTGCAAATTTGGTTTTCCCACCGTCTTTAATTTCGACAAACCCCAAAGTCTCACAGAATGCATGCTGTCGTTTGATTTGCTATTTCCAAATAGACATGTCTGGAGAAATACGAATGACCCGCAGCGCGTTTATAGTTCAAAACAACTTGCAGAATTTAGTGTGAAGTTATTTTTGCATTATTTTCAACGAAAAGAAAATGGAGAGTTTAAAGAAGGATTATGACCACTTACGACCAATCATTTGGATTACACAAAAATAGATGCTCCAGAAGCCTTCTTGATATAATCTTTTTTCTTGATTATCTCATTATGTCGAACATATAATCGACTTAACAAAACGGGAGAAAATCATGGACAGAACAGAACTAATAATGTTCGTCACCATCAATATTGCAGTATTACTTCTTATACTCTGCATGCTGCATAATATCTCAGCAACCAACGAGAATACAAAGCAAGCAAATGAACTCCTGAAAAAGATTCTGGAGAAACTCTGTGATGACAACCGGCGGTAAAAATGGATTCGGTAGCAGAGGGTTGCCCTTGGCCGGATATAACCTAACAGTTCCGTGTTTCACGGGTTGTATGGAGCTTTAGAAGATGGCAAAGAATCGTTTTACCGGTTTTCATATCATGTACTCAGTGATAAGTTTATTCATCCTGACTGGTTTTACAATAGGCGCATTTTCGGAGCACGACTTCACCATGATTTTAGGGGCCATCCTGTTTATCTGTATTCAATGGGGGCTCTACTTTTTAATAAAATCTGCAGTTTGCTTTCTTAAAAGACGATACCCTAAACAATGGTCCATCGTGCTTAGCGTTTGGATCGCCTGTACCGTTTTTCTACTTTTCGCCTTTTTCCTTTATATAGCCGCCTGCGATGAAGGTTATATTTCCACGCAGTTCATGATTATGGCTTGTAGCGTTGGTGCGATACTAGGCGCTGTAGTTTATTCGATTAAAAGCAAAAACATCTGAAATTGAATGCAAATTCAATAAGATTCTAATTATGTTCAAAACAATATCAAACTGGCTTTTACACATTTTTATGCTTTTATGGCTTCCGTTTATAATCATTCTGTTATTTGCAGCAGGTTGCGCAGTTTTCCTTGAAGGTCGTGTATGGCTTCACAGCTTAATTGAATTGATTGCGGATTTGATTTGTTGGTTCTGGGGTTTGCATTGGAGTATTCTAGTTCCCGTCCTACTGTTGCTGAGTGCATACACTGTATTTCTAACAAATCATAAGCAGAAAAGACATAAAGGAGAGAAGGAAGATTCTCGGGCTGATCCTTACGTCGAAAAGGAGAGATTCAAATGAAGAAAGTATCTATTGCTGTGGCTGTCCTAATCATATTGACAGCGTGGGTCTATTCCGAAAGGTTCATGTATGTAGGAAGCCAAGAAGGACTTCACTATGTGATGAACAAATGGACGGGGAAAGTCTATCGCATTGGTACGGGTAAAACTGAACTTATTGGCGAAAGTGGACTTTCAGCATTTTAATAGCAAGAAAAGTAACTGCTCAACGAGCAATTTTCATGGTTTAGATCCGTGTGCTTCTGTTCGCCTTTGCGACTCCGTGGGCAAACCGGTCTCCTTAGCCTGTGAAGGGTTCGGCTTTGTGGGCGGGGGATGTTTTGCCGTAGCGATTGCGGTTGATGAACATGCGGACGGCAAGGTAGACCACGGGGAGAATGCCGGCGACGATGAACAGGACATCGCCGGGCAGGCGGGCCCATTCGAATGCGCGGACCGCCGGAGCAGTGAAAAACTGCGGCTCGCGGGCATGCCAGTAGCCGTTCTGGAAGCTGTCGCGGAGCTGCAGGAAGCCGATCGGGATCAGGTTGATGCCGATCATCATCGCAAGGCCGATGTTGAGGCCCAGGAAGCTGGTCTTCATCGCCAGCTCGGTCTTGCGGTCCGGCGGGATGAAGTACCGGGCGGCGAACATGAAAAAGCCGATGGCCAGCATTCCATAGACGCCCATGAGCGCCCCGTGGGCGTGGTTGGCCGTGAACTGCGTGCCGATCTCATAATAGCTGACGATGGGCAGATTGATGAGGAACCCGAACACGCCGGCGCCAAGGAAGTTCCAAAAACCCACCGCGATCAGGAACATCACCGCCCACTTGTGCGGGAAGCGGTCGCTGGAAGCGCCCAATAGCGACGTGCCCTGAGCCGTGCCGCCAAGCCGCATGAATTGCCACGCCTCGAACGTCAGCAGCAGCAGCGGGATCACCTCCATGGCCGAAAAGAACGCCCCAAGCGACATGTGGATCGCCGGAGCGCCGCTGAAATACAGATGGTGCATCGTGCCGATGACGCCGCCGACACTGTAAAGGATGATATCGAGATAGACCACGCGGGCAGCGGTGGTGATGCGAACGACCCCGAGCAGCACGAAGATATACGCCACCATGATGGTTGTGAACAGCTCGAGAAAATCCTCGACCCACAAATGTACGACCCAGAACCGCCAGAAATCCATCACCGCGAAATGCGTTTCCTTGCCGAAGGCCATCCCCGCCGCGTAAAACACCGGGATCGACAAGGCGCTATACAAAAACAGGTACGGCATGTTCGCCGGGTGTTCGGTGCGGAGCGTTCCGGCCATGCCGCGAACCAGGATGACCACCCACAGGAACATCCCGATCGTCAGCAATATCTGCCACAGCCTGCCGAGGTCGAGATATTCCCAACCCTGCGCGCCGAGCCAGAACCACGGCCCCTTCGCCGGAATAAAGCCCTTGAGACTTATCGCCTCGCCGAGCAGACTGCCCGCCACAACGGCGACCAGCGCCGCGAACAGCACGATCGCCAAATGCTTCTGATATCGCGGCTCGCGGCCGGCGATCATCGGCGTGATGAAGATGCCCATCGCAAGATAGCTCGACGCCACAAAAAAGAGCGCAAGCTGCAGGTGCCACATGCGCGACAGGTTGTAGGGCAGCAGCTTGCTGAGATTGAGGCCGTAGAATCCGCCGGGTTCGACGTGATAGTGCGCATTGGCCCCGCCAAGCAGCCCCTGCAAAAGGAACAGCCCCGCAACGACGAGGAAATACCACGCGGTCGCGCGCTGCGAGTGCGTCAGTTGAACCGTTTCGGGCGCCCGAAATTCCAGTTCGGAGCCGGGCTCGTCCTCATCTTTCCTGTGCCAGCCGAGAATATCATAGCGGCCGATCACAAAGAACAAGATGCCCGCTCCGCCCAGAAGCGCGATCAGGCTCAGCACACTCCAAAGAAACGCCTCCGTGGTGGCCGTGTTGCCCGCCAGCGGTTCCGGCGGCCAGTTATTCGTGTACGAATAAGACTTGCCCGGCCTTTGCGCGGCCGTCGTCCATGCCGCCCACGAAAAATACGCGGTCAGATCACGAATTTGAGCAGGGTTGGAAATATGGATCTTCTTCAGCGCGGGCTGCCGTTCGTGGGAACCGAAGAAATCCGTGTAATAGGCCAATAGCGTTTTGAAGGCGTGAGCCTGCGCGGGCGTATAAACCAGCGTGTCGGCCGTCTTGTCAAACCGGTTGCTCTTTAGATCGCTCAGCACCGTCGCCCGTGCCTGTGCCTCAGGCTGATTTTGCGACTGGTAGTATTCAAACATGTCGATGGATGCGCGGTGCAGGTATTGCGCGGTAAAATCCGGCCCAAGATACGCCCCGTGACCGAAGATCGTACCAAGCTGCATGAGCCCGTATTGCTGAAACAGATTCTGCCCGGCCATAACATTATCCGCCGTAAACAGAATCGTGCCATCCGGCGTCTGCACCGTCTTCGGGATCGGCGGATGCTCGGCGGTGACCAGGTACGCAAGATAGCCCAAGACGCTGAAGCCCGCTATAAACGTGAGCACCGAAACCTGGAACCACAGTTTGGATATCGTTGCCTTTGCTCGAACATTTGGCATGCCTGGCTCCTTTCGCCCGCGCCTTGTGCTGCAGCTTTGTTCAGCTCCAACCAGCTCCTGGCGGCTTAGGTTTATCGTATGCCCGTGCAGGGCCGACATCAAGCGAATAACAGGCGACTAAGGCTTTTCCTTATTATCGTGAATAGCTGCTGTGCTGACAACGCAGGCTGGAAGCCTGTATTACATTGGACCCAGCGCAGGCTGGAAGCTGCATTACTTGAGAACACGGCCCGGCCTACCGACTGGTTTGCAGGCGTTTGATCTGGGCGAGGAGTTTGTGCTTGCCGCGGGGCGTGAGGTAAGCTTCGAGCTGTTTGAAGTTGCGCTTGTCGAAATACTGCAAGAGGGCCATCTGGAGGCGCTTCTCCGCCCTGCCGCGGGCGACGTGGATCGCCTTGCCTCGGGGCGAACGGCCCGAAACATACATTGCGGTCGCCAGCGCCAGCGGTACGGGCACAAAGTCCTGGACCTGGCGGGGCCGCCAGTTGCGGCGGACCAGGTACTCGGTCATTGCCGCGGCATCTTCTGTGGTGGCGCCCGGATGGCCGCTGATGAAGTACGGCACGAGGTACTGCTCCTTGCCGGCCTTTCGGCCGGCTTCGGCGAACGCCTGCTCGAACTGCTCGAAGACCTCGTTGCGGGGCTTCTGCATGAGTTCGAGCACGCCGGAGCAGGTGTGTTCGGGCGCGACCTTGAGATGGCCGCCGACGAAGTACCTGGCGAGCAGGCCCAGGTACTCGGGGCTCTTGAGGGCCAGGTCGTGTCGGATGCCCGATGCGATGAATATATTGACCTTGCGGTGATGGGCGCTGCGCCATTTCAAGAGCGATTTGAGCATGGCGTTGGCACGCGTGTGCGAGGCGTCCAGCTTGGGGCAGACGGCGGGAAAGAGGCAGCTCATCCGGGGGCAGCGGGCGGCGTCGGGGCACTTCATTCCGTACATGTTGGCCGTCGGGCCGCCGACGTCTTCGATGGTCCCTTTGAACTCCTTATGCCCCGCGATGCGCTGGGCCTCGTCCACGATCGACCGCTCGCTGCGGCTGGCGATCTCCTTGCCCTGGTGGAAGTAGATGGCGCAAAAGCTGCAGCCGCCGAAGCAGCCGCGGTGGGTGGCGATGCTGAACTGGATGGGCTTGAGCGCGGGCACGCCGCCAAGCTTGTCGTACTTGGGATGCCACTTGCGGGTAAACGGCAGCGCGTAGAGGGCATCGAGCTGCTCTTCGACCAGCGGCGCGGCCGGCGGGTTGACCACGATCACTCCCGGGGACTGGTCCTGCACGACGGGCTTGCCGCCGGGACGGGCCTGCTCCTGGTAGGCAAGCTGGTATTCCATAAAGCTGTCGGGCGATTGTTCCAGTGACTCCAGCGAGGGAAGCTGGACCGCCTCCGCGGGCGCGGCGACCTGCCTTACGATACGGTAGGCGATGCCGGGGATGTCGGCCATGTCATCGACGCCCTTGCCTGCCTGCAGGCGCTGAGCGATCTCGAGGATGGCGCTTTCGCCCATGCCGTGGACGAGCAGGTCGGCCTTGGCATCAGCCAGCACGGAGCGTTTGAGCTTGTCTTCGATGTAGTCGTAGTGGGCCAGCCTTCGCAGGCTGGCTTCGAGGCCGCCCAGGATGATGGGCACGCCCTTATAGGCCTCACGGGCGCGCGCCGCATAGACTTGCAGCGGCCTGTCGGGACGCAAGCCGAGCTTGCCGCCGGGGCTATAGACATCTTCCTTGCGTTTGTTGCCCATGGAGGCGTACATGTTCAGACGCGAGTCGATGCAGCCGGAGGTGATGGCCCAGCAGAGCTTGGGTTGACCCAGTGACCTAAAGGCGTCCACGCTGTGCCAGTCCGGCTGCTCGAGCACCGCGACCTTAAAGCCGTGCGATGCGAGCCAGCGGCCGATGAGTGCGACGCCAAACGAAGGATGGTCCACGTAGGCATCCGCGGTCACGAGAATGATGTCCGGCTGGTCCCAGCCCAAGGCGGCCATTTCGCGGCAAGTCGTCGGCAAAAATGCGTTTCCCATTGTGTACAGTTTTGTCCTGAATTTGACGGTTGACAAAAAAAGCAGTTTACTATACGATTCGCTGTTCGTCGAGTGCGTATTGGCGCTTTGGCGTAAATCGATATTTGCAGGGCTTTTGGCTCTGCGGTGGGGCCTGTAGCTCAGCGGTAGAGCAGGGGACTCATAATCCCTTGGTCGAGTGTTCGAATCACTCCGGGCCCATTGGAAACGCGGTTATTGATACCGCTACTTTGGTTCATCTGTCGTCCATCGTCGCCCGTCGTCGAGGCCTGTTGGCTGTCCGAGCATAAGCAAATGCGTAAGCTGGGATCGGCAGTCTTTCCATCGGTCCCAGTTGCAAGGGCCTGCTTTTTCATTTCAATTTTCTTGATCCTGGGTAATGATTCAACTGCCGCCGATTCCTGTCCGCGGAAAACGTGCGTGTATCGCTTCATTGTAAGATTTATGTCTTTGTGCCTCATAAGCTCTTTGGCTGTCTTTGGATGGACGCCGGAAGCGGCCATGATGCTGCTAAACGTATGCCGCAGGCTATGAAACACAACTACTTCTTCATTATCCTTTTCGCTTTTCAAGAAGTCGCTCTCTGTTCGTTCCTTTAGCAGATCGGGGTATTGTTCAGCATCTTTGAGCCATGCCTCACGAGCGTTTGCCAGGTCACGCCTTATCATCTTCGCCGTATTGTATTCAGAGGGCATTTTTAATGCGACATCGTCGCGTGATTTACCCCTAAACATCGGCTTTAGCCATTCAATGACCTCTGGATGAAGCGGCAAAACAAGTTTTTCTTCTGTGGTTTTTTGGTTCTTTCTTAGAACCGTTACAGTCTTATCTTCAAAGTCAAAACTGAATACGCGTAAGGATCGTAACTCCGAAACTCTCAGGCCTGTGTACATTGCCGCAACATAAAGAGCCGCCCTCTCAATGCCTGAAATACGATATATAGGCTGACCCGTTTTCGTGCAATAAATCAGCCATGCTATTTCATCCGGCTCTAACGCTGCCCGTTCTTGCTCCTCGGTGACTCTAATCGGTTTAAGATATTCGACCGGGTTTTCAATGGCTCGCCTATCGTCAATCATCCAGCGGCAAAACTGTTTGATCTCTCGAAGATAATAGTTTGATGTCTTTTCGGAAAGAGGGGCTTCTCCTTCTCTGAGCGTCTTGATGTACTTAGATATCGCGCTGCCGGATATTTCACTATAGTAATTGAACTTGCAGCCTTCAAACACTTTTTTGATTCTGCTGTACGCCGTGTTCGTTCGGCAGTCCTTATTGCCTTTGGACTGCAGAGCGCCTTTGAAATCCTCTAAGTGGCTCAGTAACGACTTGCCCGCTGCGGCCCGATGAGAATCGAGCAGTCCGATCCTAACAAGGCTTTTTTTGATTGAAGCCGGGGCAACTTCAAGCCATTTAATCAATTCAATATCAGGCGCCAATCGGGCCATTTTCAAACATACAAGCTCTTTGATTCGACCGGCAAGAGCCTCACTTTGTTTCTTATCATCGAACGCTGGCCAGCATCTTCTAATCTGGTTATGGTCCTTAAAGTCAATGTACCATTTTTGAGTTTCAACCAGGTACTTTTTGCGATCCGGTGAAAGTTTATATTGAACTGTCTTGCCGTTTTCAATCCATTTGCCATACCAGCGGATTACGGGCCTGCCTTTTTTGGTTTTTTCGTTTCTGCTGAATATCTCCACGCCTTCCGGCAGTTCCTTTGTGAACTCAGCCTTAAAAACTCTATCTTTCTTACTCATGTTTTCGTCCTCTCTAAAACAGGTATTATCGTTTTGCTTTTCGTGAATTGTAGCGGATCGCTGGACCGAAACTGCGTTCAAGAACAATTCTTGTAGCTGAAACATAGCCGGGATCGCAAGTCCGCAAAATCTGGCAAATCGCTCTGATGTCCAGTTCTTTTTGAACATCAGTTACTAACGTTTCCCCCGGCGATAATTGCTCGCTGCATGGATTGAATTTCAAATTGTTCATTTTTCGTCCTCTATAAAAACGGGCTTCCGTGCCCTCAGGCAATCCATAAAAGAAGACGGCCCGAAAGCCGCCTTTCTTCTTAATTTATGCCTGTTCTTCA
>JAJFTK010000049.1 GCA_021372945.1 Planctomycetaceae bacterium | reverse complement strand
CCAATCCTTTTTGCAAGATTTTGAACGCATCTTCCTTGAAAGCTTGCAAAATTATACCCGATTTTATCAGCCGAATAAACCATAAACCAACGCCAAACCAGCTTTTCAATACAAATCACAAACTTTCTCAGGGACGACTATCTATGCTGATAATGCTTTTTGGCTTTATCCCACAGGGGGCAACGGCAGCGAGTTTTTTGCCTGGTCCTCTGCTGACGGGTCGAATTGGACGCGGCACGGGCCGATCCTGGAGTTCAGTGATATTTCATGGATCTATGCTGAAGGGCGAAAGCAGTGCAGCGCCTGGGCGCCGGGCGTGATTGCTTCTACTACTCCGTTGGGCCGCAATCTAAAAAGCACCCCTCGCGGATCGGGGCGGCAGTGGGCGAATATCCGCAGGGTCCATTTATTGACAGCGGCAAGCCGCTGCTCACCGGGGGCGACGGCTTTGAGGCGATCGATCCGATGGCCTTTACGGATCCGAACACGGGCATCTCTTACCTGTATGCCGGGGGCAGCGCGGGGGCAAAGCTGCGGGTCTTTGAGCTGAACGAGGACATGGTCAGCTTTGCCCGGGAGATCCCCGTTGAGAACCCGCCCAATTTTACGGAAGGCGCATTTATGCACTATGCCAACGGCGTTTATTATCTGTCTTACAGCCATGGATCCTATAAGGATGCAAGTTATAGCGTGCATTACGTGACAAGCCAAACACCCGTGGGACCGTGGACCTATCACGGGGCGATCCTGGTCAGCGACGCAGCCCATAAAGGGCCCGGGCACCACTGCTTTGTTCAAAAGACCGCAAGCGCTCAATGGCTAATTTTTTACCATCGGTGGAACAATCGCGAAGGCAATGGGCCGTTCCGGGGCAAACGGCAGATCGCTGCCGAACGGGTAGAGTACGATGGGCAAGGGCTCATCAAGCCGATCCGCATGACGGATGTGCAAATCGCGCTTGAGCCGTAAGGCCCTCAGTGCCCTATGCAAAACAGATGCTTCTGCGTGCGCAGAAAGATTTGGCCGCTGCTGACGGCCGGCGAGGCATTCATTCGCTGGCCGATGGAGTTTTGGGCGACCTGCTGATAGACGGGTCCGGGTCTTATGACGGTGATCACTCCTTCGTCATTGGGCATATAGACCAATCCATTCGCCGTCACCGCCGAAGGGTATTGTTTGCCAAGCTTTTGGGTCCAATGCACCTTGCCGGAAGCGGCATCAAAACAGTACACCTCCCCCGCCGTTGTTGTCGTCAGCAGGTAATCACCGACCAGGATAGGCGATGGGACATAGAAAGCGCCGTCGGTGGTGCGCCAGGCAATGTGCATGTCGGTGACATTGCCGGTGCCATCCGGTTTAATCGCCAGAAGATGACGCTGCGGCCAACTGCTGCTGATATAAACGAGCCCGGTCCGCTCGCTGAAAACAGGGCTGGCGCAGAACTCCTGCGAGGGCCCATCGACGACCCAATAGCGGGCGCCATCTTCGGGATTATAGGAAGCTACGCTCCAGCCGCCGCAAAAAAGCAGTTGGGTACGTCCCTGGATCGTGCGAATGATCGGAGTGGCGAAACTGAGAGCGTCTTTTTCAAAGGCCGTCTTCCACAACGTGCGGCCGTCAGCACGATCCAGTGCCGCGACAAACGCGCCGGTGTTGCTGCTGGCGTTAATGATGATCTTATCCTGCCAGAGCACGGGTGAGCAGGCGTAGCCGTGCGGGCTGTCGAACGTGCCCAGGCGGACGAGCCATGCCTGTTTGCCGCTAAAGTCGTACGCCGCAACGATGATTTCTTTCCCATCGAGCAGGGAGATATAGACGAATTGGCCATCCGTGGCCGGCGTGCCGGAAGCAAAACTGTTATCATTGTGCTTCTTTTCGAAAGGCGTCTTGAGAACCGTTTGCCGCCACAGGCAAGCCCCGCTTTTTCGATCCAGGCAAAGCAGCAGTTTCTCATGGGTGTCCGCTATGGCCGAAGCGGTGAAAACGCGGTCTTCCCATACGATCGGGGAGGCGTGGCCGGCGCCGGGAAGTTCGGTTTGCCAGACGATGTCAGCGGCACTCCACTGGACGGGGACGTTCGGTTCGAGGCTTGTTCCATCGCCGCGCGGCCCACGCCAGCACGGCCAATTCTCGGCAAAGACATTGTGCACAGAAAGTACCAGGATGATCAAGAAAGCCCAGGATCGACGCATAAAACACCCATAAAGAAAGTTCAAGGTTTTCAAGTCAGATAGATCCGGGCATCTTATAATGCAATCGTCTTAAAGTCAATCGCGTGGTTTTGGGCAGGTCAATTATGAAAATAAAGTGCAGGCCGCCGCTCAATCAAGGAGTTTTGATCGCCGGTCGTAAGATAGACTTCGACCTTGGCGTTGGCCGCATTGGGCCAGCAGAACGTCATGATCGAACGCGCGGGGACCAAGGAAAAAACCCTCTGGCCGTTCCACTGTATCTTAATATGATCGGACGATCCCGCAGGGTTTACCGCGTAAAGGACCATGGAGCCGTCCGTGTTCCTAAAGGCGACCGTTTGGATGGTTGCGGTATCGGAGGCGATCCGTCGGGCGCCGGGGCGCAGGAACTTGGCGGCATGACCCAGCGCGTAATAATGCGGCCGGGGCGTCACCGCGCGGGTTGACCGGTTGACGGTGACCACGCCGTAACAGGTGTCGCAGCCGCCGGCGATCTTAGGGCCGTTATTTTCGTCCAGCGCCAGGTTCCACTTGACCACAGTTTTGGCCCAGTTCCGCAGGGTCGCAATCATAAACGTACCGTTGCGGATGAGGTCATTGTCAAAACCGCCGTCGTTCCATGTGCCGTCGGAGCCTTCGGTAAAATAAACATTCTTGTCCGGGTACGCATCGTGCACGGTGGATTGTGCAGAAACATCACCGCCGTAATGGTGCCAGGCGACGCCGTCAATATAGGCTCTGGCCTGCGCATCGGCCAGCACGGCCAGCGGAAACGCAGTGTTATCCCAATTGTGGTCCCAGACGAGAATCTTGGTTGAAATGCCCGCGGCGGCAAAGGCCGGACCCATCTCCTTGACCAGCTTCACCTGGTCGGCAGGCTCCATGCGGCAGCCCGCATAACTGCCGGGTTCGTAATACGGTTCGTTTTGCAGCGTGATCGCATCGATCGCCAGCCCATGCGCGGCATAGGCCTGTATGTACTTGACGAAATAGTTGGAATAGGTTGGATATACGCTGCTCTTGAGACTGCCCCAGCCGATCTGGCCGCTGGTCTTCATCCATACCGGCGGGCTCCAGGGGCTGCCCATCAGTTTCACATTTGGGTTGACCGCCACGATCTCCTGCAGGGTTGGAACGATATACTGCTCATCATAGGCGATGGAGAAGTAGGTGAGCATATAGTCGGTCGTTACGCCATACGGCAGGTCGTCATAGCTGTATTCCTGAAGCCGCAAATCGCTGGAGCCCATCGGCTGACGCAGGTAGCTCAGGCCAATGCCCTCCTCGGGGTCGAACAGGTCCGTCAAAACAGCCTGGCGTTCGTCAGGATTCAGGAACTCATAAAGCAGCCAGGCGGAAGAGTCGGTCAGCGAGGCGCCAAAACCGTCGATTTCCTGAAACACGGTCGAAGGATCGACCGAGACGGCTTGCGCGCCGGAGGGTTCCAGCCATGACATCCAGTCTTGCGCAAAGAGCTTCAGATCCTGGATATCGATCAGCGAATCGTCATTGAGGTCGTATTGTATGTTGGATTGCAGCCAGGCGGCCGCAAGCTGCCTGAAATCATCGTAATCAACATGAAAGTCCGCGTTGTAATCAGGGCTGTTGACCGGCACAACGGAGGCATTGTCGTAATTGACCACTCCATCGCCCGATGTGGAATACATGCGGATCAGGAACCTTCCCGTGACCGCATTGGGCGGGGCAATAAGATCGGTGCTGCGATAAAGCCAGGTATTGGTAAGATCGTCTTTCGTGATGATGCCGATAACATCTTCGCGCAGCATGGAGTTGGACGCGCTGTACCATTCGGCACGGAGCTGGCCGGTCTTGTCGCCGCCGCGCAGGGGGTCGCTCGCTTTGTGGTGCATATAGCCGCTAAAGCGGTAGGTGCGGCCGGCGGTCACGGCAAAATCCTGGTAGATGCCGCTGTTGGATGACCACAGCATCACGGCCTTGGCGTCGATCGTGCAGCCGGGGTCACTGTGATGCCAGCCGTCGGTATTCCAGGTAAGCCAGCCGGGAATCGGAACCTCTTTGATCTGCCCGAGCGGCCCGTCCTCAAAACCGGGGTTTGTCAGCAGGTTGGCCCACAGCGGAGCCCCCCACCACACCACAACCATCGCTGCCAATCTTGCTTTATTCATCAGGGCCTCTCAAAGCGCAGATGCGCAAAACAGAATGCAAGCCTCCGCCAGCGACCGCCGGAGGCCTGCATCCTTTCATTTTGACAAAACTACACTGGCGACTACTTACGGAGCCGCAGCGCCAATCCGCCAAGTCCCAACAGGACCAGCGTGATGGGTTCGGGCACAAGTACGGCATTGTCGAAGCGAGCGGTGCCGCCTTCGCCCCAAGTTCCCAGCATGACCCTGACAAGTGCAGTACCTGCAGGCGCCGTTCCAGTAATGCTGTAATTGGCCCAGGGCAGCCCCTGATCATAGCCCGGCTGACTGAAATGGGCGCTTTCGGCAGAACCGATCATGTTGATCGGATCCGTACCGCCGGCGTCATAGAACTCGATTTTCAGGTAGCCGCTATTGAGCCACCACTTGTCCAGGGATGCGTCAGCGGAAAGCGTATAGGTGGCGCCGTTATCCGCAACCGCAACATCCTGCCAGGCGAAAGCGCCATAGCCGCCGGCGGCGCCGATCGCGATGAGATAGTCGCCGGCGACAGGATTTCCGGCAGTCTCACGGTTGTTCCAGCCGCCCGAAGAGTTGTACTGGCTCCAAGCCAGGGCGGCATTGTCAGGGTCCGTGGTGCCGCCAGAACCCAGGGCAAAGTCGCCATTGGTCAGCATGTTGGCGCTCGCAATGCCGGCCACTGCGAGTAACGCCGCAAACATCAATACTTTTTTCATCATTCGATCCTCCAAGAAATAATAAAGATTTTCAAAGAACGTTCACACGCAATACTCATTTTACAGGTAAAACCTGCCGGAACAAACGTTGCTCCCTGTTCCGGCAGGCCAGAATCTAAAGAATTACGGCGTACAGCCGGCCTTTACCGTCATGCAATCGATCCAGCTTGAGGCCAGCAGCGCGAAGTCTTCCAGATCCGTCTTGCAGTCGCCATTAATGTCTCCATGCAGACCATTGGGCCAATTGGTCTCGATTGTCGTATCCGTCGGATCTTCCAGAGCGGCTTCAAGGCATGTTCCGTAAACGCCGACATGCAGGTTAGCCGAGCCTACTCCAGCACCATCTTCAACTTCCAAAGTAAAGCCATACCAGCCATTGGCTTGTCGACCGGCCGTATTTGAAATAGTCACAGGAACAGAGACCGTTTTGGCAACCGAGTCATGAATGTGTGTTCCAAATGTTACGATGCTGTTGGGATCCCGCTCATGGTTGCCTTCAACAAACTCGGCTCTGACGATTGAGCTCTTGTCATCATCCGTGTAAGAACCAGTCAAGGTGACTTGTCCAATGTCGTTTTGCAGCCATATGTAATGGTCAGGGGCATTAACCACTGGCGCAACATCACCAATTTGGAATGTCCAGACTTCTCCCGGTGTAACTATTGGATTACCACCCATATTGGGGTCCGTGCTGTCCACTCGCCATGTATACAACTTGTTATCCTGCAGCGTCACTCCTGCCAGCGCCAAGTCAACCGTAGAGGATGTGACTCCAACGGCAATTGGCGCGGACTGGAAATTTGGATCTATGATGGGTCCTTCGGCCTCCAGGTA
The DNA here is from genome assembly GCA_021372945.1 of Planctomycetaceae bacterium. GTDB lineage: Bacteria > Planctomycetota > Phycisphaerae > Sedimentisphaerales > Anaerohalosphaeraceae > 4572-13. The sequence continues at coordinate 17,941 of JAJFTK010000049.1, read as the reverse complement.
AACGTCGCATGAGACCGTGTCCGCGAGATTCCTGGCAGGACGATTTTGCCACGACAGATTGGCCAAACTCAGCAATACAGTTGAGCCGTTTGCGGGGTTTGGGGCATAGGCCTGACCGTAAAGGTCTTGATCATATACCGACACGTTGTCACAATACAGGGCACCGGCAATCCCTGATTGCCAGTCGACCACCCGTAGAATAACTCGTCCATAGCTTGTCCCTGCCGGGGCGGTTAGGGAGCCGCCGATTTCAACCCAGGTATCATCGGGCTGAATGGTAGAATCAAAGTAGTCTAACACAACAGCCGCCAACTGGACCTTGGATGCATCATAAAACTCGGCTTCCATTTGCAGATCCCAGTTCTTTGGTGATGTATCACGGCTGGAGTCGATAACCTGAACACTGTAAACGTATGTTCTGCCGGGGGTGGCGGCAAAATCCTGCCACATGCCAATGCCATCCCACCAGAATTTTATGCTTTTGGTGTCAATCACGGCTCCTGCATCCGTATTGTGCCAGCCAGCAGTCCCCCAACTGTTCCAGCCAGGTATCGGAACTACGCCCACTTGTCCCGTATCGCCTTCTTCAAAGCCGGGATTCAGCAGCAGGTTGGCCTGTGCCAGTACGCCAGGGATCGCCAGCAACATTACTATCACTGTCTTTTTCATACAAGAACCCTTTCCTGAACTTTTCATCATAACGCCCGGTTACACGCCGGGCCTCCTAATTTCGTTTCAAATTCTATTTTGAAGCCAAGCCGAAAACCGGCTCGACAAAACCGCAGGTATCAAAATGATTGGCCGGGAAACCTTCGGCATAGACCTTTCCCCCATCGGTAACGGCCAGTGTCAAAAAGCGGTCACAGTCCGCGATCGGTACAGCGATGTCAACACCCTGGTCAGCGCGGAGGCCTTTTCGGCTGTCCTTCAGTTGGCCGTCAAGCAAGACCCAGACGTCGGCCTCGGAATACTCCGGGGCGTTGTTTCCCATGCGAATGATTCCGACGAACGTTTTGAAATCGGTGATCCGCAGGCCGGGTGTAAGGGCTCGCACCGCATCCAGGTCGATGGTTAATCCAATATTGCTGTGCAGATACAAAACAGCGGGGTCATTATATTGCTGCGACGCCTTAAACGAGCTTTGCAGCGGGTCGAAGAACGTCCAATCCTTAAGGCACGCGATATTGCAGTAATAGAGACCGGAGGCAGCGTCAAATCCATCAAATGTATGTCCGGCGGAACTGACGACCTGGGATTTATTGGGGGACGGAACAAACAGGCTGTCAATGAATGGGCTTTGCCGAACGGGTGTCAACCCCGCAGGACCCGGCCGGTAGGCAGGAGTGCCGCTCTTGACCGCCTGGCCCGTTTCAGGGTCAAATTCGATCGCGCGCTCGGGCGCTGTGCCAAATCCATTTCCGCCGAGCAGCAAATCGGCCAGGCGAATCGCATTCTGACCTTTCCAGACAAGATTCGCATTCGAATCGATCTGGCGGACAAAGGCGGTTTCATCCATGGGGATTTCCTGCACGGCTGAATCGCGGCGATCCACTTTTTTGGCCGAGCCGGCGCTTAAAAGCTGCGAGGTTTTCGTCTGGCTCTTTTCGCCGGCAAACAGATTGGCCTTGCCCTTGACCAGGTAGATCTCGGTGCTGCCGTCGATCTGGCTTAGGACGCCAAATTCGGTGCCAAGATCGACGATCTTTGAATTGGGTGTAGCCACGGAAAAACCATAGCCCTGCTCGGAGACCTTTGCATACAATTTGCCGTAATGAAGGAGCACCTCGGAATAGGATACAAACTCGAATTCCGAAGGCGCTTCGAGCAAAACCTCGACATTGTCATCGGTTGTCAATTTGACGATGCCGCGGGTCAGGCGTATAGCTGGACTATGGGAGGATAGACGACTGCCGGCCGCGATCGGAAGATTCGACGACCATTGCGCGCCGATGGCATCGGTAACGGTTGCGATCTCATAAGGCTGCGGGGGCGCAAGCCTGACGTAGGCGGCCAGAATCAGGAGGGCCGCCGCACACACGAAGGCGGTCACCAGGGAGTACTTATTGATGGTTCGCGCCTGCTTATGCCGTTCGATCTTCTTGATCAGCTCGGGCTTTTTATCCTCCTGCGAATCCGGCAGATCCATGGTGAGGGCCGTTTTCTCATACTCCGCAAAATCGCCCAACAGGGCCAGTTGCTGCTGCGGATCCAGTTCGCTCATGAAATCCTGCTCGGCAAGCCCGCAGCCGGCAGAGAACGGCGATCGAGCCAGGCCATGGAAGTAATTCAGGTCCATCAATACTTCCACGCTGTACTCAATCGCTTCGGGATGTCCATCCAGCAAGCACTCCAACTCGGCGATTTCCTCTTTGCCCGCCAAGCCGTCACAGCAATGAATCAGCAATTCCGTTATTCGCATGGCCCGGAGGTCTTCCATTACACGGCCTCCTGTTCGCGAACGGCTCGTTTGACGCAATTGTTGAGCAGATGATGGATTCGGGACAGGTGCTTATAGACGTACTGCACCGAGCGGTCCATTTGCACGGACAGGCTCTTGGCGCTGTTGTTCAATTCATAGCGAGCCTTCAAAAACCGCTGGTCGTCCGAATTGAGTTTCTCGATGCACCGGCGGAGGTGCCGGATGCGGTCGTCGGTTTCGTTTTGTCGCTGCTGCGCTACGTCATTGATCTGTCGAAAGATGTTGTCGTTGAGAACCGACGCATCTTTGCTTTTTTGCTTGCGATGGTTCAGGACGCAGTAATAAGCCACTTTGACGCCCCAGCCCGCGAAGTCGCTGCCAATCTCAAAATGGTCGAATTTCTTCCACATCACGGAAATCGTTTCCTGCATGATGTCATCGGCATCGCTGAAATTGGGTACGACAGACAGAATATAGGCATTGATCTTCCGCTGGCTGGCCACCAGCAACGATAAGAACACCTCGGTTTTCTTGTCGTTTGAGTCCATCAAACCCTCGACGGCTTTTATCCGCCTGTATATAACTGCCGCAAGTGCGTCAATCTCCACGGAAAAATGCAAAAAAATAAGGGCCGCAAAACACGACCCTCGTAATCGACTATGCTTCTGGAGCGGTCTTGATGCCCCCCCCGCTACAATTCCGGATACTGATAGACTCTTATATAATCAACGTACATGAATTTCGGGAAATTCGTGGAGTCACTTGGATAGCTGGGCCACCTGCCGCCGACGGCAAGATTGAGAATGAAATAGAACGACTGATCGAATGGCGCCGGGTAAGGATAGCCTTCGGTGTACCATGATGTTTGCGTCAGATACAGAACGTCATCCACATACCATCGCATCTGTGTCGGTTCCCATTCAAGGGCATAGACATGATAGTCCTGTGAGAAATTCGTGCCATTTGAGTAACTGCCGCCGGTATTAACGTTGTGGTCCCAGACGCCGCCGTAATGAATGGTTCCATACACGGTATAGGGCTCCTTGACAGCCTCCATGATATCGATCTCGCCGCTGGCGGCCCAGCCGCCATACACGGAATCTTGAGGCATCATCCAGAAGGCGGGCCAGATCCCGACCTCAAGGGCCGGCAGTTTGAGACGGGCCTCCATGCGGCCGTATTTGAAATAATGCTTGTTCTTGGTGGTCATGCGGGCCGAGGTATAAACAGGCTCCTGAGTATTCTTGAGAGCCGCAATGACCAGGCTGCCGTTCTCGATGTAGGAATTCTCCGTGCTGTCCGTGTAATACTCCAGCTCCTCGTTGCCCCAGCCGGAGGGATTGCCTCGACCGATCTCCCAGTTCCAGTTGGCCGTATTGATGGAAGGCCCATCGAATTCATCAGACCAGACGAGCTGCCAGTTTATCACCGGCGTATGGCACACGTCATCGCTCTTAAGGACGATTTCGTAGAGACTGCTGCCGTATGGCAGCGCACGGGTGATGCAGTTAATGCGGAGATAGCGCATGGATCGCAGGGGCCAAGTTATATCGTCCGTGCCGCCGTCGCTGTTGGATGTCGAATAGATCGTGGTCCAATCCGAGCCGTTTTCGGACACAACCACATTGTAAACGCGGGCATAAGCGTTTTCCCAATAAAGTGTCACGCCGTAGCTCGTCCGGCTTACGCCATAATCAATTTGGATCCACTGGTTGTCGTAGAAAGAACTGGACCAGCGGGTGGACATACTGCCGTCAACAGCGTTCGAAGCCGCGTATGGGCCCTCTTCCTGGCCCGATGCCGTGGCCGAAACTGCAACACACTCGACCCACTGCCATTGCTGGGATAATGCCGTGAAATCCTCCATATCAATGTTGCAGTCGGAGCCCGTATCGCCCTGGCAGCCGGGATTGCCATTATCCAGCCAGTAGGAGGCCATTGTCACCAAGTCGCTCAAGCCGACGTATTTATCGCCATCAAGATCGGCTGAGAAACCGGCAAAACAGCAGGCCGGCAGCAGGATGAAGAGCAGGATTGGTTTACTCATGGGCACCCCCACCAGGATTCGTTTCTATTTGTCGGCCAGTAATTATACCGTTATGCGGCACCCAATGCAAGCAAACAAGCCAAAAAAAAGGTTAGCAAGCGGTTTTTAAGCATATTGTAAATGGAGCGGATGCCTGCTGCATCTGGCATCAAAGGCGGGTCCAATGACTGTTTTTGGGCCAGCGAAGGCAATATTTGCGCAAAATAATCTCTTGTACTGCGTGATATAGTCTTGTTCATCCCTGCGGCGGCGGTATATTCGTTAAGGTTTTCATTCAGTCGCAGCTACTCTACTTAATGGCTAAAGAAAAGGCAGACTATGATCACGCGCCAGTTTTCTGCAAGGGGAATTCTTTACGTCTCAATATTTTCTGTTTTGCCGGTATTGGCGGTTCGGGCGGCTGAGAATACCCAGCCATTTTTTCTGAAATTCGAAAACGGCAAGCTTGTTTACGGAACCGATCCACAGGGTAACCGCATTCCCGATTTTTCCAATTGCGGGTACATGGGAGCCGATCTGGCCATTCCCAACGTTCCCGTACGAATCGTCGTATCAGCGACGGAGGGCGACAATACCAGGCAAATTCAAAATGCGTTGGATGAGGCTGCCTCGCTGCCGGCGGATGCGAATGGCTTTCGCGGAGCGGTATTGCTGAAAAAAGGAGAATATCGGGTATCCGGCGGGCTGCAGATCTCAGCTTCCGGCGTGGTCCTCCGCGGTGAAGGCATGGGAGCGGATGGGACCGTTATCATCGCCGCGGGAACGGACCGCAGGACGCTGTTGACAATCGCCGGCGCCAGCGATCGCAAATGGCTGTCGGATGCTTCGCTGGCGGTCAAGGATGAGTATGTGCCGGTGGGCGCGCGCGAAATTCATCTGGACAATACCGCCGATCTGAAGGCCGGCGACCGCATCTGCATCACGCGTCCGAGTACGCAGGAGTGGATCAATGCGATTGGGATGGAACGGTTCGGCGGCGGGTTGAAGGGAATGTTTGCGTGGAAGCCCGGCTCGCGCGATATTGTTTGGGACCGGGTCATTACAGCGGTTAATGCAGATTCAATCACGATCGATGCCCCGATCACGACATCGCTCGAAGCGGCACTTGGCGGCGCGCAAGTCAGGACTTACGCCTGGCCCGGACGGATACGAAACGTTGGTGTGGAGAATTTGCGATTCCGCTGCGAATACGCGGCGGGCAACGCCAAAGATGAGAATCACGCATGGATGGCGATTACGCTGGATAACGCCGAGGACGCGTGGGTTCGGCAGTTCGCGGCGGAACACTTCGCCGGGTCGGCAGTGGCCATTTATGAAACCTGCAAGCGCATCACTGTGGAGAACTGTCTGTCGCTGGCGCCAATTTCGGAAATTGGCGGCTACCGGCGGCACACGTTCTTCACGATGGGTCAGCAGACGCTCTTTCTGCGATGCTGGTCCGAGCAGGGACGGCATGATTTTACCGCCGGCCATTGCGCGGCCGGGCCGAATGCCTTTGTGCAATGTCACAGCCTGCAGTCGCTCAACGACAGCGGGCCTATCGAGAGTTGGGCCTGCGGCGTCCTGTATGACAACGTGCGGGTGGATGGCAGCGCTCTGCGGCTGTGCAATCGCGGCAGTCGCGGCGAGGGAATCGGGTGGGCGGCGGCCAACAGCGTGCTCTGGAATTGTGAAGCCGCACTGATCGAATGCGACCGGCCTGCCGGGGCGTGGAATTGGTCGTTTGGCAGCTTCGCCGAGTTTGAAGGAAACGGCTTCTGGCAAGATGCAAATTCAAAGGCCAGTCCCAACAGCCTTTACGCCAGGCAGCTAGAGGAGCGATTGGGGCCGGAGGCAGCCGGGCGTGTGCGGCTGCTCGAAAACAACACCAACAGCACCAGGGCCCCTTCGCATGAATTGGCGGCTCAATTATCGGCAGCTTCCCGCCGCCCTGATCCTTCTTTGCGCGAATACATCGAGAAAAACTCATCCGTACCTGAGGCATTGGCGGTTTTACTTCCAACTACTGAACGCAGGCCAATCGTAAAGGCAAAACAAATCGCTGAAGAGGACAAGAGGATCGCCTTGTCAAATGGACTTTTGGTCTGTAATGGCCGGCTGGTTATCGGCGGCCAAGGCGGGGTATCATGGTGGCGCGGGTCGATCCGGCCGGACATCGCTGCAAGCTTCGGATATGCCATTACCCGATTTGCGCCGGGGCGGATCGGATTGGGCTGGACGGATGATCTGGAGGCGCTAACAGATATGATGATCGCCGATGGGCAGACCGTAACGGAGCATCATTACGGTCTTTGGTATGACCGGCGGCGCGAGGACCACCAGCGGGTGCGGCGGATGAACGGGGATGTTCGGCCGCCTTTCTATGAGCAGCCGTTTGCCCGCAGCGGCCAGGGAACGGCATGGGATGGCCTGAGCCGGTATGATTTGACGCAATACAATCCGTGGTACTGGGGTAGGCTGCGGCAATTTGCCGATCTGTGCGACCGCAAGGGACTGGTCCTGCTGCATCAGAATTATTTTCAGCATAACGTCATAGAGTCCGGGGCGCACTGGGTGGACTTTCCATGGCGGCCGGCGAACAACATCAATCAGACGGGCTTTCCGGAACCACCGTTTTTCGCGGGCGATAAAGTGATTTACATGGAGGAGCAGTTCTATGACACATCGCACCCGGCGCGGGCGCCGCTGCATCGGGCCTACATTCGAAAATCTCTGGACAATTTCGCGGGCTCGTCGAACGTGATCCAGTCGGTCAGCGCAGAATTCACCGGCCCGGCCCAGTTTGTCCGGTTCTGGCTGGATACGATCGCCGAATGGGAAGATCAGACGGGCAATAGGCCGCTCGTGGGCCTAAGCTGCACAAAGGACGTACAGGATGAAATCCTGTCCGATCCGAAACGCAGCAAGATCGTCTCAGTCATCGATATTCGGCAGTGGTGGTACCAGGGCGATGAAAGACTCTATGCGCCCGAAGGAGGAAAACATATCGCGCCGCGCCAGCATGCCAGGCTTCTGCGTCCGCGTCCGACATCGTTCGAGCAGGTTGTGCGGGCGGTACAGGAATATAGCCAAAGGTATCCGGATAAGGCGGTGCTTTATTCGGCGGATGAGCGTTTTGGCTGGGCAGTTTTAATGGGCGGAGGTTCGATCCCCAAACTCCCGGCCGGAACCGATGGCGAACTGCTTAAGGCTGTTGGGTCAATGCAGCCTGTGACGCTGCCGGAACATACGGGATATCAGTGCGCGATAGGACGGGCTGGACAGGAGTACTTGCTTTACGCCGGAAGCGGAGATAGTATGCAGCTTGACCTGATGGGCGTTAAGACGGCGTTTGCGGTTTATGACGTTGATATGAAGACCGGCCAAGCTGTTCAGTCGAACACGACAATACAGGGAGGTGCTGTGCAGAGAATTGAATTGCAGAAGACGCCCTGCCTGATATGGCTAAGACGTCAGTAAAGAGGAAGGTGGTTATGGAATCAGTAAGGCTGCTTCAATTCTCATTGGCTCTTACAGCGCTTGCCGTCGGGTGGGCCAGTGCTGTTCCGGGCGGCGCCGACGAGCCCGTTCGCTACATTGGCGATGTCAAGGCCTCCAACAGCGGTTACGATAACGGCTACCACGATGGGCAGTTGCGGCCGGCCATCGGGGTTCAGAACTATCAGATCATGCGGGCGAATCGAACGCATCCGGAATGGTCGGATGGGCTGGGCTGGACCTATAACCACGCGCCGATGCTGGCGTATGCCAATGGCCAATTCTATTGCCAGTACCTGACGACTCCCTCCGGCGAGCATATCGCGCCGGGGATGACGATGCTGACCCGCTCACAAGACGGCAAGAACTGGACCAAGCCTGAGGTGCTGTTTCCAATCTATTTTACGGCCGATCCCAATACCGCGGCCATCACGTACACTGTCATGCATCAGCGGATGGGATTCTACCGTGCTCCGAATGGCCGTTTCTTAACAATGGGTTTTTACGGACCGCCCTACGGAGACGGAGTCGGCAGGGTCGTGCGGGAGATTTACCCGGATGATTCGCTGGGGCCGCTTTATTTTATCCGCGTCAATGACCACTGGCAGGGACCGGTTCTTTACCCGCTCTATACGGCATCGAGCGATCAGGGTTTTGTTGAGGCGTGCCGGATGTTCCTGGTTGACAAGGTCCGGCGGGTGCAGTGGTGGGAAGAAGACCAGTTCGCCAATGACCGCGATGAGTTTTATCGCGTGAGTTGGGGAGGCGACATCGGCCGCAGCAAACCGGCCAAGGCCTTTTGCTTTTACACCCGCGCCGACGGCGCCGTGATCGGGTTTTTCAAGGACCGCTGGACGACCATGACATGGGACCAGGGCGAAACGTGGTCGCCGCTGGTGCGATGTGAGACACTGACCTACGACGGCGCCAAGATCTGGGCGCAGCGGCTGGACAACGGCCAGTATGCCCTTGTATATAACCCCACCGACACCGCTGCGCGTCACCCGTTGAGCATCGCCATAAGCGAGGACGGTATCCTGTTCGACAACCTGGTGAATGTGCACGGCGAACTGCCGCCCAAGCGTTACTGGGGGCGCGAACGCCGGCCGGGGCCGCAATATGTGCGCGGCATCATTGAAGGCAACGGCAACCCGCCGGGCGATGACCTGTGGGTGGTATATTCAATGAGCAAGGAGGATATTTGGACCTCGCGCATTCCGATCCCCGTTCGATGGCAAGTGACCGGTCCGATCCGCGATGACTTCAGTAAGATGCAAACCGGCGGCGTGGTGAAGGATTGGAATATTTACGCGCCCAAGTGGTGCCCGGTAGAGGTTGTGGATTTTCCGAGCAGAAAAGAAAAAAGCCTTCGGATCAAGGATGCGGACGCTTACGATTATGCGCAGGCGGTGCGCGTGTTTCAAAAGGGACCGCAGAATACGCTTCACTATCAACTGTACATCGAATCTGCCGCACAGGCGATGGATGTTGAGATCGTCGGTGCAAAAGGCGAGCGGCTGGTGCAGACGCGCATAGGTACGGATGGGACTTACCTGGCGAAAGAAGGCGAAGATTGTGCCACTGCCGGAACGCTCCAGACCGCTCGCTGGCATTTATTTGAATTTCGGCTCGATAGTCTCAAGAGGGAGTTTTCGATTGAGCTGAACGGTAAGGCGGCTGTTCAAGAGGCGGCATTCAGCGAGGAAACGGGCGAACCGGAACGCATTATCTTCAGGACCGGCCCTTATCGCCTGCAAGATAAAGTGCAGAAATACAAAAGCGGCGATGAAAAGAAACCGGGATGGGATGAGCCCGGCGCTGATGAGCCCGTCAGCCCCGCGGTATATTATCTAAAGGATTTCGGGGCGACCGCGACGCCGAACTCCGTACTGGAACCGGATCAGTTTTCGCATTATATCCGTGAGTTTAATGAAGCGGACGCGGAAACGATCGTCAACGCGATATCGAACAACGACGCATGGGCCTGGATGCAGCGAAACATCCCGCTGTTCGAATGTTCCGAGAAAACGATCGAGCAGATTTATTATTATCGCTGGTGGACGTTTCGCAAGCACCTGAAAGAGACGCCGGACGGCTATGTCTTTACGGAATTCCTCAAAGACGTGGGCCATGCGGGCAAATACAACACGATCAGTTGTGCCCTGGGCCATCACATCCAGGAAGGTACGTGGCTGCACGATCAGGACTATATTGACCAGTACGCCAAGTTTTGGTTTACCGGCAATGACGGCGGTTTGCAGCCACATCTTCACAAATACAGCAACTGGGCGGCGGCGGCACTCTATCGCCGATACCTGGTTAACAAGGATGATGCGTTCATTACAAACCTGCTTGATGCGTTTGTGAGCGACTATGAGGGCTGGGTAAAGGAAAAGAGGTTGGAGAACGGCCTGTTCTGGCAATACGATGTGCGGGATGGCATGGAGGAATCCATCAGCGGCGGGCGGAAGGTTCAAAATATAAGGCCGCCCTTGAACAGCTATCTTTATGCCAATGCCGAGGCGATCTCGAAGGTCGCTGCACTGGCAGGAAGAAAAGAAATCACACGAGAATACTCGGACAAGGCAAAGGAACTCAGGCGTTTGGTCCAAGAGATGCTTTGGGATAAAGAGGCCGGCTTTTTCAAGGTGCGTTACCCGAACGGCGCGCTGGCGGACGTGCGCGAGGAACTTGGGTTTATTCCATGGTGCTTCAATCTGCCCCAGGCCGGGTACGAGGAGGCATGGACGCAGCTTATGGACCGGCAGGGATTTAGCGCTCCCATGGGGATCATGACCGCCGAACGGCGGCACCCGCAATTTCGCTCGCATGGGATCGGCACATGTGAATGGGATGGAGCCGTCTGGCCGTTTGCCACCAGTCAAACGCTTACCGCCTTAGCCAATCTGCTGCGCGATTATAAACAGGACTATGTCACGAAAGCGGATTACTATCAAGCCATTCTGACGTATGCCAAATCGCAGCAGCGGGACGGCAAGCCTTATATCGGCGAGTACCTGGACGAGGTCAATGGACAGTGGCTTACGCCGGATTCGGACCGCAGCCGATTCTATAATCATTCGACATTTTGCGATCTGGTGATCTCCGGGCTGGCCGGACTGGTGCCAAGGTCTGACGACATCATTGAGGTGGACCCGCTTGTGCCTGCCGGCACGTGGGACTGGTTCTGCCTGGATCGCATTATCTATCATGGGCGATGGCTCACGATCGTTTGGGATCGCACCGGCGAAAAGTACAATAAAGGTAAAGGGCTGCACGTTCTTGTAGATAATCGCCAGATCGCGCACTCTGCGAATCTAAGGCGGTTGACGGTCAGAATGCCGTCGAAAGATAAAGATTAAACATTCGAGAGAAAAATGAACAAGACTATCCTTTTAGCCTGTTGTTTTTTGAGTCTGGCGGCGTCCGGGCGCGCGGAACTTAGCACACAGTATTTAAGATGCGAGTATCGAGTCGATCCGCTTGGGATTGATAAAGCCAAGCCGCGGTTGAGCTGGACGCTGGAATCGGCAAAACGAGGTCAATGGCAAACGGCTTACCAGGTGCTTGCGGCTTCGGATGCGAGCACGCTTGAAGTTGGCAAAGCCGACTTATGGGATTCCGGCAAGGTAACAAGCGGCAATACGACCGCGGTCTATTACGGCGGGAAAACGCTTGTGTCCAATTCAACTATCCTTTGGAAAGTGCGGGTCTGGGACCAGGATGATGTTGCATCCGACTGGAGTGCTCCGGCGAAATGGTCAAAGGGATTGCTCGATCCCGCGGATTGGAAGGCCAGGTGGATTGGCTATGATATACAGGAGCACCCCCTGCCGGAACCGGCTGTCATCCGGCAGGCACAATGGATCTGGTCGCAGCCGAATGCCAACTTAAAGGCGCCCGTCGGGACCGCATACTTTAGGCGAACGTTCGAACTTCCCGAGGATTGGATCATCAAGAAGGCGGAATGCTATTATACGGCGGATGATTTTGCGCAGCTTTTCCTGAATGGAAAACTGATCCGCTCATTCCGTAACAAACGGGTTCTTTATGACATTTCGCTGGCTGACTACCTCAAACCTGGACGCAATATACTGTCGATTGTGGCGGCCAATGAGGGAAATACCGAATCCCCTGCCGGACTCATCGCGGCGATCCGGATCGAGGCGGACGGAGGAAATTTCATAGAGTTTACGACGGACAACCAATGGCGGACATCTTCGACGGAATGCCCGGGATGGAAAACGGAAGTGTTTGATGATTCAAGCTGGTCACAGGCAGCCGCGCTGGGGCCTTTGGGAACTGCTCCCTGGCAGGATACCAAGGCGGCGAAGCGCCTCCTGCCGCCGGCACGCTATCTGCGCAAAGAGTTTGCTTTAGATAAACCAATTAAGCAGGCATATCTTTATACGACTGCGCTGGGCATATACCAGGTTGCGGTCAACGGTCAGCATGTTACCGATGATTATTTGTCGCCCGGCTGGACGGATTATCGAAAGCGCGTTTACTATCGTACGTATGATGTGACCAAGTCCCTGCAACATGGAACCAACGCGATGGGGGCGACCCTGGCGGATGGATGGTATGCCGGATACGTCGGCGGCGGGCGGACGCGCAATCATTACGGCAGGCAGATCCGCCTCTTGTCGCAACTGAATGTCACCTATGAGGACGGCTCCACACAGGTCATTGCGAGCGGGCCGGATTGGAAGGCATCACTTGGGCCCATCTGCTATGCCGACCTGCTGCAGGGCGAGTTTTATGATGCGCAAAAGGAAATGCCCGGATGGAGCAATGCCGCGTTTGACGATGTGCAGTGGAGCGATGTTCATGTCGGCAGCGATGAAGTTCATCCCGCCGTGCAGGCGGCTGTCTCCGAGCCGGTCACTATATTCAAGACCATCCACCCTGTGTCTGTCACCGAGCCGGTCAAGGGCCGCTGCGTCTTTGACATGGGTCAGAATTTCGCGGGCGTTGTCCGCATCCGTGTCAACGGCGCAAAAGGCCAATCGCTGCAGTTGCGGCACGCCGAACGGCTGAACCCGGATGGAACGATCTATACGACTAATTTGCGAACGGCCGCCGCCGTGGACACTTATATCTGCAAGGGAGAGGAAGAAGAAATCTGGCAGCCGTTCTTTACCTTTCACGGGTTTCAATACGTGGAACTGACTGGACTGGATTACAAGCCCGGGCCGGATGCGGTCACGGGACTTGCAATGAGCAGCGATACGCCGGACGCGGGCACGTTCGAGTGCTCCAATCCCATGGTGAACAAGATCCAGGCGAACGCGTGGTGGACGCAGCGAATGAACTTCATCGATATCCCGACGGATTGTCCGCAGCGGGATGAGCGGCTTGGCTGGACGGGCGATGCACAGGTTTATATCCAAACCGCCTGCTGCCACAACGATGTGCAGGCGTTCTTTACGAAATGGCTGATCGACCTGACAGATGCGCAGCGTGAAGACGGGCAATTCCCGCGGTATGCCCCCCTGCGGGTAAAGCCCAGTGCTGGAGGACCCGCCTGGTCGGACGCCGGCATCATTTGCCCGTGGACCATTTACCGGATGTATGGAGACGAACAGGTCCTGCGGACGCACTATGACGCGATGCGCCGGTACATTGAATTCAACAAGAAGCGATGTACTTCCGAAATGCTGCCGCCGGAAGAATTCGACTGTTTCGGAGATTGGCTCAGCGTAAATGAAGATACGCCCAAGGACGTCATCTTCACGGCGTACTTTGCATACACGGCAAAGCTGATGGCCCAAATCGCTGAAGCTCTGAACAAGCCGGATGATGCCGCAGCGTACAATGCGCTGTTTGAACAGATCAAGCTTTCCTTCAACAAGGCGTACGTGGCCGATGACGGCAGGATCAAAGGCGATACGCAGGCCGATTATGTGCTGGCGATCGCGTACGATCTGCTTGACGGCCAAAGACAGCGGCAGGCCGCCGACCACTTGATCCGCCGCATACGGGAATGCGACAACCACCTGAGCACGGGTTTTATCGGCACCAAAGACTTGATGCTTGCGCTGGCCAAGATCGGGCGCAATGACATCGCCTACCAACTGCTTTATAACGACACGTATCCCTCGTGGGGCTTCAGTATCAAGAATGGCGCCACGTCGATTTGGGAGCGATGGAACGGCTGGACGCCGGAAGATGGGTTTGGCGATCCGGGAATGAATTCGTTTGCGCATTATTCATTCGGGGCCGTCTGCCAGTGGATGTTTGAAAACATCGGCGGCATTCAGCCGGACAGCGCTGGGTTTAAGACAATTCTGATCCGGCCGCAGCCGAATGGAAAACTGACGTGGGCCAAAACGACCTACCGTTCCATTGCCGGCCCCATTGTTTCGAATTGGAAGCTCGAGAATAACCGTTTCATATTGGACGTCCGTATTCCTCCCAACACCAGCGCAACCGTATTTGTGCCCTCTGCGCAGACGGAGATGATCACGGAATCAGGTGTGAAGGCAAGCGAGGCGCAGGGCGTAAGTTTCATCAAACAGAGTGGACAGTACAGCCTGTACAAAGTAAATTCGGGCAATTATAAATTTGTCGCACCTTGGGCCAATGGTCCTGCCGAGCTGCAGTAAATGTTTACTGCGCCTGGTTGAGAAAAATCGGATGCGTATGCAAAATCACCTGACCATCCTGGATAGTGCGGTTCTGCTGGCTTATTTTGTGGCGATGGTTGTAGTGGGTCTATATTTCCGCCGCAGGAGCGCCTCGGCGGAAGCCTTTACGGCGGCGGGCCGATCGATGCCCGGCTGGGCCTGCGGACTATCGATCTTTGCCACGTATCTTAGCAGCATTACATTTCTAGCGCTGCCGGGCAAAGCGTACGCATCCAATTGGAACGCCTTTGTTTTCAGCCTGGGCATTCCAATTGCCACGTGGATCGCGGCCGTTTTTTTTGTGCCCTATTATCGCAAGCGCGGCGAAATCTCCGCCTACGCTCATCTTGAGCATCGTTTTGGCCCATGGGCGCGCATGTACGCGAGCTTTTTCTATTTGCTGACGCAACTGGCTCGCACGGGCGCGGTACTATACCTGATGGCGCTGCCGCTGAATCTTCTGCTGGGCTGGGACATCAAATGGACCATTCTTGTCACGGGGTTGAGCGTGACGCTTTATTCGTTTGTCGGCGGTATTATCGCGGTGATCTGGACGGATGCCATTCAGGCGGTCATCCTGATCGGCGGCGCGGTGACCTGTTCGCTGATCATGCTGTTCAAGATGCCGGAAGGCCCGCTTCAGACGTTTGAAATCACGGCGGCGTTTGACAAGTTCAGCCTGGGCAGCTTCAGCTCTTCCCTGACTGAGAATACGTTTTGGGTCGTCCTGGCATACAGCCTGGTCATCAATCTGCAAAACTTTGGGATCGATCAGGGGTTTGTCCAGCGCTATATCGCTTCAAAATCTGACCGTGAGGCTCGAAAGAGCATTTGGCTGGGCGGGCTTTTGTACGTCCCTGTGTCGGCCGTATTTTTTATGATCGGCACGCAGCTTTTTGCTTATTACCACGTTCATGACGCCAAACTGGCGGAAGTGCGCACGATGGCCGCCGAGCAAAAGGTCATGCAGCAGGGAATAAAGCCCAACAGCGCCGAATACGCCCAAGCCGTTCAGCAGGCTTCGATCGATTTGACGCCGCAGGACTTCGGCGACAAGGTATTTCCGCATTTTATCGTCGATAGCCTGCCGTCGGGGATTACGGGGCTCTTGATCGCATCGATCTTTGCCGCCGGGATGAGTACAGTCGCGACGAGCCTGAACTCTTCGGCCACGCTGATCGTCACGGACTGGTACCAGCGGTACGCGCGCCGCAAACTTTCCGAAAAAGAAACCATGTTCGGTCTCTATGCCGCGACCATTATTTGGGGGCTGCTGGGGATTTTTATCGCCTTTCTGCTGATCCGCGTCACCAGTGCGCTGGACGCGTGGTGGACGCTGTCCGGGATCTTTGGGGGCGGGATGCTGGGACTTTTCCTGCTTGGGATAATGTCGCGAAGGGCCCAAAATGCGGCCGCCATCGCGGGAACACTGTGCGGCATAGGGGTCATTTGCTGGATGACATTCTCCTCCAAAATCGACAAATTACCGCATTTCCTGCAAAGTCATTTGCACGCATTTCTGATCCCTGTTGTGGGAACGGCGGCCATTTTGGGCGTCGGATGGCTGGTTTCGCTTTTCAAACAGAATAGCCGAAAATCGGCAACGCCTGCGGATTCTGCAAAAGACAGACTAGCGAATATAGGGGGAACTCGCGGATAAGAAATATCATTATTATTTTGATTTAACTGTTTTGCTGTAAATGTCCTCTGCAATTGAAAGGGCCTTTTCCACATTAGAGCGGCTGCCCCGAGCAACCAGCCAAGCGCTGCCTTCTGCGCCCTCTATGCCGCCGGCGGCGGCCTGAAACGCTTCCACATCGGCAAGTATATTAAGCGCTTCAATTTCGGTTACGATATGACCGGTCAGCAGGAACATCGACGGAACACCCTTCAGCGTTTCCATCGGCTGACGCATTTTAAGCTGTACCTGGACTACATCGGCGGCAATCTGTTTTTCAAGCCCTATCGGAATAACCAGATGCGCTTTTGATGCTACGATATAGGGCAGTATCTTGCCGGTTGTGCCTCCGTCGGGTGCCCCTATCAAAACGCCCGCTGTCTTGTTTTCGTAATCCAAAGCATTAGCGCCTTTGATAACCACGTCGCCGGGTTGAAGCTGCTGTAAGGCGTCGGTCAATGTCATTTGAGGTTTGTATTCGCCTTTGAGAATTACTACTTCTGACATCGGCTCAACGTTCTTGAAGGGATTAGAGCTGTTTGCCGGCGTGATCTTTCCGGATACGAGAGTTCCGGGCTGGATAGAGCGGCCAAGAAGCTCCTCGGCAATATAAGTGTTGGTTGTTCCTTTGCATACAATAACTATGCCGTTTTTCAGAGCGGCTTTAACAATAGGCATTTGTGCAACGGCTTTTGCTATAAGCTGTTTACCTTGAGGAACAGTAAAAGTCATTCCCGCTTGTATCATTTTATCGGCCTCGTCTTTCTCGTTTTCCGCATAAATATCGATTGGCGCCAAAACGCTGATTGCTGACGACATTATAATTACTGCCAAAAACTTTCTCTTCATCATTTTCTCCTGATTTTAACTGGACATTTCTATTTGGACGGTTCAAAAACACGATTGGCTCCTTACCCCGGCAACATCAAGAAAAATCCATCCTGATCTGCCCCACCGGTTGTCATGAGAGTATCTCACTGCATTGGGCTGATGGAGCGCAGCGGACTTGGGCCCAATGCAACTGTGATGCGAAGGCCAAGGCCCCGGACGATGAGCCGGAGTCCGAAGCATGACATAACGCTGCGTACGCCGCAGGCGTCATATAACTCAAACTACTGTATGGCCGATGATAATTATAATCCACTTCGCCACCGTTCCGCAATATATCTTATTTCTTCCATGCCCGCAAAAATCTCATGGTCAAGACATTCATCTCGGGAAAAGTATAGAGGTTCGGAAAAGTAAAGGGGTCAGATCTGACCTCGTTTCGTTTTTTTTGACCCCGTTTCGTTTTTTAAGAGGAGTCCGGCGAAGCCGGGAGGCGGTATCTTCTCGGTACCGCCGGCATCCTGCCGGCATGCTGATCGTGGCACGGGCGTCTCGCCCGAGTCTTCATTGGTACTGCCTCGGCATAATTTGTTATGCCGCTTTTCCGTTCCCGGAAATTATGCTTGCTGCCGCAAAGGCCCGCGCGTAAGATCAATGGAAACTGACGAACAAACAACCATGCCGCCCAGCCAAAAATAAAAACGGAACGCAGTTAAGTCCGTATTATACCAATCCGCATAAAAAAATGCGCGCCAGGCATTTTAGACTTGCGCGATCCCCAATAGATGTCATAATTGACTCCGAAAGCAGTTTTTTTGAGGAGTCTGTTATGAATGTTGAACTGTATCACACGAGCACTGAAT
>JAJFTK010000048.1 GCA_021372945.1 Planctomycetaceae bacterium | reverse complement strand
CAATCGAAAAATAGGTATGGTCATCAACCGATCCTGCGGATGCAAGAACCTGCGTTACCTCTTTCTAAACCTCAGACAGTTGGCAAAAAAACCGATTCCATTATGATCCCGTATCATCAAAATCCGCGGAGAACCATTTTTGTATAGCTTTGCGGATGAAACCGTTGGCGACGGCGAGGCGCTGTTGGGCGGTGGGTTTGTCGAGGCCAGCGAGTTCCATGACGATGGCGGTTTTGACGTGGCCTTCGGCGGCTTTGAGGAGGTCGGCGGCTTTTTCGTAAGTGATGCCGGTGGTCATCATGAGGACTCGCTTGGAGCGTTCTTCGAGCTTGCGGGAGGTCATCATCAGGTCGACCATCATGTTGCCATAAACCTTGCCGAGGCGGATCATGGAGGCGGTCGTCAGCATGTTGAGAATGAGCTTGGTGGCGGTGCCGGCCTTCATGCGGGTGGAGCCCATGATGACCTCGGGGCCCACGACGGCGCAGATTGCGACATCGACGGACACGGTGACCTTTTCGCGGGCGTTGCAGGTGACGTAAATCGTTTTGGCGCCGATGGCGCGGGCCTTTTCGATGGCGCCCAGGACGTACGGCGTGCGATAGCTTGCGGCGATGCCGCAGACGACGTCGTTTGAAGTCACGCCGCGGCTGACGAGGTCTTCGGCGCCTTTATCCGCTTTATCCTCGGCGCCTTCCTGCGCGCGGGTGAGTGCCTTTTCGCCGCCGGCGATGATACCCTGCACCATGGCGGGGTCCGTGCCGAAGGTCGGGGGGCATTCGGCGGCATCGAGCACGCCAAGTCGGCCGCTGGTGCCGGCGCCGATATAAAAGAGCCTGCCGCCCTGCCGGAATGCCTGCACAATGAGTTCGACCGCCTGCGCGATATAGGGGATCTGGTCGTTGACGACGGCGGGGACGAGGGCATCCTGACGGTTGATGATTTGCAGGATCTCCTCGGTGCTCTTGTCGTCGATATTCTCGGATTCGGCGTTGCGGGCTTCAGTGACGAGGTTGGCGATTTCATCAAAGACTTTATCGTTCATTGAAACTCCTATGTTACTGGAGAGTTATCGGCTCACGCTTCCCACTGGGAAATATCCTGCTTGAAACAATTCCGGCTATCACGGCCGTTAAACTGCCGGTGACGGTATAGAGCGGCCAGGCGAGTTTTACAAAATGAATCAGGAACAGCATCGACACAAGGGCCGTAAAAAAGGCAATGAGGGCGTCGCGCTGGCAGGCTCGTTTATAGAACAGGCCCAGCAGGAAGACGCCGAGCAGTCCGCCGTAGGTGTAGGAGGCGATGCTCAGGGCCGTTTCGATGACGGTACCTTTGAGGCTGATAAAAAGCGTGGCTGTCCCCATTAAAAGGAGGGACCAGCAGAGCGTGACGATGCGCGAGATGCGGAGCAATTGCGACGGGCTCTTGTCTTTGCCAAAGAGCGGCACGTAGATATCCAGCACGGCGGAACTGGACAAGCTGGAGAGGCTGCCGGCCAGCGTGCTGATGGCGGCGGCGAAGAGAGCCGCGACGACCAGGCCGCTGATGCCGGTGGGGATAACCTCGACGATGAACTTCGGGAAGATGCCGTCGGCCCTGGCCAGACCAAGCTGCTGGGGCGTTTGGCCGCCGTAAAACGTAAACAGCAGCAGGCCCAGCCCGAGAAAGAGGATGAACTGAAACAGGACGACGATGCCGCTGAAGGCGAGGGCCTTTTGGCTTGAACGCAGGCTGCCGCAAGTGAGAACGCGCTGGACGATCAGTTGATCGGTTCCATGCGAGGCAAGCGTAAAGACCGCCCCGCCGACAAGAGCCGTGAAGAACGTGTAAGGCTGACGCAGAAATTCTGCAAGCGATAATCCTGTGCCCGGTTCAAACCAGCGCGTCTTGCCGGCATTGACGACGGGCTCGACAAGACTCTCAAGGCCATTAGGCAGCCGGTGGATAATGATGAGCGCAGCCAGCAGAGCACCGGTAATATAAATGGTCCACTGGATCATATCGACCCAGATGACGGATTTGATGCCGCCGAAGGTCGTGTAAAGAACGGTGATGAGGCTGATGGCGATGATGGACAGCACGTAGAATTGGCTCTCGCTGAGACCTTCGAAGAAGCCGCTGCCTTTGACGATGACGGCCAGCGGGATAGCGGTGGCGAACAGGCGGACGCCGTCAGCCAGAACTCGCGTGATCATGAAGGTCAGTCCGGCGGCGCTGCGCATCTTCTGGCCGAAGCGGCGGCCCAGAAAGTGATAGGCGGTTTCAATGGAGCCCTTGTAGTAGGCCGGGATCATCACCAGGGCAACGAGCAAACGGCCTACAACATAGCCGAAGATAAGCTGGATGAACGTGAGATTGCCCTGATAGGAGACCGCTGGAACGCTGATAAAGGTGAGCACGCTGGTCTCGGTGGCGACGATGCTGAGCGTGACGGCAAACCATGGTACCTGTCTGCCGCCAAGAAAGTAGTCGGTGGTATCTTTTTGCCGACGACCGATCCAGAAACCCAATGCGGCCGTTGCGACCATATAGACAATCACAATTATTAAATCGAGCAGCGAGAAAGCCATAGTTTCAAATCCTAAGCACTAAAATCTAAATCCTAAATAAATTCCAAATCCAAAAATTAAATGACCAAAATTGGTCGCATCAGACACCCGTTAGGAGTACGAGCTTTTTGTTTTGCATTCTGTTTTTTTGTCATTTGATATTGTTTCGGATTTAGGGTTTAGGATTTAGGATTTATATTTGCACCGTTACGTTCCATGAAATCTCTTACCACCGCTGCCGGGGATGATCTTGCCGAGTACAGCCGCCCTGCTTGCGCCGGTGGCCGAGGGGACATTGTTGCAGATGCCATGGATCGTTGCCCACGCGAGGATCGCAAACGACACCGCTTCCATGGCATCGCTGGAAATCCCGAAATCATCGGTGGTCATCAGCCGACATTCGGGCAGACGCTCGGCAAGCATGTTGACCAGGCAGCGGTTTTTGGCGCCGCCGCCGCAGAGGATAACCTGGTCGGGCATCTTTGGCAGGAAACGGCGATACGCATCGGCGATGGTCTGCGCTGTCAGCGCGGTCGCGGTGGCAACGATATCATTGGCGCCGAACCCCATATTGATTCCAAACTCATAGAACTGTTTGCTGTACGCAACTCCGAACATCTCGCGGCCGGTTGTCTTCGGGGGACTGCGCTTGAAGAACGGGTGACGTAGAAATTTCTCGAGCAGCGGCTGCGAGACCTGCCCGCGATAGGCCATCGCGCCGCCTGCGTCAAAATGCTTGCGGCCGTTCGTTATCATTGACACCAGCGCATCGATGACCATGTTGCCGGGGCCGCAATCGAAGGCGAGGATTTGGCCGATGGAGCCGGCTGCCGGAAGATAGGTCACGTTGGAGATGCCGCCAATATTCTGCAGCGCACGAGAATATTTCGCATGGCCGAACAGGACATAATCGCTATAGGGGACCAGCGGCGCGCCCTGCCCGCCGCAGGCGATGTCGCGCGGCCGAAAATCGGCAACGGTCGTGATGCCGGTCAACTCGGCAATGACGGAAGGTTCTCCGATCTGAAGGGTGGAACGAATGCGGTCCTTGCCCTGTTTGCGTCCGGCCGGAATATGATAAATCGTTTGGCCGTGCGACCCGATCAGATCAATTGAACCTAAAGAGATGCGATGCTCGCGGCAGGTTCGTACCAAGGCGTCCGCGAAGAGCCGCCCAATCAGAAAGTTGTAATGGCAGACGTCATCAACGCGGGCCCGCGCTGGGTCGCAGAGGCCCAGCACCGCTTTACGCACGGTCGCGGAATAAGGGACCGTGTCATAGGCGATCACGGTTCGCCTGCGAGCAGAAATATCCACGATGGCGACATCGATGCCGTCGGCGCTGGTGCCGGACATCAGGCCGGCCACGCGCAGCGATGAAGGAAACTTGCAGCGAAAATCCATTTTCCGTTATCCTTAGTTAAGACGCAGGCATTATAGGATATTCGCAGGAGTATCTCAAGAGCGGACTGCGGCATTTGTTTCCTGCCGATTGAATGGCCATGAGCAGTTGCTTTGGGCAGCCTCACGGCAGCCGCCCTGCGGCTTAGGCAAGTGCGTCGTACGCAGCGTGGGCCAGGCGGAAAGATCGCGTGAGGCCTTTTGAGGAGCTGAAGGAGAACGTTTGTGCAGGCGTTTTGAGGGTGACGGCATGACCGTCGACGATCAATTGCATTGAATGACGCGGATTGCGGCTTAGAAGGATGTTGGCCAGGGTGAGGGCCTTTTCGATACCGTCGCCGGTCTTGTAGTTAGCCACTTCATCCGGATGGGCCAAGCGCGGGCCCTCGTAGATGGATTCGTTGGGCCAGGCGGACAGTTTAGCGGCGACCTGCTCGATCGTATCGTCCTTGAAGAATTCAATCGAGACCGGGCTGCGTTCCAGCGACGCCTTCAGAAAAGGCCGCCAGTCGCACCGGGTCATATCGCGAAAGGCGTAAAAGGCCAGGTCCGCCGATGGGTTCTTGTCACGCATCGATTCGAGATAGGCAATGACCTGCTCGCGATCCCATTGCGGGTCCAGCCGCAGCGGTTCGGCGGAGATGAAACGCTTGTTCGCATCGGGCAACTTCGGGGCAATGTGAAGGAAGCTGACCAGGTCCTTAACGCACTGGTCGGCCGAGGGCCCAACCATGGGCGAGATAAAGCGAGCCACCTTCGCCTGGTCCGCGGGATTTTGCATATCGACGGATTCGTATTCGACAAAGGCCATGAGCTGCTCGACACAAAGGCGGTCGGGCAGCTTGTAGATCGAATAATCTTCTTCCGCGACCTCGTCGAGGAGTTTATCGAAGCTGTCGTCATAGATGCGGAACGAGCTGCCATGCTCATAATTGAAAAGCGTTTCGGCCTTGACGAACATGCGTTCGCCGCGAAGAAAACGGCAGAACTGAAAGTATTTCACATATTGCGGGTAGGAGCGGAGGAAGTTAGTCAAATGCAGATGGTTCAGCTTGACGGTCAGAAATTCGCTCAGCTTTTCAGTGAAATAGCGATAACGGTCCGGGGCGATGGTCGCCTCGTCATATACGGTATGGATATAGCCCGTCTGGTGCGCAACGACGGTGACTTGCTCGTTGCGAATCGCCCGCTGGGCCTTGTTGGAGATCTCGGTGCCGTTGAACCACATGGCCTTGGTCACGAGTCGGCGGTTGTTGGTGATGATGCCGTCGGAAATATCGATAAAATTCTGGGAATGCAGGGGCGTGAGGATCATGAAGATGTCATCCAGGGGGATGCCGCCGATGATAAAGGCGGCCGCGGCATAAAGGGTCGAAAGCGACACGCACTCGCCTGCGCCCGTGCGGTAGCCTTCCTTCAGGCGGAAGGCGTTCATGGCCTCGACGGTCTCGGTTTTCCAGTAGGGAATGACGTCGCCGTCGTACTGGTCAAGCCCGAAATGGCGTCGAATATCGACGTCAAAGTAGTACTGGTCGCCGGTATAGCCGAATAAGGCGTTGCTGCGGGCGATGACCTCGGAGGACATCTGATCCTTGAACCGGTTCAGTTCGGTATCCTTGTGCGTCAGGCCCCAGGTATTGAGGTCGAGGTTAAACTCGTATTCGTCCATGATGAACTGGCGAAGACGAAGAAGCGTGCGGTAGGCGCTTTTGCCTTTGAGCTTCGTGAAGGTGCTTTCCTGCCGCCATCTCCAGATAATCGGGCTCATGAGGTTGGCCAAGAGAAGGCTATAGGTCAGTTCGGGAAAGACGAACAGTTCCATATCGGACAAGGTGATGGCCGAGCTGTATTTTTCCAGTTGTTGTGCATTCATTGCGGGCATTTCATTTAGGCTCAATTCAATCTACTTCATCATAGACCATAGACCTTCGGAGTCAAGCGGGAAAAAGGATAAGGATACAAGAACCAAGAACACAGGAATACAGGAATTAAGAGGATTTAATCGGCTAATTGCTGGCGGCGGAGGGCAAGTTTTCTGAAAAAATGATGCTTACGCTGCCGGTACCGCTTAATGATATAAAGAGATAGCCAATAGCCAATTTTTCCGATAATCAGGCCCAGGATGACGCCGCCGATCAAGGTCTCCAAGCCAATTTTCATGCTCAGGGCATAAACGTCTTTCCAGAACTGGGACGTGAATAAATTGGCGAAGACGCGCTGGGCCGAAAAAGTCGCCGTGATGAGTTGTTCCATTTGTTCGGAATCAATTTGCGAGTTTGCCGGAGACAACAGGAATCTGCCAAGGCGGTAACAGGGAAAATAAATAAACACGGCCGTCACGGGATTGCTGAACCAGACAGTGGCCATCGCAATTACGCGATTAGCACGGCTAAACCCTGCAAAAAACCATGCAAAGATCATGTGAAGGCCAAGCAGCGGGAGAAAACCGACAAACAGACCGATGGCAAACCCCCGGGCAGCGCGTTCGGGGCTATCATCGATATGCAGAAAGCGGGTCCTGATGAATCTCAGGATGGGTCGCATTCGAATTATTAACCGGTGAGAATATGGCATTTAAGCAGTTTTCCTATTCAGTTGCGACAGTATCTTCTCAAATACCATTTCGACCGGAACATGTTCGATACTAAAGGCAGGATTTGAGCTTTCAATTTCCCAACCGCGCTGGCCGAGGTGGACGGCGGCGATGCAATCCGGGCGTTTGTAGGGCCCGAGCCTGAGAGGATTTGTCCGGCCAAAGACAATGACAGTGGGGACGCCGCAAGCGGCGGCGATATAGCCGGGACCTGTGTCATTGGAGATGACCGCGGCGGAACGTTCAAACAAGGCGGCCAATTCCGGTAGGCTGGTTTGGCCGCTCAGATCAATGATCGGGTCGGCGCAATGCCGCTGAATCCGAGCAATGATCTCCTTATCCGCAGCAGTACCTACTGCCGCAAGGTCCCATTGAAAGCGGTTTCGCAGTTGTTCCGCGATCGCCGCGAACCGCTGGGCGGGCCAGCACTTGGCGGCATGGGCGGAACTTGGAACCAGGACGACAAACCTCTTGGGGGATAATCCAAATCGTGACATTTTGGCTTCGATCGATTTGGCGGCCTCATCGGGAGGGGCCAAACGAAACTCGGCCGGCACCGCCCGGATACCTATTTCGTTTAGGAGCTTGTAATAATAATCGAGGATATGCGGAGAATCCGACGGCGCGTCCACTCTCTTGGTATAGAAAAACCGGGCACCTTCGCGCGCCTCGGCCAGGCCGACGCGAGCCGTGCTGCCTGTCATCCAGGCAAACAGGCCGCTTCTTAGCAGTCCCTGCAGGTCCAGCACCAGATCGAACCGCCCGTTTTTGAGCTGTTCGCGAAAGTTCAGCAGGCACCTCAAAGCCGCCGGACTATAGAACCAGGCGGCCATTTTATCGCGTTCGAAAAGCAGAAGCTCATCAATAAAACCGATATTCTTCAATAGAGGGGCAAATTGCCGACGAACGAGCCAGGTAATTCGGGCATTGGGCAGTTGTTTTCGCAAGCCGGCCACCGCCGGAAGCGCGTGGACTATGTCCCCCAACGAACTGGGCTTGATAACCAGAATATTATGATACACGTTTGCCATGGACCTCAACTAAAGGGCAACATTGTAAGCAAAAAAAACAGTTATGCAAATAAAAGACGATTAAAAGAATAAGTGATTTCGGAGGAACATTTTATTGACAATTGAGCCGCTGCGATATACGATTATTTGCGTGTAGAATGAGGATGATCGACCTATTGGCACCCATATTATGAATCCAAAGCTATCAAAGACAGCTATCCTTACTTACCTCAAAGAAAACGTTGAGAATGTGGCTGCAAAAAAACAGCCCGGGCCGTACGTAACAATCTCTCGCCAGTACGGCTGCGATGGGATCGAGCTCGGGGAACTGCTGGTCGAGCGGCTCAATGAACGGGGTGAGGAAAAACGCTGGCGGTTTTTCCACAAGGATATCCTTCAGCACCTGGCGCAGGAGACAGGTCTTGCGGCAGAGAGCCTGGAAAAGGAGCGAAGTGCGGCTCCGAACCTCATGAAGGAGTTTTTAAGGGGACTCAAGCGCGAAGGCATGCCGGGAGGGGTTGAAATCCGCAACAAACTTACGCTTCTGGTGCGTACGATCGCCTTCAACGGCCACGCGGTTATTCTCGGTCAAGGCGGCACGGCCGCCACGGGCGATTTAGCGAACGGCCTGAGTGTGCGGGTCACGGCTCCCAAAGATTGGCGGATCGCAAGGATTTGCCTCCGGGAGGGAGTCGATAAGCAAACCGCGGCTGCCCGCATTGATGAAATAGCGGCCGAAAGGGATCGATTACGGTTATATTATGAAAGACAGAATCCGCGGGCCCCTGCGTTCAACCTTGCCATTGACAATTCGGCGTTCAATCACGAGCAGATTACGGCCCTGATTCTTCTGGCAATGGAGGAAAGGAGACTGGCCGCAAGGTTAGACGAATTAGGGGAAAATACCTAAAAATGACCACATGCGCACATAAAATTTGCTGTTTTTGATGGACACGACAAGGCATTCTGTTTATATTGCACTTTTTCGAACAAAAACCTTCAGCGAAGTCCGTTGAAGTTGTTATTTGGGAAACTGAATGGAACTGATCAAGCAGATAAAAGAGGCTGAAAAAGAGGCCGCGCGTATCAGCGAGCAGTCACGGCAGCAGGCCGTGATCGTTCTGGATGAGGCCAGGAAAAGCCGGAGCGAACTGCTCAGGCAGGCTCAACAGGAACGTCTCAGGATTATTAACGAGGCCGTAAGCGCAGCCGAGAAGCAGGGACAGCGGCAAGTAGAGCAGCTCCAGTCCGAAGGGGCTCAGGAAATCAGGGCCCTGAAGGAAGCAAGCGCTAAGAAGGCTGCGGCCCTGGTTGATAAAGTACTCTTGGGGCTCCAGCAGATCTGAACCAGCGCAGGTTTTTTCCGCAACAGAACCACAATAAACGGAAAATCCGCATAAGAACAGCAGCGAGTCAGGCAGTAACCGATGGCAATCGCATCCATGCAAAAAGTGATGATCGTGGCGCACCGCAGCCAGGCGGCCGAGCTTTTGGCCGCGCTGCAGGACACGGGGATGGTGCAGATCCTCGATGCCGAGCGCGCGATGATAAGCAAAGAATGGCCGGAACTGGTCGTTGAAATCAAGCGGCAGCGCGAACAGGAAGATCTGATCGAGCGACTCCGCAAGGCCATTGAGTTTCTGCATCCTTATGCGCCCAAAGAAAAGACGACTGTGTTTGCGCCATTGATCGAGATCAACGGTCAGCAGTATCGGGCGGCCGTTTCCAAACAGGATCCTCTCCACCTGCTGGAGGGAACTGA
The DNA here is from genome assembly GCA_021372945.1 of Planctomycetaceae bacterium. Classification (GTDB taxonomy): domain Bacteria; phylum Planctomycetota; class Phycisphaerae; order Sedimentisphaerales; family Anaerohalosphaeraceae; genus 4572-13. Next base: position 65,558 of record JAJFTK010000048.1, on the reverse strand, counting down.
AACATTGGCCGGGCGAATGGACAAAATCCGGCTGGACGCCGAGAACCAGAGGGCCCTGATCGAACGGCTTGAGGTCTGGCAGCCGCTGCGGATCCCGGTGGAGGAGTTGGCCCCGTTGAAGTCTTCGGCGGTGTTTGTGGGCCTGCTGCCCGAACAGCATGTCCAGGAGGCAAAGGAAAAACTTTTGGCTCTGGGCGCTGCCTATGAGACCGTTACCACGGCCAATCGGATGGAGGCGTGCGTGATCGCTGCGCTGCATGAATCGGCTTCCGAGGCTCAGAAACTTCTGCGTTCGCTGGAATTTGAACCCGCACTGTTCGAGGGCTTGACCGGTACGATCGACGAAAATGTTTCGCGGCTCCATAAGAGACTTGACCAGCTGCAGGCCGAAGAGGACCAACTGCGCAAGAAGGCGTTCGAGCTGGGCAAGCATAAGCTGCACCTGCAAATCCTGTACGATCATCATCAAAATCTTCACGAGCGGATCGTCGCGGAGGCCTCGGCGCCGGCGACGGATCACGCGGTGTTCTTTGAGGGTTGGGTTCGGCAGCGCGATTATAGGAAGCTTGAGAAGGTCGTGTCCGATTTTGACGGGTGTGATGTCGCAGTCATTCAGCCGGGCGAAGGCGAAGAGCCGCCGGTCGAGATCGAAAATCACAGGGCCGTCCGCCCGTTCGAGCTGATCACGCGGCTTTACGGAATGCCCGTGCCGACCTCGATCGATCCGACCGTATTCCTGGCACCGTTCTTCGCGATCTTCTTCGGCCTGTGCCTGAACGACGCCGGCTACGGGCTTATTCTGATGGCCGTGCTGGCATGGGTCTTAAAGAAGGCGCGGATCGCCAAGGGTCCGTTCTGGATGCTGATGATCTGCGCGTTTGCGACAATGTTGGCGGGCGCGATCACGGGAAGCTGGTTTGGCGATAGCATCACGGCCCTGCTGCCGGAAAACTGGCCGATTCGGCATACGCTGGATGCCGTGAGAGTCAAACTGATGCTGTTCGATCCTATGGTTCAGCCCATGACTTTCTTCGCCCTATCGCTGGGGCTTGGCTATCTGCAGATCATGTGCGGATTGTTCATCGCTTTCTTTGCGAACCTTGCCAAGAAGGATTGGATTTCCGGTATTTGCGACCAATTGGTTTGGATCGTTCATCTCAATAGCTTTGTATGTGCCGGAGCGGGGGCCGCAGGGTTTCTTCCGGCCGCATGGATAAAGCCCTGCCTGATCGTCGCCCTGGTCACATCCCTCTGCATTCTTTTGTTCACCGTGCGGAGCGGAGGCTGGGGCGGGCGGATCGGGATGGGAGGCTTCCAGCTTTTCAGCACCGTCTTCTATATGGGAGACGTGCTGAGCTATGTGCGTCTGATGGCCCTGGGCATGGTCGGCGGCGGCTTTGGCGTAGCCATTAACGTATTGGTTAAACTCATTTCCGGCGCCACCCCTGACCTGCCAGTTATCGGCTGGGTGCTTGGGGCCATAGTATTCGTACTCGGTCATTCGTTTAATCTGGCCATGTCTACGCTGAGCGCGTTCGTGCACACGATGCGTTTGCAGTTCGTGGAGTTCTTCCCCAAGTTCTTTACCGGCGGCGGGAAAGATTTTGTGCCGCTGCGGAAAAAGTTTAACTATGTTGAAGTTCGAGACTAATTCCCGTGCGCGTCACGGGAGAAGCAATCTTACCGTTTTTGTGGAATAGAAAGGGTTTAGGCTTATGGGTATTGAAAATTTGGGTTTGGCATTCGCAATCATAGGCGCCGCGGTAGCCGTTTTCCTGGCGGGCATCGGTTCGTCCATCGGCTTGGCAGCGGCGGCCAAAGCGGCCACCGGGGTTCTTAGCGAAAAGCCGGAACGTTACGGCACCTTGATGCTGCTGGTGGTGTTGCCCAGCACGCAGGGCATCTATGGATTCGTCGTGGGCCTGTTCGTAATGATCAAGCTGAATATGTTCGGCGGCAGTCTCAACCCGGTCACGTGGACGCAGGGGCTGGAGATCCTGGGGGCCTGCCTGCCGGTCGGCATCGGCGGCCTGGTCAGCGCCATTTACCAGGGGCGCACGGGCGCAGCCGGTATTCTGATGACGGCCAAGCGGCCGGAGATGGCGTTCAAGGCGGGCGTGGTGTTCGCGGCCATGATCGAGCTGTACGCGATCCTGGGATTCCTGATCTCGCTGCTGATCCTGCTGATGGGCATCAAGATCGTACCGGCGTAACCTTATATTCCATTGTTAGCGGATGGTTCACATGAATGCGGAACAGGTAGTCGAAAAAATACTCTCGCAGGCTCGCGGCGAAGCGGACACGATCCTGGGCGAAGCGAAAGCCAAGGCCGACGCCCAGGCAAAACAGACGCAGGCTGAGCTGGCGGAGTTTAATAAACAGACGCAAACGCTTGCGCGGGCGGCGGCCGATGACAAAGTGCGGCGGATGCTGGCCCAGGCGAGAATGGCCCATGCCCGGCAATTGCTGGGCGAGCGCGGAGAGGTCCTGGACGGGATCTTTGCCAAGGCCCTTGACAAGCTGAACCAATTGCCGGACGAACAGTACCTGGCCCTGATGAAAAAATTGATGACGCGCGCCGTCGAAACCGGGGACGAAGAGGTCGTTGTCGGCAAGAACGAAAAACGCATCAATGAAGACTTCGTCAAGAAGGTCAATCGCGATCTGGGGACAGGATTTAAGGGCAGCCTGAAACTGAGCAGCCGGCGGGCGGATATCACGGGCGGCTTTCTGCTGTCGCACGGGCGGGTGCAGGCCAATGTCAGCAGCGAGGTACTGATCGGGCAGGCACGCGAACGCATGGAAATCGAGCTGGCCAACGAATTGTTCGGCAGCAGGGACAGCACAAAGCAGGGATAACCGTGGCGGAATTGACCTACGAAATCGATTTTTATCGTTACCCGCCGATCGGCTCGGACAATTGGAAGTACGCGCACGCGGCGGCCCGGGTCGGAGCACTGGACCTGAGCATGATCCCGCGGGCGATGTTTTTGGATATGGCCAATGCGCCGTCGTTTGCCGACGCGGCCGAGATGCTGAGCGGCACGGAATACGCCATCGACGGCAAGGCCGATGATGCACAGATCGAGCAGATGCTGCTGGAGCGGCGGACGGAGGTGCGCAACCTGTTCGCTGAACTCATCGATAACGAATCGATCGAGGTATTCTTGCGGGCTCGCGAGGATTTCGCGAACATGCGGCTGGCGGTGCGGCGGGTGGTGACAGGACAGAAGCTGGGCACCGATTACAGCAATGACGGCAACGTGCCCGCCTCGGAGTTCGAGGAGATCTTCGAGCAGGAAAACTACGAACGGTTTCCTGATTACCTGCAGGAGGCGGTAGAAGCGGCGGTGCTGGGATATTATGAAAAGCATGACATCCGGCGGATCGACTATGAGATCGACCGGGTCCAGGCAGCCTGGCGGATCCGGCAGGCGCAGGATATCAACTGCGAATTCTGTCTGTCGCTGATGCGGCTGCAGATCGATTTGAGCAACATCCGAACGATGCTGCGGCTCAAGATGGCAGGCCGGCAGGAGGAAACGGACAAGTTCCTGCCGGGTGGCTTTGTAAGCCTTGACCGTTTGCGGCAGGGCCTGGAAATCGGGCTGGAGGCGATCGCGGGACTTTTCTTCACGACGCCCTATTACGAATTGCTGGAAATATCTATTCCGTATCTGCGGAGCGAGCAATCGTTCTTGCGGCTGGAAAAAGAATGTGATGATTACGTGAGCGGCTTTTTGGCGCAGACGCGAACGATCGCCGCCGGACCGCAGCCGGTGATCGCGTATTTTCTTTGGAAAGAAGCCGAGATCCGAACGGTGCGGATGGTTTTGACGGGCAAGAAGAACGGCCTTTCGCCGCAGTTGATCCAGGATCGTCTCGGCGAACGGATGAATTAAAGAACTTCGCCACAGAGGTCACAAAGGTTTGAGAGGGATAAAGTAAAAATTATCTCTGAGTTCTCTGTGTGCTCTGCGGCAAAACGAAAGGAAGTAAATGGAAGGTAAAGCAGCGGTATTGGGCAGTATGGATTTTGTGATGCCGTTTGCTGCGCTGGGAATGGATACATTCGCGACCGAGCCGGAGGCGGCGGCGGTGCAGGACAAGGCGGATTCCATCGTGCGGCAAAAGTACGCGCTGGTCATCGTCGCCGAAAACGTCGCCCGGGCCGCGCAGGTGGTTTTCGAAAAGACCCAGCGGTTGGCGACGCCCTGCGTGGTGGTGGTTCCTTTCACGTCGGAGCCGTCCGGCGTGGCGACCGAGAGCCTGGGCAAGATGCTTAAGATAGCGACGGGAATCAACATCCTGAAATAATATCAAAGATCAAAAATTAAATATCAAAACTATGGATTCGGCCGTTGGCCGAAGCTTCATAAATCTAAATAAAGGTTTTGCGATGGCTGAAACAAAGAACGGAAGAATCATCAAGGTCGCCGGGCCTGTGGTCGTGGCCGAAGGTATGATCGGGGCCCGCATGTATGACGTCGTGCGGGTGGGCAAAGAGAACCTGATCGGCGAGATCGTGGAGCTCAACGGCGACCGGGCAAGCATCCAGGTCTATGAAGACACCGTGGGCATCGGCCCGGGCGAGGACGTGGTCAATACCGGAGCGCCGCTGAGCGTGGAACTGGGACCGGGGCTGATCTCGAGCATTTACGACGGCATCCAGCGTCCGCTGGATCAATTGGTGGCGGCGCAGGGCAATACCATCCACCGGGGCAGCGCAATCCCCGGCCTGCAGCGCAAAACCAAATGGCACTTCGTGCCTTCCGTGCAGAACGGCAGCCGGGTCAAGCCCGGCGACATCCTCGGGACGGTCCAGGAATCGACGCTGGTGAAACACAGGATCATGGTGCCGGTCGGCGTGGAGGGCACGATCGACGGCCTGCGTGAAAGCGATTATACGGTCACTGACCCGATCGCCGCGATCAACGGAACCAGCGGCAAAACGGAATTGACGCTCATGCAGAAATGGCCCGTGCGGCGGCCGCGCCCGAACCAATCCCGCATGAATCCCAACCAGGTACTGGTCACGGGTCAGCGGGTTATCGATGCGTTCTTCCCGATCGCGCGCGGCGGAACGGCGTGTGTGCCGGGGCCGTTCGGCACGGGCAAGACTGTCGTGCAGCATCAGCTTGCCAAGTGGGTGGACGCCGACATCGTGGTCTATGTCGGCTGCGGCGAGCGCGGCAACGAAATGACGGACGTGCTGATGGAATTCCCGGAGCTGATCGACCCGCATTCGGGCGAGCCGTTAATGAAGCGCGTGGTGCTGATCGCCAATACCTCAGACATGCCGGTGGCGGCGCGCGAGGCAAGCGTTTACACGGGCATTACAATCGCCGAATACTTCCGCGACATGGGCTACTCGGTAGCGCTGATGGCCGACAGTACAAGCCGCTGGGCCGAAGCGATGCGCGAGATCTCGACGCGGTTGGAAGAAATGCCCGCCGAAGAAGGCTACCCGGCGTACCTGGGGGCGCGGATCGCATCGTTCTACGAACGGGCCGGCCGCGTGATGTGCAGCGGTACGCCGCAGCGAGAAGGGGCGCTTTCGGTGATCGGGGCGGTCAGCCCTCCCGGCGGCGACCTGTCGGACTCCGTGGTGCAGGCGACGCTGCACGTGGTCAAGGTCTTCTGGTCCTTGCAGGGCAGGCTGGCGCAGCAGCGGCATTTTCCGGCGATCGATTGGCTGACGAGCTATTCGTTCTATAAGCAGTACCTGGCGGATGCCTTCAAGGATAAACACGCTGGGAAGGAATTTGCGGAAATGATGCAGCAGGCGATGTCGCTGCTGGAACAGGAATCGCAGCTTGTGGAGATCGTGCGGCTGGTCGGGGCCGAATCCATCAGCGCCCAGGACCGCATGACGCTGGAAACGGCCAAGAGCATCCGCGAGGATTTTCTGCATCAGAACGCGTTTCACAAAGTCGATACCTTTACGCCGCTTGAAAAGCAGTACGCGATGATCCGGCTGATCCTGCATTTCCACCAGCAGGGGCTGGACGCCATCGACAAGGGTGTGGATACCGCCGAACTGTTCAAGCTGAGCGTGCGCGAGGATATCGCCCGCGCCAAATACATTGAGAACGATAAAGTTGACCAGATCACCGCGATCGAAGCCAGGGTGGATGAGCAGATCAAGGGACTGCTGGCGGTGCAGGATAAGTCCGCCGCATAGAAATCTTGGCCGCAGAGGTCACAGAGATAGTTTTAAGTTCATAGTTTAAAGTTTTGAGTTTAATTGAAAACTCATGACTCATAGCTCAAAACTTGCTCAGGGAGTATAGAATGCTGAAAGAATATAGAACAGTTTGCGAGATCTCGGGGCCACTGATGATGGTGGAGGGCGTCGAAGGCGCCAAGTACGGCCATATCGTGGATATTGAACTGCCGGACGGGACGACGCGTCACGGGCAGATCCTGCAGGTGGAACAGGATAAGGTGCTGGTGCAGGTATTTGAAGGCACCGAGAGCATCAACGTGAGCGGTACGACCGTGCGGTTTCTGGGCAAACCGATGGAACTGGCGGTCTCGCGGGACATTCTGGGCAGGGTCTTTAGCGGCACCGGCGTGCCCAAGGACGGCGGGCCGGCGATCCTGCCGAAGATGAAACTGAACATTAACGGCAACCCGATCAACCCGTACGCCCGCGACTACCCCAATGAGTTCATCCAGACGGGCATCAGCACCATCGACGGGCTCAATCCGTTGGTCCGCGGCCAAAAGCTGCCGATCTTTTCGGGGGCCGGACTGCCGCACGATGAGATCACGGCCCAGCTTGCCCGGCAGGCGACCGTTCGCGGCAAGGGCGAGGCTTTCGCGGTGGTCTTTGCGGCGATGGGCATCACGTTCGAGGCGGCGCAGTTCTTTATCAATGACCTGACAAACACGGGGGCCATTGAACGCGCGGCCCTGTTCATCAACTTGGCCAACGACCCGGCGATCGAGCGGATCGCCACGCCGCGCGTGGCGCTGACGGCGGCCGAATACCTGGCGTTCGAAGAAGACATGCACGTGCTGGTCATCCTGAACGATATGACCAACTACTGCGAGGCGCTGCGCGAGATCTCGGCGGCCCGCAAGGAAGTGCCGGGCCGGCGCGGCTACCCGGGCTACCTTTATACGGACCTGGCGACGATCTATGAACGGGCCGGCCGGATCAAGGGGCAGAAAGGCTCGATCACGATGGTCCCGGTTTTGACCATGCCGGAAGATGACAAGACCCACCCGGTGCCGGACCTGACGGGCTACATTACCGAGGGGCAGATCATCCTGAGCCGTCCGCTGCACCGCAAGGCGATCTCGCCGCCGGTGGATGTGCTGCCGTCGCTGTCGCGACTGAAGGACAAGGGCATTGGCCCGGACAAGACGCGCGAGGATCATGCGGCACTTTACAACCAGCTTTACACGGCGTACGCGCGGGGCAAAGAGGCGCAGGAACTGGCGACGATATTGGGCGAGGCGGCCCTGTCGGCCGAGGACCAGAAGTACATGAAATTCGCCAACGCGTTCGAGTCACGGTACATCTCACAGGGGTACTATGAGAACCGCGACGTGCTGGCGACGCTGGACCTGGGGTGGGAACTGCTGAGCATGTTCGACGACGTCGAACTGAAGCGTATTGACAAGAAACTGATCGAGAAATATATGCCGGCCTTCCGGAAGTAAGAATATTCGCCACAGAGGACACAGAGAAACAAGAGATTTAGATTTATTTTTTTCTCTGAGACCTCTGTGTTCTCTGTGGCAAAAAATGAATAGGGAAGTTGATTGTAATGGCTCTACAGAGTGTAAACGCGACACGGATGGAACTCTTGCAGCTTCGCAAGCGCGTGGCGCTGGCGCTGCGGGGACATCGGCTGCTCAGCGAGAAACGCGACGAGATCTCGCGGCGGCTCGTGCAGATCGCGCGCGACCTGACGGCACTTCGCAAGAAGGTGGAGCAGGATATATTGGAGATGAGCCGCCGCTTCATGATGGCGCGTGCGACGATGGAACCGGAGCATATCCGGGCAGCGATGGACCTGCCGACCAAGAAGTTCCAACTGACGATCCGTTTGGCCTCGATCATGAGCGTCAAGGTGCCCCAGCTTACCAAGCAGATCGAAGGCGACATCATGAGCTACGGGTTTTCGACCACCAGCGGGGAACTGGACGTGGCGCTGCGGGCGCTGGAACGGGCCAGCGACAGCCTGGTGGAATTGGCCGAAAAAGAAAAGCAGTGCCAGCTTCTGGCGACGGAGCTGCAATCGACGCGTCGGCGCGTCAACGTGCTGGAGCACGTGGTGATCCCGGAGACGCGCGAGACGATCAAGTACATCTATGACAAGCTGGGCGAAGCAGAGCGCGACAATATCAGCCGGCTGATGAAGATCGCCGACATTATCCGCGGCTAAGTATCCGGACAAGGCCGAACCTTTTCTTTCTTAATCGCTGCCATTTGAATCTATGTTTGGTTGCTGCAAACGGTTATAATAACGGCTCAAATTCAGCGGATCGATCAAAATGGCAGAAAACAGCAAACCCACAGCGGCACCTGGTATGGCTTCGCCGGCGAAGTCGTTTATGACGGCCGGGCCGACCCTGCATTACAGTCACGCCAACGTGCTGTGGTTCTGGTTTTTGAGCCTGGGCGTTTTTGTAGGCTGCTGCTGGTTTTGGCATCGGATCCTGTATGATCAGCCCATTTCTCTGGATCTGAACGAACTGGTGCGTTCCACGCCGTCCCAGATCGCGCAGTTGGGACGATTTGTCGTTTATCCGATCAGCATTTATGAATACCCGTGGCACATCGTTATTCTTGGCATTCTGATGGGCCTTATCGCAACCGTGCCGCTGCTGATTTCACAATTACTCAGCTTCCGATACAGCATTCCATTTATCTTATCCATCATTTTTATTGCCAAGCTTCAGATGTTCGGCCTGTTCGTGCTGGTGAGCTGTGTGGCCGTGGCGTGCCGCCCGCTTCGGTTTCGTTCGCGGTTCATATCGATTGCCCTGTGCATGGCGCCGCAACTGGTTTACTGGGCAGTGTGGGGCGGGTACCCGGAGGTGGACCCGGTTCGCTGGGGGCTTTCGTTTGCGCCCTGGATCTACGCATGGGTCACGGGGCTGTTCATGGCAGGCATTGTGCTGGGCATCGGGCATTTTACGCGCTACAAACCGGGGCTTGTGTTCGCATGGAGCCTGGCGCTGCTGTTGACGGCCTTTGGGGTTTTTCAAAAGCACATCGGTTTCGCGGAACTGGATTACCAGCTTTTTGTCGCCGGAAGCAGCCCGGAAGACGCCGAAGAGTTTCATGAACAATCGATCAAGGAAACCCTGGACGCGGTCGTCGGGGACGATGCGCTGCGGAGTTTCCTGGTGGGACGTTTTTATCCGACCGAGCCGATCTTGCTGCGCCAGAAGCTGAAGGAAGAGATCCAGAGCCTTATTATTTATGACCGCTGGCCGCAATGGTTCCAGAAAAAGATGCCGGATCAATTGAAATATCCGGCCAAGCGCCGCGAATTGATCGGGCGGTACGACCTCTTTATGGAGCGTTGGCCGGCCAGCAAACGCAAGGCGGCAGCCCTTTATTTCAAGGCGATTCTTAACGACTACCATCCCGACGTCCGCAAGATCGCCAGCCAGGAGCGGCTTTGTTTTTATTGGGACTACCCTTTCGCGGATAATATTTTTATCTGGCAGGAACTCTTTACGAGCTATCCGCAAAGCCTTGAGTCGCTTGAGGCACGGTGGCGCATGGCTTACTGCGAAGCCGGCGGAGGCAATTTCGAGAAGGCCCAGCAGTTGTGTGAAGTTTCCTTGGCGATGCTGCACGAAAACATCGACAAGCTGGCCGCCTCCCGAACGGTCGGCGAATCGGATTCGATCTTCGCGTCCTTCCGCGAACCTGCCCGAACGGTGATGACACCGATCAAACTGCACGACTTGCAGACCCGCTTTCTGTTGCTGCAAAGGTGCATTGCGCCGGAAAATCGAGGGACAGACGCCGCCTCCAGCCGGCGCCTTGCCGCATTCATTCTGCTGAATCCCTACTCGCCGGACTACGGGGCCCGGCTTGATGAACTGCTTGTGGAGATGCCGCCGCAGGACGGGCTGCGCGACAATATACTGCTTGATAAGGCCATGATCTCTGACGACATGAATCAAAGACTGGTGCTTTTGTCCGATCTCATCCGTCAATTCCCGCAAAGCGATGGGGGCATCCGGGCAATGTACGAACTGGGTTTACTGAAGATCCAACTATGGAAAAACCCGGAGAATTCAAAAGAAGGCCGGGACCAATTGCTGGAGGAGTGCCGTTCGATCCTGGCGGCGTTTTCCACGGAACACGCCGAAAGTCCTTACGCCGAACAAGCCAAAAACCTGCTGCAATCCCTTCCGAATCCTTCGACCGATAAACCGCTCTAGCGAATTTGGTTTATCGGACCTGCTTTTTTCGCGCGCCGGTTTTAGCGGCTGAGTTTTTAGCCGGTCGAATTTGCATTATCGGACGTTCCAATTGTAACCCCAAGCGTGTAAACGCTTTATGAAAACATATTCTATTTTGCCGGTGATCCCGGCGTTTTGCAGACGTTCTTTCCCCTGCCGGTTTGACCGATACAAAGGCGTAAGGTACAGTTTAAGTATAGCGTATTGCGCATCTTGGATGGGATACTGTAAGACCATGAGCAAACAAAAGTGGATCATTGGGTCGATCGCTTTTCTCTTCGGCGGCATTGCCGGATTGGGTGTTTACAGTGTTCAGATGCGATCCTGGAACCAGCAGATCCGTGACGCTTCCGGCTCGTCCGGTCACAACCAGGTCATCCAGGAATACCTGAGCATGTATGAGCAATGGTCCGGATTGTCCGAGGACGACAAGGCGGAAAACCCGTGGGGCCAGGGTCAATACGGTGGGCCGGATATTCAGAAGAAACTGGCTGAGGGTCAGTCAGATCGATTGACTGCCGCCCTGCCGAATTTTCAGCAGCAAACCGCGCATATTCCGCAAGAGTTGGCCGAGGTGATGTATGGTTCGGATTGGCGGCAGCAATTGGAACATTATCAGCAAGACTGCAGCCGGGCGGAAGTAATCCTGACCGCTTCAACATTTCTGTTGGCCTGCGGAACTATTGTCGCACTGGGCGGCATTTTTCGATGGCTGTTCCATATCGTCAGGCAGCGGAAATCTGCGCCGCAAGACTCAACGAACCAAGCCGATCCCGAACCGGCTGCTTCCATGGCCCAGATTGAAGAAGCCGATTGCGACACAGCCGTTCAGGAATCTGATCCCACACTGCAAAGACAGCCTGGGCCGGCCATTATCCACGACAAGAATTCTCCCGGATATTTTCAAGCCAGACGCAAGGACAGGACCGAGGCGGAGCCGGCCGCGACCGGTTCTGACAAACCATCGCTTGTGCAGAGTCTGCCTGCGGTCCATCAACGCACTTCAGAAAGTCCGGCATCGGATAATTACTTCGGCTGGGCACTCGAGCTGGAAGAAAAGCCCGAGTTGAAAAAGCTGATGACGACCGAACAGCCGCTCACCAGGGAATTATCGGAATTGACGGAAGAGGTTTCCGCGATCCGTCACTACGCCGCGCAGCAGCAGGACCAGGTGCGAAAACTGCAGGATGGGTACGACTGGATGATCGTTCGGCGGTTCTGCCTGCGCATCATCCGCTGCGTGGATAATCTGGAAGATCGTGTTGGCCGCTTGGGCCCCAAGGAACAAGTCTTGAGCGACCATCTGCAGGATGTAAGGGATGAACTGGTCTTTGCGCTGGAAAGCAGCGGGATCGAGCAATACGAGCCCGATTTGAATATACCTTATAAAGGGCTGGAGCGGTACGCGGAGGCCGTCAAGGAACGCGTGCCCACAACCGACCCGGAGAAATCGGGAGTGATCGCCGAGATCGCCCGAAGCGGCTACCAATACCTGGTAAATGATGACGATGTCAAGATCGTCCGTTGCGCACAAGTGAGACTGTATGAATACGGTGAAAGCAGATAGGAAGGACTTTATGAGCACGATAGCTGGAATTGACCTTGGAACGACGTTTTCAGAACTGGCGCGGTTGAATGCGATCGGACGCCCGGAAATCGTTCCCAACAGTGAAGGCGAGCGGATCACCCCCTCGGCGGTTTATTTCGACGAAGAAGAGGCCGGCGCGATCCGGATAGGGCTTGAGGCGGTCAACTGCCGGCAATTGAACCCGGATCGAGCGGTGCGCTGGATCAAACGGCACATGGGCGACGCAAGCTGGCGGAAAAAGGTGGATGGGCGGGACTGGTCGCCGGAAGAGATCAGCAGCCTGATCCTGAAGAAGCTCAAGCAGGATGGCTCGGTTGAAAGTCCGATCACGCAGGTGGTGATCTCGGTTCCAGCGCATTTTGACGAAGTGCGGCGCAAGGCCACGATGGACGCCGGCAAGCTGGCGGGGTTACAGGTCATCGGGATCGTCAACGAACCGGTGGCGGCGGCCCTCTACTATGCCACCACCCAGAACGTCAACGGACGCGTGCTGGTGTACGACCTGGGGGGCGGCACGTTCGATGTGACGATCCTGGATATCAACGGGTCCGATATGAAGATCGTATGCAGCCAGGGCGACCATGCGCTGGGCGGCGTGGATTTCGATAGTAAGATCATCGAGCTGCTTGAGCAGGCGTACCGCAAGGAATATAAGGCCGACTTGATCACGAGCGAACAGGAACGGGCCAAGTTCGAAGATGACGCCGAGGATATCAAAAAAACGCTCTCTCGCCGGAATGCCGTCCGAAAGATCATTTACGGCCCCAAGGGCTCATTGAAGGTCGAGATCACGCGGAGTCAGTTTGAAAAGGCCATCGAACCTTTGCTCGCGCGGACGGATATCCTGATCGAAGTGGCGCTCGAGGAGGCCCAATCCACTACCTCGCAGATCAATAAGGTCCTGCTCGTCGGGGGCAGCACGCGCATGCCGGTTGTTCGTGAGCATCTGGAAAAAAAGTTTGGCATGCCTCCCGAGATCGCGGTGAACGTAGATGAATGCGTCGCGCTGGGGGCGGCGATCCACGCGGGGCTGACCCTGCTTAGAGATGCCCCCGACAAAGTGCCCGCCGGCATTGCGGCCGGTCTCAAGGACGTGCGGCTGAAGGACGTATGCAACCACAGTTACGGCACGATCTGTGCACCCATCGATGAAGAAACCGGCCGGCATGTGATCCGCAATTCCATCATTCTCAAAAAGAATACGCCTTTGCCCTGCGAAGTCACGCAGACGTTCTATACGCTGTTCGATGGACAGTCCGAGCTGCAAGTGGCCATTACACAGGGGGAAGATGAAGACCCTCAGTATGTGAACCGGATCGCGACAGAGACTTTTACCCTGCCTGAGAATCGGCCCGCGAACAGGCCCATCCAGGTCTGCTACAGTTACGATGTCAACCAGCGAATGCATTGCCGTTTTGAGGACTCCGACAGCGGCAAAGTGCTGGAAGTGGAGTTCTGCACCGGCCAGAACGGGGGCATGACACGGGCGCACGTGGAGCAGGCAGCCAGGGAACTAAACGGATACAAGGTACAATAATAAGCGGAGCGGTCCATGAACGGACTGGTTTCAGCCAGCGCATGGTTTGGCAATGCCAGGCGATTATTCCTGAAGGGGCTCTCATGCCTGAACGGCAGTCGTTTCTGCTGCCGGGTCGAGCTGCTGAGCAATGACGAGCCCGCGGGACGCGACCAGTTCTTCCAGGTCCAGATGATCGGGTGGGTGCCGACTCCCTGCGACAATTACCAGACGGATGTGCAAGTCAAGATCCTGGATGTTACGGAAGGCCGCCAGCACGCCGAACCCGTGCTCAGCACGGAACGGCAATTTCAGTCAGGCAAGGACGCCGTTTTCCATTGGCAAAGCTGCAACGGGCCCGTACCTACCCGCAACGCGGTCCTGGTTCGCTGGATCACGGTCGCGCAGGTCCCCTGCCATTGCCTGCGGTTCGCGTCGCGCGGTCGGCGCCGGCTGCAATTCACGGTCTCCGTGCTTTCCAGCCAAACGGGGCGGGCCCTTGTAACGGCCAGCAAACGCATCGATTATGTCAATTGCAGCGACGGCTTCCGTGAACGGCAGGAACGCAAGTTGGAGGTTCTGCGGTCAACTCTCCTGGTCAGCGCGGTGGTCTGCCTGAATGAATCGAAACTGGGCCCATCGGCTGCAGAGCTGATGTCAAAGTGGATCGATCTGAAATCGCAATCCTTTCCTTCGGCACTGGCTTTGAAGGAAGGTTTGGGCCGGCTCGAACAAACCGCGGCCGCCTGCACCCTGAACTGTGCTATCGAAGGCTTGCTGGCCTGGGGAGAGAAAACAGACAAGGAGGCGGCACTAGAGCTGGCCCTTCAAACGGCGGCCTGCGGTCAGTGCATTTCGGACCCATGCTTTGACCGGCTGTCAGAGGCATCCGCATTACTCGGGATTCGACAGGAGCATTTCCTTGTGCAGGCCCAGCAATGCTTTTTGGGGGCGGATTGTACGCTGCAAACGCCCGCTCGCCTATTGGGCGTAGAAGCGCTGACAACCCGCGAGCAGTTTCTTAAGCGGCTCAATGACGAATATCGCCGCTGGAACGCGCGGGTCATAAATCCTGATCCGGCGATCCGGCACAAGGCCGATCGCATGGTGGCGCTGATCGCCGATCTTAGAAGCGAGCAAATGAACTGTGCCCAGGCTTAACCTTTGCAGCACGCACCCCTGCGATCTTCACCTCTAATCCCCTCAAGTTAGCCACCTTGCAACTCCTTAATCCGATTCCGGGGAAAATAGTATTGCGTTTACCTGAAATGGGAGTAGAATTATCCTCATGGGTAATGGAACCGGTATTAGAACAATGCCAAAGTTTGAGGAAAAAGGGCTATGGCAATCCGCGTTTTGCTTGTAGATGATCATGAGATCATGCGCGAAGGAATGTGCGCACTGCTTCGCAAACACCCCGAGTTCGAAGTCATCGGCCAGGCTGCCGATGGGCGCAAGGCGCTTGAATTAACGCAGCAGCTATCGCCCGATGTGGTAATTATGGACATAGGAATGCCCAATTTAAATGGGATCGACGCTTCCCGTCAGATCCTGACCCTCAATCCGCTGATCAAGATCCTGGCCCTTTCCACGCATTCGGATGGAGCGATCGTGGCCAAGATGATCAAGTACGGCGCCTGCGGGTACATGTTAAAAGAATCGGCGTTCAACGAGCTTATCGACGGGCTTAAGACCATGTTGAGCGGAAAGACATTTCTTTGTTCGAAGATTTCCAAAGTGGTCTTTTCCGATTATGTCAATATGATCACGAACCCGAAATGGAGCGGCAGTGACGGTCTGAGCGTTCGCGAACGCGAGGTCCTGCAGCTTGTCGCCGAAGGGCATACAACAAAAGACATCGCCAAGGTGTTGAAATTGAGTCCAAAAACGGTTGATTCACACCGCGAGCATATTATGGAAAAACTTGGGATCAGAAACATCGCCGGTTTGACAAAATATGCGATCCGCGAAGGATTGACAATGCCTTGAAAAACAATCGGTTGCTTTTTCAATGTGCCCACACTCGCCCTGCAGTGCGATTGATTGTCGGGTGTTTTTTTTGCAAAATTAGGTGTTTTCCCTGATACAGCATTCTTTCGAACTTACCGATAATACTCCTGTGTGAGGTAACGACAAGAGCATATCTAGAGGCTCAGGTTCTACTTAGGGTATCTCCTTTTTGAGGTTTACAGTTTACGTTCTTGCAGCAAGGGGCGATCTTCCGGGGTCGCCCCTCGTTGTATTCATTGCAGCCAATCGCTTGGCACCCATGATAGAACCAGGCGATCGTAGGAATTGGAAATTCAAGGATCTGCGGCTCGGATAAACAAACGTATGGATCAGATGGAACAGGGGCAAACGGCGGGACCCATTGAGCGCGCAAGCGCCGCTCAGAACGATACCCCTCAACAGCCTTCTGAAACCGATCGATCCGGCGCCATGCCGCAGGATTCTGACGTCTTCGAGCGGCTTAAACATTCTCGCAGAGAATTCCTGGCGATCTTTGATTCGGTTCCGGCGATGATCTGGTATAAGGGGCGCGATGGGACTATCCTGCGAGCCAATCAGTGTGCGGCCGATTCGATCGGCGCTGGCGTCAAAGACCTGATCGGGCGCAACTACTACGAATTGTTTCCGGACAATGCCTCGATTTCACGTGAACTGGACCAGCGAGTCATGCAGACGGGATGCCCGGTTCGCAGCCAGCTCCGCTGCTTTACGCCGCTGCACACGAAAGGCACGCGCTGGGCCCTGGTAGATCGATTTCCATTGCGCGACGAGGAGGGACGTATCCAGGGCGTGATGGTGTTCGCACAGGATATCACCGAGAAGAAGACGGCAGAAGATCGACTGGTGCGTGCCAAAAAGGAAATCGAGCTGCGCAACGAGCAGCTCCGCGCCGCCGTCGCAAAGGCGGAAAAAGCGGCGGAATCGGCGTGCAAATCCAACCTGTTGAAAAGCGAGATCCTGGCCAGCAGCAGCCATGACCTGCGAACCCCCATGAACTCGATCATTGGCTTTGCGGATCTGCTTCTCGAGACGTCGCTGGATGACGAGCAGCGGCAATATCTCACCACGATCTCGGAATCCGCGAAGGGGCTGCTGTCGCTGGTCGATGACATCCTTGATTTTGCGCGACTTGAGGCGAACAAGCTGAAGATCGCCATCGTTCCATGCCTGATGAACGAGTTCATCGGGCAAATCCAATCGATGATCGAAGTCAGCGCCCGCCGTAAGGGGATCGATTTTCAGGTGCATCTTGATCCGCGGCTGCCGGCCTCTTTTCATACGGACCCGCTTCGCCTCAAGCAGTGCCTGGTCAACCTGCTGGGCAACGCGGTGAAGTTCACCGAGCAGGGATACGTCAAGCTGTACGTTTTGCAGCCCAACTCGGCGCGCGCATGCATTCGATTCGAAGTGGAAGATACAGGCATCGGTATCGCAGCCGAACGACAGCACGAAATCTTCAAAATGTTCACACAGGCGGACGATTTGACGGGTCGCAAATACGGCGGCTCAGGTCTTGGACTGACGATCACGCGCCGCCTGGTTGACCTGCTGGGCGGAACGATCGCGGTGGAAAGCCGGCCCGGACAGGGATCCAAATTCAGCATCGTTCTGCCGCTGGTCAGCGGCGGCAGCCTCAGAATGCCCGGAACAGAAACGATTGCGGAAAACCGTGAAAATCACGACTCGGAAGAACTTTCGAATAAAAAAATCCTCCTGGCCGAAACCGATCTTCCATCACAATTGACCATGAACCTGCTGCTGCGCAGGGCGGGTATGACTGTGCGCGCTGTCAATTCGGCCGACGAGATCAGGCCCGTGCTGCGTTCGGACGCCTTTGATCTGCTTGTTCTTGACGGGTCCTTGTGCGGCAGCTCGGCCGAGCTGATAAAACAACTTCACCAGGAAGGGTGGGCCTTGCCGATCGTCGCGATTTTGGACAGTGAGATGCCCAACGAACAGAGCATCCTGCAAACGGGGGCCATTGTATTAACCCGCCCTGTGTCGCGCAAAGCGCTGTACGAGACCATTAGCGAGCAGATGCGCCTGAAGCAATTCGGCTTGCAGCTTGGTGCCATACAAGCAAACGAAGAGCTCACGCAAGACATGTCGGAAGCGAATGGATCCGGAGAGGTCCAGAAGCTGCCGGCGCTGCTGCAGAAACTGCAGGATACGCTCAGGGAATGCGATCGAGCGCAGGCGGAACAGATATTTTCCACCATCCAGACGGTCAGTGCGACCATTGAAAATCCGCTTTTCATCGAGAAGATCAATACATTTTGGCAGCACTTTCAACTCAGTGCGGCCGATCACGCCGAGCTGTCTTCAGCGGCGCGCGATCTTGAACTTTTGTGCGGCGACATCTTCAAAGCCTCCCAAGGCTGACACTCAGCCGCTTAGCCGCGTGGAAAAACAAGTCTCTATTTGCAAATTGTCCAAAAATGATTACAATAAACCGCTAATTGGTAATTTGCTCTGATGAAACCGGGAATTTGTCTGTGGAGAGTCGAATGAAAAAGGAAAATACAGTACTTGATTCTGGCCTTCTGTCGCGCCGCAACGTTCTCAAAACAATCCTTTTCACACCGCCAATCCTGATGTTTGACAAGGGTGGTTTGTTCGCGGCGCAGGAGCCGCAAGCCTTGTTTGAGCCTCGAATTGTTCCCGCGGGACAAAAGATCCGGGCCGCCCAGATCGGTGTGTTTAACCGGGGCAACGAGGTCCTGGGCGCGTTCAGCAAATTTCGCAAGACGCAAATCGAGTATGTCGCCTTCGCGGACGTTTTATTCCCGGCGCAAAATGCGAACGTCAGGGGGTTTGACGGCGTGCCGTGCTTTCGCGATTACCGAGAAATGCTGGAGAAGATGCACGAGCAGATCGACGCCGTGATCATCGCTACGCCGGACCATGCGCATTTTCCGATGGTGATGCACGCGATGCTGCTGGGCAAGCACGTCTATGTCGAGAAGCCCATGGCTCAGAATGTTTACGAGTGCCGACTGCTGGAAAAAACCGCCAGGGCCTGCAAGGTTGTTACGCAGATGGGCAACCAGGGGCATTCGGGGCACGGGACGATCCAGTTCGGCCAGTGGGTTGACGCCGGACTTGTCAAGAACGTCAAAAAGATCGACGCCTGGATGACCAACAGCCGCCGCTGGCACGGCTGGACGGATACGACGTACCCCGAATCGATCCCGCCGATCGGCTATGATTGGGACCAATGGCTGTGCCGCAGACCATTTCGGCCGCACAGTGAAAAACTTACCGGCGGCAACTGGCGCTGCTGGTACGAGTTTGGCTGCGGCGCCATGGGCGACTGGGGCGCGCATATCCTCGACGCGGTGCACCGCTATCTGAAGCTGGGCCAGCCGTACGAAATCACCACAACGCTCAAAGGCCCAAGCGAACTGCTCTACCCGCAAGGCTCGGTGATTACGTTCAAGTTTAAGCAGCGCGATGGAATGCCGCCGGTGGAGCTGAACTGGTACGACGGGCAAGGCAACAACCCTAAGCCTCCGGCGGGCGTGATCGGCGACATCGGCAACGTGGGCTCTTTTATTTATACGGAAGATTACGTGATTCGCGGAACCAGTCACGGCGGCGACTACAAGATCCTGCCGCCGGAAAAGATGCAGCAGCTTGAAGGTGCAGGTAAGCTGCCCAACCCCAAAGGCGCTCTGCCGAATCATTTTCAAAACTTTCTCAATGCGTGCCAGGGTATCGAGCCGGCCAATTCGCGGTTTGAGATCGCCGCGCCATTGGCCGAGGTGCTCTGCCTGGGCTGCATCGGGCAGCGATTTGGCGGGACATTGCAGTATGATGCCGCCGCCATGGCGATCACGAATAACCCGGAGGCAAACGCTATGCTCAAGGGCCCGCAGGTCCGCAGCGGCTGGGATGCGTACGATCAGCAGAAACCGGCCAAGTCCAAGGCCGCACAGATCAAGAAGCCCCAAGATGCGGAGTGGGAAATCCTTGTGACTGACGACGGCTTGAGCCAATGGGAGAATCCGTATGATTACGGCCAGGCCAAGGTCGTCGATGGCGAGGTGCACCTGACCAGCGATAAGGGCAAGTGGTTCCTGCTGACCAAAAAGGAATATGCCAATTTCGTATTCGAAGGCGAAATTTTGATGCCGGTCAACCAAGGCAACAGCGGGTTCATGTTCCGCTGCCAGAAAGGTAAGAACCGGGTGTGGGGCTACCAGGCGGAGGTCGATACCGCTGAGCGCAAATGGTCCGGCGGGATCTATGACGAGGGCCGCAGGATGTGGTTTGCCTCGCCCAACAAAGACAAGGCAGCCTCTAAGGAAGAGGCCGACGCCTCGATCGCCGAGTTCCGCAAGCGCGCCGGCGACTGCTACAAGCAAGGCGAATGGAACAAGTACCGCATCGTGTGTGTCGGGCCGCGGATCCAGATCTATGTCAATGACGTGCTGACGACGGACATTTATGACGAGATGGACATCGCCGGGTACCTGGGCATTCAGCATCACGGCGAAAAGGGTCTGCTGTACAAGTTCCGCAACCTCCGCGTCAAGGACCTCGGCGCAGGCGGCCAGATCTATTACCCGCACCGCGAGAAGGCCAAGGCCGCTGCAGAGGCGCCCAAGATGGCCGGGGCGATCTATGAAGCCGAAGCAGCCAATGCGATGTCTGACGTGTTCGTGTCACAAGCTCATAAAGGCTACCAGGGAAGCGGTTTTGCGGATATGGGCGGCGCAGGCAGTTTTGTCGAGTGGAACAACGTGCTGGCCGATACGGCGGGCAAGTATAAGCTGACGTTCCGCTACGCGACGCCGAACAACCGGCCTTGCGAACTGTCGGTCAACGGGGCAGCCGCCGGAACGGTTGAGTTCGCCGCAACCAAAGAATGGACGAACTGGAAGACCGTCGATGCGACGGTTACGTTTAAGAATGGCGGCAACGTTGTGCGTCTAACCTCCATCGGCAACGGCCCAAACCTCGATGCTATGGCTGTAAACGCGGCAAAATAGACGGGTGGCTTCGCTTTTGCGGTTTTTACTTTGTTTTAGAACGGGAGTTTTCATACTATCTCAGATGTGAATCTGTCTGAGAACATAAAGGCAAAGGCGATCCAGATCGGCTTTGATGTTGTCGGAATTACAGCATCGACGCCGCTCGAGAAAGACCGTAGCTATTTTGAAGATTGGCTTGCGGCCGGCCGCGCCGGGAAGATGGGGTATTTACGCCGGAATGTAGATAAGCGTTTTGACCCCCAGCGGCTCCTGAATGGGGCAAGATCGGTTATCTGTACGGCCGTTCAGTACCAGCCGGCTGCATTCGAAGGACGAGATTACAGGATAGCCGCTTTCGCCTTGTATGAAGATTACCATTTGGCGATCAGGCAGCGACTGCTGGAACTTGCTGATTACATCCAAATGGAGATCGGCGGCAGCATCGGGTTTAAGGCGTGTGTGGATTCCGTGCCTTTGGCGGAAAGGGCCTTGGCCAAGCGAGCGGGACTTGGTTTTATCGGACGAAACCGGATGCTGACCCACCCTGAGCTTGGCAGCCGGCTGCTCTTGGGCGAATTGATCACGACAGCCCGGCTAGAGCCCGATTCGCCGATGGAAAGGGGCGGCTGCGGGGATTGCCGCCAATGCATCGATCACTGCCCTGCCGGCGCCTTGACAGAGGGCGATTTTGACCCGCGCAGGTGCATCAGCTGCCTGACCATCGAAGAAGCCGACATTTCTTTGCCTGAACAAACCGGTCTGAGCAACTACCTCTTTGGCTGCGACGAATGTCTCAACGCCTGTCCTTACAACCGGCAGGCGGCAAGCGGTGCGGGCCGCATCTTAAAAAAACATCCGGAGTGGCTCAACCTGACACGGCAAGAGATCTCCGATTTTACTCAAGAGCAGTTTGAGAGGTTTTTTGCCGGCTCAGGACTTTTTCGGCTCGGATTGGAAAGGCTCAAACGCAATTGCCGCTGCCGCTAAAGTTTTTCGGAACCTGTCTAATTTAGTCCTTGCATCAAGGTATCTGCGCAATTAGCATATATTGACTGGAGAACGCGGACACTTTTCACTTTTTACAGGAGGCAAATATTATGAAACGATCGATCGCACTGGTTGTGATTTCATCAATTGCTTTGTGCTTCTTTGGATGCAGCAAAAAAACGGAGCCTGCGGCGCCGACTGGCGGCGAGTCCTCTTCGACCGCTCAGGCCCCCGCGCAACAAAAGGTCGTCAGATTAAGCTACAGTATTTTCTTCCCGCCCACACACGTTCAGTGCAAGATGGCGGAAAGCTGGGCGCAGGAAATCCAGAAGCGTACCAACGGCAAGGTTGAGATCACGCTTTACCCGGGCGGCACGCTGACCAAGGCCCCGCAGGTCTATGAAGGCGTCGTCAACGGCGTATCAGACATCGGCATGAGCTGTTTTGCCTATACACCCGGATCGTTTCCGCTGCTGGAAGGGCTGGACCTGCCGCTGGGATACCCGACGGGGACGGCGGCCACGCAGATCGCCAATGACATAATTGATAAATATAAACCTGCCGAGATTGCCAATGTGCACACGCTGTATGTTCACGCGCATGGGCCGGGCTTGCTGGCATCCAAAAAGAAAGTTGAAAAGCTTGAATATCTCAAGGGCTTAAAGGTGCGGACGACGGGTCTGTCAACGAAGATCGTCGAGTGCCTTGGCGGAGCCCCCGTAGGAATGAGCCAGCCTGAAACGTATGAGGCCCTGGCCAAGGGCGTGGTCGATGCGACGCTTTGCCCGATCGAGACGCTCAAGGGATGGAAGCAGGGCGAGGTCATCTCGCACGTCACGGATTCCACGTGCATCGGTTATACGACCGCTATGTTCGTTGTCATGAATAAAGCAAAATGGGACGCGCTGCCGGCGGATATCCAGAAGGTGTTCACGGACGTCAGCCAGGAATGGATCGCCAAGCACGGCCAGGCGTGGGACCAGGCGGACCAGGAAGGCCGCGACTTTATCGCTTCGCTGAACCCGCCGCGTCAGATCATTCCATTGTCAGCCGAAGAACAGCCCAAATGGAAGAAAGCCGTAGAGCCGGTGCTGGATAGTTTCGTTAAAGCGGCAAACGCGAAGAATCTGCCGGGCGACGCGTTCCTGAAGGATCTGCAGGATGCCGTCGCGAAAAGCGCCAAGCCGGCTGCGCAGGCGGGACAGTAGCCATGGCGGATGCGGCCAATCATTCGCTGCGAATGATCTACAAGCGGTTCTTGCGCGCGCTGGTTATCGGATTGGTATTCTTGTCGGCGGCGGGGATTGTCGGGATGATGGGGCTAACGACCTATGATGTCGTCAGCCGTACGCTTTTTAAATCGCCTGTTCGGGGCGCCAATGACCTGGTGAGCGTGTTTGCGGCGATCACGCTGGCCGCTTCGCTTCCCTATACGACAAGTCTCAAGGGGCACGTGGCGATCGAATTTCTGTTTCTCAAGCTTTCGCGCCGCGGCCGGCGGATCGGGAACGTGCTTGTTCATTCGGTCATTGCCGTGCTGTTCGCGCTCTTCGCCTGGCAGAGCATCATTTACGGCAATGCGATGTTTCTGAAGAACCAGTCCATGGTCACCCTTCGATGGCCGCTGTTCTGGGTTCCTTACATCATCGCGCTATGCTGTGCAGCGACGGTTCTGGTTGTTTTGGAGCATATCGCCTATCCTGATGAGGAGTTGATCAAACCATGAGTCCCGAGCAAAAAGGGATTGCCGGATGCATTCTGTTGGTGGTGTTGCTGTGTACGAGCCTGCCGGTGGCGTTTTCTATGGCCGTCGTGGGGGTCGTCGGGTTCGCCTGGGTACTCGGGGACTGGCAGCCGGCGCTGAATATGATGTCGATGAACCTGTTTGACATTTTCAGTAATTACAACTTGACGGTCATCCCGCTATTTGTGCTGATGGGCCAGCTCGCCTTTCACGGCGGCATCAGCCGGCGGCTGTTCTCGGCGGCGTACAACTGGCTGGGCGGGTTGCCGGGCGGACTGGCGATGGCAACGGTTGGAGCGTGCGCGGCATTTGGCGCGATTTGCGGGTCGGGCCCGGCGACGACCGCGACAATGGCATCAGTGGCGCTTCCTGAGATGAAGCGGTATGGTTATGACATGCAGTTGGGAACGGGGGTCGTGGCCGCCGGAGGCACCCTGGGGATGATGATCCCGCCCAGCGTTGTATTCATTGTTTATGCGATCCTGACGGAGCAATCGATTGGCAAGCTGTTTATTTCCGGCATCATTCCGGGGATTATGACGGTCTTTTTGTTCTGCCTGACGATCTACTGGCAATGCAAGCGCCGGCCCCAACTGGCGCCGGCGGCTCCAAAAAACACCCTGGCGATGAAGCTGCGATCGCTGCTGGGCGTGTCCGAGACGCTGATCTTGTTTGCCCTGGTGATGGGCGGCATGTTCGCCGGCTGGTTTAGCGCCAATGAGGCGGCGGCCATTGGGGCGGCCGGAACAGTGGTCATCACGGTGGTACAACGAAAACTGACCTGGAAGACATTTGCGCAAAGCCTGCGCGAAACCATGCGCACGTCCTGCATGGTGATGGTAATCGTCGCCGGAGCGGCGATCTTCGGCAATTTTTTGGCGATCACCCGACTGCCGTTTCAATTGGCCGGATGGCTGTCAGGACTGGCCATCCCGGGCTGGTGCGTGATCGGATTGATCATTGTGTTCTATCTTTTTGCCGGCTGCTTTGTCGATGCCCTGGCTTTGGTGCTGCTGACGGTGCCGATCTTCTACCCTGTGGTCGTGGAGCTTGGGTACCATCCGATCTGGTTCGGCGTAATGATCGTGCTGGTCACGCAGATGGGCGTGATCACGCCGCCGGTGGGCGTCTGCGTGTACGTCGTCAGCGGCATCGAGCGGGATGTCCCGCTTCAAACGGTATTCAAGGGCGCGATGCCTTACCTGTATATGATGGTCATTGCGGCCATCCTGATCACGATGTTTCCACAATTGTGCCTGTGGCTTCCCAACCTGTCGCGCTGAGAAGCCTTTGGTTGACTGCGAGGAAAGCATGAATACTGATCCGACATGGCCCGCCAGCGTATATCAGAAAATTCTATTCTGCACGGATCTTTCCAGGAACTCGGATTTTGCGTTCGACTTTGCCGTCGATGCCGCGCAGCGCCGCCCCGGGTGCGAGCTGTACCTTTTGCACGTGGTGCCGGAAGCGGCTGCGCAGTTCTGGAAGACATACGTCTATGAAGTGGAAGACGTGGACAACAAAGCCAAACGCGATATTGATGAACATATTGCGCAGGCGTATCTTTCAAAACTGCCGGCGGGCGTACAGCTAAAGATCGAGTACCGGGTGGGCAAAGATTGGGAAGAGATCCTGGCATTTGCCAATGAAAAAAAGATCGACCTGATCGTCATGGGCCGCCAGGGCCGCAGCAATCTGCAAAAACATCTCTTCGGCAACGTCACCGAAAAAATCACCCGTAAAGCAGACTGCGCCGTCCTGATTGTTCCGTTAAGCTACCAGCAGCGATTCAACACGGAACCAAATTAATAATCCTGAGGCGTACGTAGGGGCAGGCCCCCGTGCCTGCCCCTAAGCCCAATGAGATCAAATACCAAATACCCCCGACTATTGCAGCAGCTTCTCGAACGCCTGTTGATCTTTGACCCACTCACAATGACCGTCAGCAAACCCGACGACGATCCCGTCCTCGGGCCACGCATCATGCACTTCGTACGTGATAACTTCCGTGCCCCATTCTCTGCCTGGACGCGGCTGGCGGTACTGAATCACAGGCGGTCCATTTTCCTCGTCCGGCGCCGACAACAGAACCTGAAGTATTTCATTTGAAACACCTACGCTCTCAGGGCCTTCGAGGGTTTCCGGAAATTGCCCATTCTTTGTTCGGATGACAGTACAAAGGTACATCATCTTCGCAGATAGTTTCTTCTTGGAGATGGGCCAGTCGTAAATAGATCGCTCCAGTGTGTAGCCCTCAGGCGGCTCCAGGCTGAAAAGACTGTCGTCCAGAGGTTCATCGATTCGAATCGCCGTGTACAACACCGGGCTACGTTCTTGCTCGAGCCATTTGATTTCTATTTCAACCGGCAGGCCGGATTGCGGGTCAACATAGACGGTGGTGACCCGATCACCCTTTTGGGCTTGAAGCATGCGGAGCGTTCGACCGTCAACCTCAACCTCGCCGAGGTCTTTGACCGCCTGAATGCGCATCTGCAGCAAGTCTTCACGAATGCTGGTGTCAAGTTGCGTCAGTCTTACTTTTCCTGTTTGCGGATCAACGTCAAAACTGGCGATCTTATCAAAAAAGATAGCGGTTTTTGCAACCGCATTAAGTCTTAGTTTCTGGCGTTTGCCGTAATCTGTAATCGTTACTTCGCCAATGAATTGATCGGCGACGCCTCGAATGTATTCATGCCGCTCTAAATCAGGCTCCTTGAAACTCCATTCCTGCTCCAAGATACATCTTCCGACTCCTTCCCGTTTGATTTCCGCAATCTCTCTGCATGAAAAAGTTCGTGCCTGTCGAATGCTGTCGAATGCGGCGGCATACGCCTTGCTTGCGCCATCCATTGAGCCAGTGAGTTGATAGATGCCGGTTAGTACCGCAACAATAATCATGGCGGCGGCGGTTTTGGTAATGTTGGATTTCGTGATCTTGCTCGAGACGGGCCAAATGCGGCGCGCGGGTTTTGATGAGGTGTCTTGACAGGCGGCGAGCATTTGTTGGCGCAGGGCATCCTTGTGCTCGGCGCTGGGCCGGTCATCAGTCTTAAGACCTGATGCAATCTGCTCAAATTGTTTTTCAAAATCATGCATGGCCTTTATCCTCTATCAAAACCGCACGCGGCGGAATTCAGCAGTTTGCGTAGTTTTTTTAGTCCTCGGTGCAGGATGACCCGCACCGTTGGTTGCCGTTTGTTGATGATGGCCGCAATCTGTTCAAACTCTTTATGTTCGAAGAATCGCAGCGTGATGACGGTCTGCTCGATGGGCTTAAGCTGCGAGATCGCGCCGTAAACGGCCGTCCAGTCCGGCGACGGTTCGGCGGCAGTCTGGTCGGTGTAATGCTGGCGTTGGAATTTTTCAAAGATCTTTCGCCGCCGCAGGTTCTTTCTCAAGTAGGCATTGCACTGGTTTGTCGCGATCCGATACAGCCACCCGACCGCCGCCTGAGGCCCGTCGCCGGAGAAGCTGTCAATCCCCCGGGCGGCACTCAGAAAAACCTGGCTGGTCACGTCTTCGGCGGCCGTCCTGCAGAACAGCCGGTGCACACAGTACGCAAAAATGCCGTCGTAATAGCGGTTATAAATCGCTTCGAGCATTTCCGCATGCGTGCCGTTCGAGTCACCCGAGGTCGTCAATTCATTTAGTTGTCTTTTTTCCATTGAGCCTGCCATCATCACACATAACATTGCGCAACAAAAGCCGCTGTTTCAAAGATTTGCAAAATATTCCGGTTTTGCTACAATCCCCCCAAACAATAACTCTTCAGAGAGACAGGTATGCGGGCGGTCATTCAACGAGTCGGGCGGGCGAGCGTGTGCGTCGAAGGCACACTCACGGGCCGGATCGAAACGGGGTTGCTGGTGTTTCTGGGCGTCGGCCGAGACGACACGCAAAAAGATATTGATTTTCTTGCCGATAAAATCGCCAACTTGCGCGTTTTCGAAGATGCAGGCGGCAAAATGAACCTTTCCGTTCACGACATCAATGGCGGCATCCTGCTCATCAGCCAGTTTACGCTCTATGCGGATTGCCGCAAGGGGTGCCGGCCCGATTTTACCGCGGCGGCGCCGCCGGATATGGCGCAAGCGCTTTATGAGAAAACCATTGAAGCCTTGAAGCAAAAAGGACTTGCGGTGCAGACGGGTGTCTTTGCCGCGCACATGGATATCGACGCCCTCAACGACGGACCCGTAACTGTTTTGCTCGACAGCCGCCAAACACTCGTGTGAGATCAGACTTTGCCGTTGATTTTGCACCTTGATCTTTCCACATCGATCCAACAGCAGGAAATATGAAATCCTTTGACTTCCTCGAAGCGATGCAGTACATTGTGTGACCTGCCTGAGAGAGAATGCCAATACGGATTTTTGTTATACAGAAACCCGGATTCGCATCGGCAGTTGAAGCGTTAGAGTAAGGAAGAAACCAAGAGATTTAGAGGTCCTTGTGTCCCCGCAGGATACTGTTGAGATTCTTGAACACATATTGGATCGCGTGAAAGTCGTCGATCCTGTCAATACGCGTAAATGGTTTAACGATTTGCACATAGCGGCTTTCGACCATGGCCTGCTGCAGATCGGCTGCCCGGATTCATCGTGCGCGGAGTTTCTGCAGGACCACTGCCAGACGGTTTTCACGCAGGCGGCACAAAATGTCACGGGGCACCTGATCACGGTCCAGTTCATCGACGTCAGCAGCCGGCCGGCCATGCAAACGGCTGTCACCGAAGAAAACGTCAAGCGCGTGCGGCTCCACCCCGATTATACGTTCGACAATTTTGTTGTCGGTCCGTGCAATCGGATGGCGCACGCAAGCTGCATCGCCATCAGTCAAAATCCGGGAGTGATCTATAATCCGCTGTTCCTGTATGGCAACGTGGGACTTGGAAAAACGCATCTTCTGCACGCGGTCTGCCATGAGGCACGCAGGCAGAATCCAAACATCAGCATCCAGTTCTTGAGCTGCGAGGAATTCGTCAACGGCTTTGTCAGCGCGCTGGAGAAGGGAAGTCTGCTCGATTTTCAAAACCAATACCGAACCGTGGATATGCTGATCATTGATGACGTTCAGTTCCTGCGTCAGCGCGAACAGAGCCAGGAAGAATTCTTCCACACGTTCAACGCGCTTTACAACAATCGGCGGCAGATCATCCTCACCGCCGACAGCGCGCCGCAGGACCTGGCGTCGCTGGAAGAGCGGCTGATCAGCCGATTTAAGTGGGGCCTTGTGACACGGCTGGATGCGCCCAGTTACGAGACGCGGATCGCGATCGTAAAGAAGAAAGCGGCGCTTCGCGGCCTGGACCTGCCGGAAGGGGTCGCCGAACAGATCGCCGAACACATCAAAACCAATATTCGCGAGCTGGAAGGCGCTTTGACCATTATTTATGCTACCGCGCGAATGACGGGCCAGCCGCTGACGCTGGAGGCCGCCAGGCAGGCGCTGGGGGTGCAGGAGACCGCCGTTGGAAAGAGCATTACCATGAGCGACATTGTTCGCACAGTGAGCGAGATGTTCGATGTGCGGATCACCGATATTCAGAGCAAGAAACGCAGCCAGAGCATCACGCTGCCCAGGCAGATCTGCATGTATCTGGCCCGCAGCCTGACCCGCCACAGCCTCGAGGAAATCGGAGGACACCTCGGGGGACGCGACCACAGCACCGTTGTACACGCCTGCAGTAAGATCGAGCAGATGTACAAAGAGGACGCTCAATTCCGCACCCGTGTTGACCAGGTTGCCCACCACATCACAAAATTGGCATCGTCGAATTAGCTTCCAGTAAATCAGTCAAATGCCGGCTTTTGTCTATGAGGGTTTAAAATAAAAAAGCCCCCGGCGCCCAAAGGATACCGGAGGCTTCTTTCGTAAACGACTAGTTTATTCAAACTGCAGGACGATGTATTGGGCGTAGCGGCCGGTCTTGACCAGCAGAAGCGCCTTCTTGGACTGCTCGCTTTCCTTGAGGGCGGCATTGAACTCGCTGACGCTTTTAATAGGCTGGCGATTCACTGCCAGGATCACCATGCCCTGCCGAATGCCGGCATAATCGGCGTCGCTGCCGGGTTCTACGCCGGTGACCATGACCCCTTCACCTTCGCGGACGCGGTACTCGGAAGCGATATCCTTGTCAACGGTCGCCACTTCGAGCCCAAGCTTTTTGCCCGTGTCTGAGGTGCCGGCCAACTCACTGTCTTCCAGCACACCGACTTCGGCCTGGATGACCTTTTCCTTGCCGTTGCGTACGACCGTGATCTCCAGCGTCGTTCCGGGGGCAGAGAATCCGACGATGTTCTTGACGTCCTGCACATCCTCGATCTTCTTGCTTCCGATCTGCGTGATCACATCGTCTTTTTTCAGGCCGGCCTTATCTGCGGGTGAATCGGGGCTGACGTCATTGATCAGCGCGCCGCGATTATTTTCGAGCTTGAAGAATTCCGCCATCTCCGGCTTAATCTCCTGCATGGAAATGCCCAGATAGCCGCGACTGACCTTGCCGGAGGAGGCAAGCTGCGACTGGACGGACTTGGCCATGTTGATCGGCACGGCAAGCCCGATGCCCATGTAGCCGCCGGTGCCGCTGACGATCGCCGAGTTGATGCCCACGACCTGCCCATCCAGGTTCAGCAGCGGCCCGCCGGAGTTGCCGGGGTTGATCGCCGCGTCCGTCTGGATAAAATCCTGATAGACGTCCTCGCCGCCAAGCTTTCGTCCCATCGCGCTGACGACGCCGACCGTCAGCGTCTCCGTCAGGCCGAAAGGATTGCCAATGGCGATCACCCACTCGCCGATCTCGAGCGAATCGGAATCGCCCATTTCCACAAAGGGCAGGTCCTGGACATTTTCAATTTTCAGCAGCGCCACGTCCGCCTTCTCATCCGAGCCGATCACTTTGACCTTGTTATACTTACGGCCATCGTTCAGCGTTAGATTGACCTCATCGGCGCCATCCACAACATGGTGGTTGGTCAATACATATCCATCGGCGCTGATAATGAAACCCGAGGCGTTGCCTTCGCGCCACTGAGGCTGCCGGGGCTGCTGCGGGGCGCCGAAGCGCCGTCCGAAGAAACGTTCGAAAAAGTCTTCGTCAAAGGGCGACCCGGAGGAGCCGAATTGGCCCTGAACCTTGCTGCGAACCTGGACGGCGACGACCGAGGGCACCGCTTTTTTCGCTACTCCCGAAAACGCCTTGCTGGTCTTGCGAAGGGTTTCGATGCCATTCGTGTCTGTTTCGGCCGCTTTCGCCGGAAGCGATAAAACCAATGCGAGCAAAATCGATGCGCAAACAGCGCCCTTTGAACTGACCTTCATACCTGTCCCTTTCGAAAAACTTATCTGGCCTGCAAGGCCTGTTTATTAAAACAGGCAGGCCTGCTGTGACACAGGCCCGCCCCTTTTCATCATCGGATGCTACGCGGTTTTGATCTCAATCTTTTTGGCCCTGGGCTCTTGGGCAGGCGCTTTGGGAAGCGTCAGCGTCAGGATCCCTTGCTTGAAAACCGCGCTGATCTTGTCCTGCTGAATGGATTCAGGCAGGGCAATCGACCGGCTGAACGAGCCATACGATCGCTCTGACAGGAACATCCGCTGGTTCTTCTCGTCCCGACGGTCCTTCTTTTCGCCCTTGATCGTCAAGACGTCATCATTTACGGTTACTTCGACATCCTTTTCGTCAATCCCGGCCAGTTCCGCCGTGACCTTGATCTCATTGTCCGTTTCCGAGACGTCGATCCGGGGCATAAATTCCATTTGGGCCGCAGCGGGTTGTTCGAAGTCGCTAAAGAAATCGTCAAACATCCTGTTGACGCGCCGCTGCAGCGATCCCAGCGTAAAATCATCCTGGCCAGGACGAACCGTGCTTCTTGACCGTCTCCAAGGTGCTAATTCCTGAAATACCATAATCATTCTCCTTTCCAAAATTACGTGTTTCTGGTCTTTTTTGTTCAGCTCACGTCTGCTATCAGATGAAATACAAACCGCGTGCCAACTATAAGGTACGGCTCTAACTCCAGCTATTTACATAACTTAGAGACGTTACATTGCCGAGAACACAGAGGCAAATCCTGCCAATTTTGCGCAATGCCAACTTTCATTTTGACAGTTTGGGTCAGCGAACACGGGGCTCTTGCGCCGGCACTTTGTTCTTTTTTCGCCGTCGGCGCCTGATCAGGTCTATGCAAGTATGGATCGCAGCTTTTCGATGATCCTGATATTGGCGGCTGGAAAAGCACGCTGTGTCAAACCGTGGAAGTCAACCCACTTGACAGCCGCACAATCAATGGGCCGGGCGGTGCCGCTTTCGTATCGGCACAGATACACGTGCAGCGTAATGCGGAAATGCGAATAGGTATGGTGAACAAGACACAGGCGTTTTCCGACCGTCACTTCGATACCCGTTTCTTCAAACACTTCTCTCTTGACCGCCTCGGCAAATGATTCGCTTTTCTTCTTCTTGCCGCCCGGAAATTCCCAGAGCCCTCCCAGGAGTCCATCGGGTTTCCGCTTGTCGATCAATACTTTGCCGTTTGTCAAAACTACCCCGGCGACCACCGTAAAATGCGGTAAACGAGACGCGGTTTTCTGAATGGGCAGTTCGCCGCACCGGTTCGACCGCAGGGCTAGACATGTTTTTTTTAGAGGGCAGATAGGGCAAGCCGGGTTGCGCGGCGTACAGACAACCGCGCCCAGTTCCATGAGCGCCTCATTCAAATCACCCGGAGTCGGGCATTGCACAAGCGCTGCGGCAAGATCCCATAGCTGCTTTTGCAC
This sequence comes from Planctomycetaceae bacterium, assembly GCA_021372945.1. GTDB lineage: Bacteria > Planctomycetota > Phycisphaerae > Sedimentisphaerales > Anaerohalosphaeraceae > 4572-13. The sequence goes on along the minus strand of JAJFTK010000048.1, from coordinate 33,516 downwards.
CTGCGGAGAATGCGCGGGTTTATCGATAGCGAAGAGGCGGCAGAGCACGCGGGTCACATTGCCGTCAAGGATCGGGGCCGGACGGTTAAACGCGATACTGGCGATGGCGCCGGCCGTGTACCGTCCGATGCCGGGCAGTTCCCTCAGTTGGTCCACAGCCGAGGGCATTTGGCCTTTGAAATCCCGCACCAGGATCACGGCTGTTTTGTGCAGATTGCGCGCCCGCGCGTAATAGCCCAGCCCTTCCCACAATTTAAGCACGGTATCCAGTCGCGCCGCTGCAAGATGCTGCACCGACGGCAAGCGCTTCATAAACCGGTTGAAAAAAGGAACGACCGCGGCGGCCTGCGTTTGCTGGAGCATCATTTCCGAGATCCAAACGGCGTAGGGCGTGCGGTTGCGCCGCCAGGGCAAATCGCGCGCGTTCGAGCGGAACCACTTTAGCAACGGAGCGCGAATGCTGCGCCCGTCACACGCTTTCAGGGATACCTTACAATGCGTTGAACCAATCATCGATGTCCGTCAACGTCCGTAGAGTTTTTTATCGCGGATTTTTATTGCTGCCCCCATCCGGTTCGGGATTTAAAGATGGATCCTGCCGGAGATGATCCGCCTGTTTCAAAGGCAAAACGACTGACCGGATCGCCGCAAGCAGAATAAGCGGGGACTCGCTTTTGGTGGCATACGCGCTGGCCCCGGCCTCGAACATCGCGGCGGCACGGTCCTGCTCATCGAACATGGACAGCCCGATGACGCGCGCGCAATCCAGTTCCGAACAGATCCTGCGCGTGGTCTCGGCGCCGTTGATCCCGGGCAAACCGAAATCCATGAGGATGACGTCAGGTTTAAGCTGAAATGCCAATTGAATGGCTTCCTCGCCGGTGGCCGCCTCTCCCACGACCTTCATATCCGGCTCCTGCCGAAGCAATGTGGCCAATCCCCTGCGCATCACCGTGTGGTCATCCACCAACAGGATGCGAATCGCATTTTCCCTGGATGCCGCGTGCCCCGGCGGCTGGCCAATGGTTTCGATCCTGCGCTTCGGGACCGAGACCACCTCTTCGGGCTTGAGCGTCACGTCAGCCGGCACGGTCAGCACGAACGTGGATCCGGCCTGGGGCGCACTGATGATCACAAGCTTGCCTCCGAGCAGCCGGAGCCGTTCACGGATGCTGAATAAACCGAATCCGCCCGTCTCGGACGAATCGGAGACCATTTGGGGATCGAACCCTTTTCCTTCGTCGCGGATCGTGAACTCGACAAAATCCCCGTTTTGGCGGATCATGACACGGGCTTCGTTGACCTGCGCATGTTTGACCGCGTTGAACAGCAGTTCCCGAATGGATTGAAACACCACAATGCAGAAATCCTCGCGGCGGATATTCACATCATCCGATTTTTCCAGTTCGACCTTGAACCCGTACCTTTCAGACATCCATCGCACAAGCCATTCCAGCGCGCCCACGATACCGGCTTCCCGCAGGACGGGCGGGTACAATTCGACCGTCAGCGTGCGCGAGGCATGGATGCTGTCTTTGAGCAGTTCAATGACATGATCGACGGCATGCCGCTGCGCGCGGCTGACCTTGGCGGCAATGATCGAAAGCTCCAGTTTGGCCGCCAGCAGGATCTGCTGCAGCCCATCGTGAAGGACTTCGGCCAGCCGCGACCGTTCGCGATGTTCCGCGATCGTCAGGTCCGAAGCCATCTTCGACAGGCGCTTGGCACGCTGCAGAAGTTCCGCGTTGGTCGCGTTCAGATCGGCTTCGACCTGAACGCGCTGAAGGACCTCTTCCCCCAGCGTTCGGACGGTGCGTTCCAGGTCGTCCGTTCGCTGACGGACCCGCTGATCGAGCCGATCCCGCTCGCGGGTCAACTGTTCGCGCGCCTCCAGATGCTGCACAGCCAGCGAACTGATGGCCGCCAGCCGTTTCAATTCGGCTTCATCCTCTTCCGCAAACGAGCCATGTTCCTTATGGGCCACCAGGATCAGCCCATTCACGGACGACCGCGAATTAAACAAGGGTACGGCGATCAAGCCGTTCAGATTCGCATGATCCGCAGGCAGGTCCTGGAACAGGCGATGCTGGCTCAACTGCTCCCGCGAGAACCTCACAGCGCGTCCCTGCACGATAATCTCAGAATACAATCGGTCCTTGCAGGCGACAACCATCTCGTTGAGGCACGGGGGATGCATCTGGTCATTCATTAAGAAGGCCCTATAGGAGGGCGCGTCCTCTTGGCGGCCATTCTCCGCAAGTGCAAAAGACGATTGGGTGATGACGCGCGCGGTTCGGGCGATCGTTTTCACCAGCAGGTCGCTGTTATCGGCGCGCAGAATATCTTCAGAGGCCCCGACCAGCGTTTCATTGCGTTCCATCATGCGTTGGCGAGCATCCTGCGCGCGCTTTCGTTCGGTCACATCGGCCAACGTCAGCACCAGGCGGGTCGTGTTTCCATTCTCGTCTTTGCTGCCGACGAGATTCCAGTCCCAATAGAATTCTCCGCGCTCGGGGTGTTCGGCATACTCGAATTTGTGAGCCTGTGCCGAATAGGACTCGTCGGTTTGGACCACTTTCTGAAAAATGGTTTTGTTTTCATCATTCGGATAAAGTTCAAAATAGTTTTTGCCCGGATAAAAATCGACGTCGCGGTTATCGGCTTTGGCGTAGGCCGCATTGACGCGAAGAAAATTGAAATCGCGATCCATGCACGCCACGAGCAGATGGGGATTATCGAGGACGCTTTGGACCAAATCCATGCTTTCCTGGAGTTGGTGCTCCAATTGCTTCTGAGCGGTTATATCGCTAAAGGTGCTGCGGAAAGCTAACACTTGTCCGCGCCGGTCGCAAACGGTTCTGCGGAGCAGACGCAGCCAGCGCGGTTGGCCGTCCTTGCGCGTAATCCGGAATTGCACGTCCTGCAGCATGGTAGAATTCTGCGTCCCGGCAGCCGAGCAGTGCGCTTCGAATGCAGGACGGTCCTGGGGATGAATGATTCGCAAGAAAAGATCCTGGTCGCTGTAAAAATCCTGGCGGGTATATCCTGTGATATGTTCGCCGGCAGGAGAAACGTAAACTAGACGGCCATCCGGCGCATGCCAGCATTCCATTTTACAGGAATGGTCGGCAAAGGTTCGATAGAACGCATGATTCGCACAGTCGGCCATGACACGATCGCCTTGCATTCTCTAAATTGCCTGGAACTCCCGTTCGCCACACTTCACCGAATCAATAAGTCCGTCTCAACGTGTCTCTTCCAAATGATTCGTTAACTATAGCTTTATTTGGGAGTGTGTCAATAAGAATCTTCAACGGCGCGGGGACTTGTACGTTATGTCCTTAGCTGAAGAGAGGTTATGACACATTGTTTATTGTGGAGCATCCGGATATCGAAAAATGCATTTGCCGCTTCGGCAGGCACAGCATTCAATTCTCTATTTCTTTTTGAATTTGAGATAGCAGATTCATTGCCTGAATCGGAGTAAGCTGATCGATCTGGACTTCCCTGAGCCTGTCGAGAACCGATTGATGTTTTTGAATAAAAAGAAGCTGCTGCTCGTCGGCGGTCTTGTTCTTTGAGAGATGTTCGCCGGAGGCTTCCTTGGCAAACGTATTTTCCAGGTCATCGAGGATTTCTTTGCTGCGGCCCAGGATCGCTTTGGGGATGCCGGCCAGTTTGGCCACGTGCAGCCCATAGCTCTTGTCCGTCCCGCCAGGAATAATCTTGTGCAGGAACACGACTTCACCGGCCCATTCGCGCACGGCGACATTGAGATTCTTCACGTTTGCCAGGATCTGGCCCAGCTCGGTCAACTCGTGGTAATGCGTCGCAAAAAGCGTCCTGCAGCGAACTACATTCGCCAGGTGCTCCGTGATTGCCCAGGCAAGCGAGAGTCCATCGTAAGTACTGGTGCCCCGCCCTACTTCATCCAAAATGACCAGCGAACGATCCGTCGCATTATTGATGATGTTGGCTGTCTCGGTCATTTCAACCATGAAGGTGCTTTGCCCTCGGGTCAGTTCATCCGAGGCCCCGACGCGGGTGAAGATCTTGTCGGCGACTCCGATGGCCGCTTCCTTTGCGGGGATGAACGAGCCTGTTTGCGCCAGTACGACCAGCAGCGCGGTTTGACGAATATACGTACTCTTGCCGGCCATGTTGGGGCCGGTGATCAGCGCCAGGTCCTTGCCATCGAGGCCCAGGTCCACATCGTTGGGGACAAACTCGGCACCGAGGCGTTCGGCCAGCACAGGATGACGCCCTTCGATAATTCGAAGCTCGCGTCCATCCGTTATGATCGGGCGCACATAACGGCCCTGCCGGGCCAGATAAGCGAACGCCGAAAAGCAATCGGCCATGGCCAAAACGTGTGCAAGCTGCTGCAAGCGCGCGATGTATTTTGCGGATTCCGTCCGGATCTGCTCGAACAGCTCATTTTCAAGCTGGATCGCGTTTTCACGCGCGCCGAGGGCCTGCTCTTCGTACTTCTTCAATTCATCAGTGATGTACCGCTCTGCATTTTTAACAGTCTGCTTGCGGACATAATCGGGCGGCGTCTTGTCGGCGTACTGGTGGCCGATCTCGATATAATAGCCAAACACGTTATTGAAGCCGACCTTGAGTTTATCAATGCCGGTGCGTTCGATCTGCCGCTGCTGGTATTCGGCCAGCCAACTGCGGCCATTCGTGCTGAAGGTCCGCAATTGGTCGAGTTTTTCGTCAAAACCTGCGCGGATGACCCCACCTTCGCGCAGATGAGAAGGCGGTTCGGGCTCGATGGCCTGTTCCAGCATCGCGGCCAAGTCGTCCATGCAGTCGCACCCGCGGCATAGTGCTTCCAATAACGTGGTGCTGTGCGGTTCAAGCAACTGCCGGATGCGAGGGATGTTTCGCAATGTGGAGGCAAGTGAAACCAGGTCCCGAGGGCTTGCCCGAAATGTGGATACGCGCGACGCGATCCGTTCCAGGTCGGCAACCTGCTTTAGTGTCTTGCGAATGTCCGTACATAATTGGTCGTCGTTTACAAATTGCTCGATCGCGTCCTGGCGATCTGTAATTTCTTTGACGGTGCGCAAAGGCCTGCATATCCAGCGGCGAAGCAGGCGGGAGCCCATGCCGGTGAGCGTGCGGTCAATGCATTCCAGCAGGCTGCCCTGCGTGCCTTCATTGCGCATCGTTCGCAGGATCTCCAGTGAACGCAGCGAGACGGGATCGATCTGCAGGTACCCGCCGGGAACGATGCGCTGGATCCGCGAGATATGGGCCAGCGACGCCTTTTGCGTTTCTTCGAGATATTCCAAAACCGCTCCGGCGGCACGGATGCCCTCAAAATCATCGCCGATCCCGTACCCTTCAAGCGTATTGACGCCAAAATGCCTGAGCAGCTTTTCACGGGCGGTATAAGGGTCAAAGTACCAGCCCGGCCGTTCGGTCACGACGGCGCCGGTCAATTGACGCACCTGCGCAGCCAACTGCTTTTGCTGGGCGGAAAAGAGTTCGCCGCGGCTTTCGGCCAGAAGCACCTCGCGGGGAGACAGGCGGAGCAGTTCATCCATCAGCGACGGCTCGGCGATGTCCTGCGTGAAAAAATGGCCCGTGGAGATATCGACCCACGCCAGCGCCGCGCCTTTTGGACCAAGGCTGATCGCGCACAGGAAATTATCCTCCCGCGCCTCCAGCAGCATATCATCGGTGAGCGTGCCGGGCGTAACGACGCGGATGACATCGCGCTTGACGACGCCCCTGGCCTTTCGCGGGTCCTCGACCTGCTCGCAGACGGCCACCTTGTAACCGGCCTGAAGCATTTTTTTCAGATAGCCATCGACGGCATGGTATGGCAGGCCGGCCAAAGGAACGGGGTTGTCGCTGTTCTTGTTGCGGCAGGTCAGCGCAAGCCCCAGCACCTTGGAGCAGACCTGCGCATCCTCGAAGAAGGTCTCGTAAAAGTCACCCATCCGAAAAAACAGGATCGCATCGGCGTATTTCTGCTTGAACTGGCGATACTGTTTCATGGCCGGGGTCAGATTGTCGGCCGTTTGTGCCATAAAAAGGGATTATACAGAAATGGAAAGATTTCTCAAGAAAAACCGTTATGACCCAAGTCCTGCGGACTTCCATTTTGACCCATGATGCAGTTTTTTATTTTCTCCCCTCACCGTATAAAAGAGACGATAACAAATTCCTGGCCTGCTCCTTTTCTTTTGTATGGATCAGTTTTCGGATGATGGCAAGCTGTCTGTCTGTAAAGCAGACGGGGGCGGTGCAATCGAAGTCATCCACCTTCAGGGCGGCGGTAATCGTGCGAACCAGGCGGTCAATGCCTTCGCCGGTCTTGGCGCTGATGGCGACGTACTTGCTGTAGAGGGACTGCCGCTCAGTCGGCATCAGGAGGTCGCATTTGTTGGCGGCGATGACGGCTTTGAGACTGCCGAGATTAAACAGCAGCGACTGGCCCTGGCGGACTTTGGAGGCATCGTAAACGTAAATATTCATATCGGCCGATTGAATAAGCTCCAGGGTCGTTTGCTGGGCCATGCCGTCGATCTCGCTGCCCGCTGCGAGTGTTTCATCCAGACCGGCCGTATCGACGATGTCGGCCAGGAGCGGACCGAGACGACAGGTCACGCTGACCCAGTCCCGCGTCGTACCGGGGACCGGCGCGACAACGGCTTGCTCCTTCTGCGCGAAATAGTTCAGCAGCGAACTCTTGCCTGAATTGGGCGGACCGACCAGGACGATGCGGCAGCGATGGATCAGGTACTTTGCACGGCTGGACTTGCGAAGGACCTGGTGGCAGCCGGTCCAGAGTTCCGCAAGCGTCATTTGTTCGAAATCCGCCAGCCACTTTCGCACTGTCGGCAGCAGGCCGGCGGTCACCTGATTGGCAATGATCTTGACGCCGGTAAGCGTGGCGGCTTTCTGCATCCAAAGCCCCGCTTCGGCCTCGATCATGTCAGCGGCTGTTGACCGCCGCTGCTCCAGAACAAATTCTTCGCTGTCCGTCCACGCGGCTCCTTTTGATTCAAACAGTTTAACGACCTGCTGGGTGAGCAGCGGGTTTCCGTGACAGTGCACGACAAAGCAGTCATTTGCCTCGCAGCCGATGACCACTTCATCCACGATCCTGTCGTTATCCAATAAAGTCCCGTGCAAAATCTTGCCTGGGGCGAAATGGATTTGACCGCCTTGGACGGTCGAGGCACTCGATGCGCGAAAAACATCCGACAGGATGGATCTGGCCCTGCCGCCGGCCAAAGCAACCGAGGCGATCGCGGCCATCTGTTTGCCTGTTAAGACACTAACGCGCGTTATGCAGTCATCGCCCAACAGTTGCTCCATACCAAATGCACGACCCATCGGCCGCTTCATCTCAGCAGGCATTAAACCGTTCGCAGTTGCGCGCCCAGTTTGGCAGCCAACGCATCCATGATCTCGCTTTGCCAGGCATCCACGGTTTCGTGCCGCAGCGTGCCCTGCTCATCGCGGAACCGCAGGGACACGGTAACGCTTTTCTTTCCGGAGGGTATCGGCTTGCCGCGATAGAGGCCGGTAAAATCGATCTGCTCGAGTTCTGAAGGCGCCTTGGCTCGAATCGTTTCGCTGATGGAGGCCCACAAGACGGGCTCATCAATGATCAGGGACAAATCCCGGACGATCGCCGGAAAGCGCGGCACCGGGCGGGCGGTTGGAATTGCGCCGGCACAATCAAGCAGCAGATCGAAATTGACCTGCGCCGCGGAAATCGTCTGCTTTGCCATATCCAGGCTTGCGGCGGTATCCGGATGCAGCGCTGCGGCCATGCCCGCGAGCCGACCGTTCACAAGCAGTTCGGCGCCCGCCTGGGCCCACTTAAAGGACGCGGGCCGAAATTCGATTTCGCTGCGGATGCAGATTTGCTTCAACATTCCTTCGAGCACGCCCCGGAGTACACGAAATTCGTCATCGAGAATCAATCCAAGCTGAGTCTGTTCCTGCGGCAGCTGCCCCGCCGGACGGTGTTCGGCGGGCACAAAGGTATCCGCCAGTTCGAACAGGCGGCATGGACGATTGCCCGCGCGATAATTGGATTGCAGGACCTGGGCCAATGAACCCAAGAGATCCTGCCTCAGCAAGTTCATGTTTTTTTGACTGACTTGGGAAACGGCCAGGTGCGATTGGGGCGGCATGGCGGTAAACAACTGGACCGTCGCGGTGTTAACGAACGAAACATTAATGGTCTCGTAAAAGCCGCAACCGTTCAGGAACGTCCTGACTTTCGCGGCGGTCTGTTCGCGGAGATTCGGCGGGCAGACCTCGATATGAATTTTTGGCTCGACCGGGATCTTGTCATAGCCGTAACAGCGGGCAGCCTCCTCGATCAGATCGGCCTCGCGGTAAAGATCGTGCCGCCAACTGGGGCTCGTACAAACGACCAGATCCTCGTTCTTCATCTCAGGGCCAAGACCCAGCGCTTGAAAGATCGATAAGACCTTTTCCCTGGGGATGTCGATTCCCAAAAGCGCTCGCAACCGGCTAAAACGCATTCCGATCGTATCGCGCTGCATTTTTCTCGGCCATGCATCGACCATGCCTTGTGCCGCCTGGCCCTGTGAAAACTCAGCGATCAACTGGGCGCATCGCGCCGAGACATACTCGATGTTTTCCGTATCGACCTGCCGCTCAAATCGGAAGGAGGCCTCGGAAGGCAGAGACAATTTACGCGCAGCGCGGCGGACGGTGACCGGGTCAAAATGCGCCGCCTCCAGCAGGACGGTCGTGGTCCCTTCGGTAACCTCCGAATCGAGCCCGCCCATGACGCCGGCGAGCGCTACCGGTTTGGAAGCGTCCGCAATGACGAGCATTGCTTCATCCAGGTCGCACTTGGTTCCATCGATACTGATCAGACGCTCGCCTTTGACCGCGGGGCGAACGATGATCTTGCCGCCGCCGATCTTGTCATAATCGAACGCATGGGTCGGCTGACCGGTTTCGAGCATGACGTAATTGGTTGCATCGACGACGTTGTTGATGCTGCGAAGGCCGGCGGTCTGGAGCCGCTTGACCATCCAGTCAGGCGAAGGCCCAACCTTGACATTTCTGATCACGCGCGCGGTATAGCGATTGCATAAAGCGGGCTCTTGGATCTGGACTTGGATCAACGTACAACTTCCAGGTTCGGTCTGCCGCAAGGCGATCGGCGGGATCTTCACAGGCTTGCCGTCGACGGCGGCCAACTCACGCGCTATGCCGATATGGCTCAGGCAATCTCCGCGATTGCTGGTGACTTCGACATTGATCATGGTGTCCGCCGCGATAGTCTCGATCGCTTCGATCGGAAACCCTAAATGGCAAAGGATGTCGCCTATCTGCTGAGGGGTCAGAGCAGTTTCGACATAATCCCGCAGCCAATCCATTGAAATTTTCATAAATCTATTTCTTTCAACATGTAAGAAGAATTCTTCTTGAAAGCTGTACAGTACAGAAATGAATGCATCCTGTCAATCGTTTATTATACGACACAGGATACCCATATCGTCTACTATGCTTGGGCCATACATAGTCCTGTAATATACGATTTATTAAAATTATCCACTTGATTTTTTAACTTTATAGGGCTATGATATATTCTGCCTTGGAGGCGTGAGGAAGAGAAGAATGTCTTCTTATTCCCCACCAAAGAAACAACTGTATTATTCTCTTTAACGGATTTTACCGAACCGTAAGTTGCAGGAAGCAACCCCGTGGAGGGGGGCGTCGGTAAAAGTCAATGAACCGTGCCAATCTGAATCAGACGCCGCAAGGGAGTGCGCCACAAAATGAAACGGCTGCATCTGCTGTGAGCAGGTCTGCGCCCAGGTGCCGCTTTCCTCAACCCAGGATGGTCGGCACCTCGGATGCGTTCAGCACACTGTTGGATACTTTAAAATCGATTGCCGGCCGGCGTTGTTCCGTGATGATTACCGGCGAAACGGGAACCGGCAAGGAGATGGTCGCCCGCAACATTCATTTCTACAGTCAGCGGCCGGACAAACCATTTATTCCGGTCGATTGCACGACGCTCACCGGCGGCCTTTTTGAAAGTCAGCTCTTCGGCCATGTCAAGGGTGCATTTACTGGCGCGATCCATGACACGCTGGGTTTTTTCCGCGCCGCCGACGGCGGCACCCTGTTCCTCGATGAGATCAGCGAAGTCCCGCTGGAACTTCAGGCCAAGCTCTTGCGTGTGCTGCAGGAAGGGATGGTAACGCCGGTCGGCTCGACCATAAGCTACCCGGTGGACGTCCGAATCTTGTGCGCATCCAACCGTGACTTGAAGAAGATGGTCGAAAAAAATGAATTCCGCGTCGATTTGTTTTATCGAATCAACGTGGTCAAGCTTGAGATCCCGCCGTTGCGGCAGCGAAGCGAAGATATTCTGCCGCTGGCCAATTATTTTATTGAAAAGCTGGCGGAGTTTTACGGCGAGCCGATAAAGAAGCTTTCGGGCCGCACCGAAGAATTTCTGCTCAAATACCATTGGCCCGGCAATGTCCGTGAAATCGCCAACGCGATGGAGCGGGCCTACGTTCTCACGCGTGAAAATGTGATCGAGCCGTCGTCGCTGCCTTCGGATATCCTGACCAGCGACTTTGCATCACGGCCGGATAGCCCGCTGCCGACGCTGGATTATGCCGAACGCAAACTCATCAGCGAGGCGCTTCGCGTCACCGGCGGCAAGAAGATGGCGGCCGCCAAGATCCTGGGCATTGACCGAAGACGCCTGAACCGGCTCGTGGAACGCTTGCAGGTCCAGGTGCCAAAAGGCTGATCGCCGGGGCGACATCATCAGCTCTTGCTTCGACCGACGACAAGTATTCAATTCATTGCCGCTCCACTATTTCTCATTCCTGTAAGTTTAAGCAGGCATCGCCATCACTGAAACTGCGTTTTCCTCAGCGAAGGCCGACTGTTCTATAGGACGTTTTTTTACAGAGTCTCGTAGTCCATAATTAACCTTTCAGGATTGAAACTGTCGATTCAAATTGGTATATTGTTCTTTTTGTACAGGTGAATTGAGGTTGGATTGAGCAAAGGCAAGGAAAGCAAAGGATTTGTGGTGTGGCTGACGGGGCTGTCGGGCTCGGGCAAGAGCACGCTGGCCGGGGCGCTGTGCGAGAAGCTGGAGGCGCGGGGGTTGGCGGTGGAGCGGCTGGATGGGGATGTGCTGCGGGGGGTGTTTCCGAATACGGGATTTACGAAAGAGGCGCGGGACGAGCATATCAAGCGGGTGGGATTCATGGCGTCGCGGCTGGAGCATCACGGGGTGATCGTGGTGGCGTCGTTCATCTCGCCGTATCGCGAGGCGCGCCAGTTTGTGCGGGGGCTATGCAAACGGTTTGTCGAGGTATATGTGAAGACGTCGGTGGAGGAGTGCCGGCGGCGCGATGTGAAGGGGCTGTATAAGAAGGCGGCCGCCGGACATATCAGCGGGTTTACGGGGGTGGATGATCCGTATGAGGAACCCCTTACGCCGGAAGTGGTAATTGAGACCGAAAAGCTGACATTGGAAAAATCGGTGGAAGCGATACTCAAGTATCTCAAGGACCACCGGCTGATTGATTAATGATTAATGATTATTGGGAAATGTTGTGGAGCATTTGGACAGGCTGGAAAATCTGAGCATTCATATCCTGCGGGAGGCGTACGCGGGGTTTAAGAATCTGTGCATGCTGTGGTCGATCGGCAAGGACAGCACGGTGCTGCTGTGGCTGGCGCGGAAGGCGTTCTTCGGGCACGTGCCGTTCCCGCTGGTGCATATCGATACGGCGTACAAGATCCCGGAGATGATCGAGTACCGCGACCGGCTGACGAAGGAGTGGCGGCTGGATATGGTCTATGGGATCAACCGGGAGGCGCTGGATGCCAAGCAGACGTTCCCGGACGGTGCGGTGGACCGGCTGACGTGCTGCCGGCTGCTAAAGACCGAGGCGCTGAAGAACACGCTGAGCGGGCAGTGGCCGCGATTCCGGTTCAATTTTTCGGCGGGGATGTACGACATTGACAACAACCGCGAGCCGTTCACGGGCGTGATCGTGGGGCTGCGGGCCGACGAGGAAGGGTCGCGGTCGAAGGAGCGGTATTTCTCGCCGCGGGATCGGCAGAACGAATGGGACATCGCCGACCAGCCGCCGGAGTTTTGGAACCATTTCAAGACGGATTTTGCGCCGGGCACGCACGTGCGGGTGCATCCGCTGCTGGACTGGACGGAGCTGAACGTGTGGGAGTATATCGCGCGGGAGAAGATCCCGACGGTGTCGCTGTATTACGACCAGGGTGACGGCAAGCGCTATCGTTCGCTGGGGTGTTACCCATGCACGTTTCCCATCAACTCGAAGGCGAGGAATCCGCAGGAGATCATCGAGGAGCTTCGCAGCGGGCAGCTGGCCAATATCGCCGAGCGGTCCGGGCGGGCGCAGGATAAGGAGGACGGCGGCGGGCTGGAGACGCTGAGAAGAGAAGGCTACATGTGAGATCAAGAACATAAGAACCCAGGAACTCAAGAACACAAGAATGAATAAACTGGCTGCAAATGAGTGTATGAATATTGTGATCGCCGGGCACGTGGACCACGGCAAGAGCACGGTCGTGGGCCGGCTGCTGGCGGATACGGATTCGCTGCCCAAGGGCAAGCTGGAGCAGGTGAAAGAGACGTGCCGCAGGAACAGTAAGCCGTTCGAGTACGCGTTTTTGCTGGATGCGCTGAAGGACGAGCAGTCGCAGGGCATCACGATCGACGCGGCGCGGGTGTTCTTTAAGACGAAGAAGCGGCACTACCTCATCATCGATGCGCCGGGGCATATCGAATTTTTGAAGAACATGGTGACGGGGGCCTCGCATGCGGAGGCGGCGCTGCTGGTGATCGACGCGGCGGAGGGGATCCGCGAGAACAGCCGTCGGCACGGGTATATGCTGTCGATGCTGGGCATCAAGCAGGTGGTGGTGGTGACCAATAAGATGGACCTGGTGGGCTATCGGCAGGAGGTCTTCGAGGGGATCGTTGACGAATACAGCCGATTCCTGAGTGAGTTCGGGATGAAGGCACGGGCGTTTATCCCGGCCAGCGGAATAGAGGGGGTCTCGATCGCGCAGCTCAGCGACAAGATGGCCTGGTACAAGGGGCAGACGGTGCTGGAGGCGCTGGACGCGTTCGAGAAAGAGCCGCTGCCGGTGGATAAGCCGTTCCGGATGCCGGTGCAGGACGTGTATAAGTTTACGCAGAACAAGGACCAGCGGCGGATCGTCGCGGGCACGGTGGATACGGGGCGGATCAAGGCGGGCGAGGAAATTATCTTTTATCCATCGGGCAAGCGCACGAAGGTGAGCACGCTGGAGAAATTCAACCAGGCCGCGCCGGCGAAGTTCTCCGCGGGCGAGGCGGCGGGACTGACGCTGGAGCAGCAGGTGTACATCGCGCGGGGACAGTTGGCGGCCAAGGCGGGCGAGCCGGCGCCGTGCGTGAGCAAGCGGCTGCGGGTGAATCTGTTCTGGATGGGCAAGCAGGCGATGACGCTGGGCAAGGACTATCTGCTGAAGGCCGGAACTGTGAAAGAGCCGGTGACGATCGAGGAGATCGTCAGCGTGATGGACGCCTCGGACCTCAGTTCCGCCGCGCGCAAGGATGCGATCGCATATCATGACGTGGCGGAGGTCGTGCTGCGGTGCCGGCACGCGATCGCGTTCGATACGGTGGAGACGGTGCAATCGACCGGGCGGTTCGTGATCGTGGACGATTACGAGATCCGCGGGGGCGGGATCATTCGCGAGGCGCTGGCCGACGAGCAGCAGCAGATGCGCGAGCAGATCATCCAGCGGAATCTGAAGTGGGCGGCCAGCAGCATCAGCCGCGAGCGGAGATGGGAACGGTACAACCAGAAGGCGATCCTGATCCTGGTGACGGGACCGCGGAACGTGGGCAAGAAGACGCTGGCGCGAGCGATCGAGCAATACCTGTTTGCCGAGGGCAAGCTGGTTTACTTCATGGGCATCGCCAATATTCTGTACGGCGTCGATGCAGACATCAAAAAGCCCGGCAACGACCAGAGCCATCGGCCGGAGCATTTGCGGCGGCTGGCTGAAGTGGCCAACCTGATGCTGGACGCGGGCGTCATCCTGATCGTGACGGCGATCGGGCTGACGCGCAAAGAACTGGAGATCATTGCCAACGTGGTCGATAGCGATCTGATCGAGATCATCTGGCTGGGCGAAAGGCCGTCCAATATCAATGCGCTGCACGTGCCGAACCTGGAAAAGATGGACATGACTCTGGATAAGATCAAGATGCTGCTGCAGGATCGAGGCGTCATCTTCCGCCCATAGGGCGGGCCAATCCCAAGCGCTAAATTCTAAACTCTAAACAAATTCAAATGACAAAAATCCAAATTTCGAAACAACGATGATTTTTGTCTTCGATTACATTTTCAAAAAAGAGAACAATGGAGCATTGTACGGAAGCGTTGGGACGGATTGAAAAAGCGCTGGGGGCTGCAGCGGAGGCGTTGAAGGCGTTTACCGCCGGAGCGATCGAGCATACCAATAAGAGCGGCGGCGACCCCGTGACAGAGGCGGATATGCTGCTGGACCGTGTTCTGAAGGAGCATTTGCTGCAAGAAGGCGAGGGGTGGCTGTCGGAGGAGACGCGCGACGATTTTTCACGGCTTGAAAAGCAGCGCGTCTGGATCGTGGACCCGCTGGATGGGACGCGCGAGTTCATTGCGGGCATTCCGGAGTGGTGCATTTCCATTGCGTACGTGATAGACGGTACGCCGCAGGCGGCGGGGATCTGCAGCCCGTCGGCGGGCCAGGTCTTTTTGGGGGCGGCCGGCCGGGGCGTAACGCTGAACGGCAAGGCGGTGCATGTCAGCGCGCGAACGGAGCTTGCGGGGGCGAGCGTTCTGGCCAGCCGCAGCGAGGTCACGCGCGGGCAATGGAAGTGCTTCGAGGGGTGTGGTTTCGAGATCGTGCCGATGGGCTCAGTGGCCTATAAGATGGCTCGCGTTGCGGCGGGCCTGGCCGACCTGACGTTCACGCGGATACCCAAGAACGAATGGGACGTAGCGGCCGGCTGGCTGCTGGTGCAGGAGGCGGGCGGGATCGTGGTCGACCGGGACCATCTGCCGCGTCTGTTCAACCAGCGCAGCACCCTGCTGGGCGGGCTTGCGGCGGGCAGCCGCGATCTGGTGAAAACGCTGCGCGGGCTGAAACCTTTTCAAAACAGTTTACCCTAGATGTCGATGATCATAGCAAACAGGACATTGCGGGACATCGCGGCCCTGCTGGGGGCAGGGCTGATCGTGTGGGGGTACCTGGCGGCGAGCACGGTGATGATCTCGGAGGACGGCGTGCTTTACATCGAACGCGCGCAGAAGGTTTGGAGCGAGCATGAAACGATCTTCAATCTGCGCGAGCCGCCGGGATTTCCGATTCTGATCGCAGGGGTTCACAAGCTGCTGAGCGTGTTTGGGGATGATGGTCTGCACACGTGGATCAGGGCGGGGCAACTAACCACGATGGCGTGCGGCCTGGCGGCCCTGGCGATGCTTTATTTGCTGGGCCGGGCGCTGCTGGATAGGCGAAGCGCCTTTTGGGGCGTTTTGATTCTGACGCTGCTGCCCTACCCGGCCCACTTCGCGGTGGATGTGCTGCGGGATTGGCCGCATCTGCTGTTCCTATCGGCGGGCCTGCTGCTGCTATATCGGGCCGTGGAGGCCGAAAAAGGCATGCTGTTTTTTCTGGCGGGGCTTTCGTCCGGGATTGGCTATGTGATTCGGCCGGAATGCGCCCAATTGCTTCTGTACGGAGCGGTTTTCTTTGTTATTGAATTCGTGCAGGTTCTGCGGCGACGCCGCGCAGCGGCCTCGATTTGGCATTACATATGGATGGCAGCGGGATTTCTGCTTGTCTTTCTTCCGCTGGCGGCACAGCTTGACAGCATTATCCCGTACAAATTGAACCAATTATTCCAGACCCCACATCGTGCATTTATGACAATCCCCGTTTACGGCGACTCTGCCGAGGTCGCGGCATTCGGCCCTGGCGGGTTCGGACGCGCGCTGACGGATCTCTTTGAACGTCTCTGTGAAGATCTGTTCTATTTTTTCGCGATCCCGGCGGCGATCGGTTTTTATCTGCTGTATTCCAAAACGTCCGCTGAGCGTCACAAACGATTGCTCCTCGGCATGGTGATCGGTTTCTACACGGCGGCGCTGCTGCTGCTGGATATGCGCTGGGGCTATATCAGCCGGCGGCATCTTTTGCCGCTAACGGCGCTTGCGTGCTTTTGTATTCCCGCCGGAGCCCAATGGCTTGGATCCCGCCTGCACCGCAAAAATGCGCGGGCGGGTTTTTATTGTGTCATTGTCGCAGGGCTGGCGATCGGGGCGGCCAAGCTCCTCCGGCCCCCGGGTTATGAAAGGAAATACTGCTTTGAAGCGATCGTGTGGCTTTCACGGAACACGGCGGCCGATGATGTGCTGTACACGTTTGACCGCCGCCTGGCTTTTTACGCCCAGCGCCCATACTGTCTTTACAAGCGGATCCCAAAACGGCCGGTCGTGCCGTTCAATTACCTTCTGGCGACCAGCCCTGACGCGCTGCCGGCCCGTATCGCCGCATCGGTAGAATTGTGTGAACGGTTTCCGCTGAAAGGCGCAAAGGAGCTGCTGGTGTACCGCCAACTCGATCACTGACCTTTGGAGGTCAATATGACGGGGATAGTCCGCACCAGGACATAGAGATTGAGCATGAATGACCGCCGCTGGATATAGAGGTAGTCGTACTTGATCTTGTGTCTGGGGCTGAGGTCGTAATGGCTGCGGACCTGGGCCAAACCGGTAAGGCCGGGCTTGACGGCCAGGCGCAGACCGCGCAGGGCCTTGTGGGTGTTGACACGGGTAATGTTTTCGGGTCGCGGGCCGACCAGGCTCATGTGCCCCCTGAGAATATTGATCAACTGGGGCAATTCATCCAGTCGTAATCGGCGAAGCCATTTGCCGGCGCGGGTAATGCGTTCGTCGTCGAGGACGGCGGGCCGGTGGTCCGGGCGGCTGTCGGCGGTGTGAAACATGGTCCTGAATTTATAGAGCGTAAAGAGCTTGCGATCCTTGCCGACCCGCGGCTGGCGGTAAATGATGGGGCCGGGACTGGTCAGCTTAATGGCCAGGGCGGCGATCAGCAGCACGGGACTGAATAAGACCAGCAGACCGAGACTGCCTAGCACGTCCAGGGCACGGATGAGAAACTCCTCACTGTCGCGTTTCCGGCCAATGAACGTGGAAAAGAGCGTCACCGTCTCTTCCTGCTCGATCTTGTCGGAGATCAGTTCGGCGTAGATGGCGGGGCTGAAAGTCACAACGACGTTGAGCCTCATCAGAAGAAAAATGAGCAGATTCAGGTTGGGATTATCCTGGAGGCGGGTGCAGATCATCACCTCGTCGATATCCCTGAAGTGCACCAGGTCCTCGATCTGTGAAATATACTTTTTACGGACGAGGGCTTCCTTCTTGGCAAACGGATCAAAGAAGGGAGATGGGCCCAGGATCACGATGCGTTTCTGGATCTTGCCCTTGAGACGAAGAATGAGGCTGTTGACGGTAAAAAGCACCAGCACGGCGAGCAAGCCGGTGATGAGCAGGACGCTGGAGGGAAAGCGGACCCATCTTTCGCGCCAGAGATAGATGAAGATGAAGCACAGGGCCGTACCGACGGCGACGCCAAAGACGAGCTTCTGAAGGAGCTGCCAATATGAGCGGAAGCATTTTCGGAAACAGCCGGCATAGATGAGCGCGGCAATCATGAAGCCCAGGAGGAAGAGGCGGCTGTCTTCAAAGGGGGCAAAGCTGGCGCTAGGAACGCGGCTGCCGTAACGAATCGCATAGGCCAGCAGAAAGACGCCGTAAATCAAAGCCGTATCTATAATCAATACGAGAAGGTTCATATAACTGCCGCACCCGCCGACGATGTCCTGGTCTTGACAGGCAGCGCATTTAAAGTTTCGCGGTTCATCCGCGTTCTTTCGGGATCATGGAACCATCCCCATTTTGAGAAGTATTGTACCGCCGAACGCAGATGATGCCAAAGTAATTTCCCGCTGGAGTAAGAACCTTTGCGGTAGCCGTGTGTTACGCTTGAAAACGGAACATACAGCGTCTGCCATTTACGGCCGATCCGGCGAATGAGATCAACGTCTTCAAAGTAGAGGAAAAATCGCTCATCGAAGAGGCCGACTTGCCTGAGGGCATCCGTGCGGAGCACCATAAAACAGCCCGACAGGCATGGGCACGCGAACGCGCGGTTGTAATCGGCATGTTGAAGGGTGTAAATACGATCTCGTTTTCGGATGATGGGCGGGCAGAATCGCCGTGCCGTAAGGTGGCCGGGCGTCGGCAGCAGTTTACATAGGTGCTGAAGCGAGCCATCGGGATAAAGAATCCGCGGCATTGCAGCGCCCACGCGGGCGTTGTCATCCATGAAGGCGACCAGAGGCTCAACCGTGCCGGGCTTAAAGGCAACGTCCGGATTGGAGGCAATATAATAACGGCATGAAGGCATCGCAAGCGATTGGGTCATGGCGATATTATGGCCCCGGCCATAGCCGGTGTTGGAATTGGCGATGTAATGCAGCTGTCCGCACGCGGGGAATCGTGAAATGGCGGTTTGACAGTACTGCTCGATCGCAGGGTCAGAGGCATTGTCGATTACCCAACAGACGAACGGCAGACGGATTGCCAAAAAGCTTTGCAGACAGCGGGCCAGCTGTCCGACGGTAGTGCGGTACGTCACGATCGAAATGGCAAGCAGCGGTTCCATTTGTTATATCTTTGACAACTTGAGCATTCGTTCGAAATCCGGATGTCGCGCGGAGAGAGAGGCAAAAGTGCCGAAATCGACAAGGCGGCCCTTGCGGAAATACAGGATTCGATCACAGCTTTTCAGCGTGGATAACCGGTGGGCAATGGCTATAATGGTGCGCATTCCCTTCAGTGCGGCAATCGCGCGCGTGATCTGGCTTTCAGTCTGCACATCAAGCGAACTGGTGGCCTCATCGAGCACGAGAACGTCAGCATCGCGATAAAGCGCCCGGGCGATACCGATACGCTGTTTTTCACCGCCGGACAGTTTACGGCCGTTTTCACCGAGCGGAGTCATGAGACCATCCGGGAGCCTGCTGAGATGCTCGTAAAGATTAGCCTGACGGAGCGTCTGTTCGACACGCAATGTGTCGATTTCCTGGTCGGACAGACCGAATGCTACGTTTCGATAGGCCGACTCGTTCGAGATATAAACATGCTGCGGGACATAGCCCAGGTGGGCCCTCCACCCTGCCATATTCTCAGGCTCAAGCGGAACACCGTCGACCAGGATGCGCCCGTGCTGGGGTTGGAGAAGACCCAGCAGCAAATCGACAAGCGTGGTTTTGCCGGCCCCGGACTGCCCGACAATACCGACGAACTCACCCCTTTGAATGTCCAGATTAATGCAGTCAAGCGCGGGCTTGCGGGCCTTCGGGTAGGTGAACCTTACGTTTTCAAAACGGATCTGATGGCTGAACGGAAGGGGCTCAGGATCCGGACTTCGCGGCCCGGCGCCATTCTGCTGGTATTCCTGCCAAAGCGGGGTTTGAATTTCCTCGAGCAGGATCTCCATCGCGTGCTGGCCGTGATTGATCTGCTGGAGCGATTTGAGAATGCGATTGACGATGGTGGCCGTTCGAAACGCGATGGCTGCCAGAACGCCGAGCGAGGCGATCATGGCGGGATTATCGTTGCGCGTGGAATGAATGACGCCGATGGACATGATCACGACGCACAGGATCGCGCTGATCTCCGTGACATAAGGGGGCAGTTGACCATAGAAAAGAGTCCACATGTCGTTATCCATGGTACTGCGGTTGACGTTTTCGAAACTGTTGAGGAAGAACTGCTCGCGCCCGAGGACCTTTGTTTCCTTGATGGCGTGAAGACCCTGAAAGATGCTTTTGTACTGTCTGGATTGGAGGTCGTCCTTCTGTTTGCCGAGCGACTTGAGTTTTCGCCGGAGCAGATAATACTGGCACAGCGATGTTACTGCCAGGACGAACGCGGTCAGCATCGCGAATAGAAAAAATCGCGTCAGCAGAATGGACAGCACGATCAGGCCGACGATGATGTTGGAGATCAATAGAAAGCCCTGGAAGATGAAATTGTTCAGGGCATTAAGGACGACATTGTTGACGTTGCGAGTGATGCGTTCGGTCGTGGTTTCCAGGTGCAGCTTGTAGGGGGCAAGCAGATAGAAACGCATAAGTGTGGTGCTGATTTCAATTTTCCAGCGGCGGAGAATGCGATTTTGCCAGAAATGGTAACCAATGAGGTAGATGTTCTTGGCGACAAAAACCAGAAGAATAAGAATACCGAGAAAACAGGCCTGCTGCAGAGGCGTTGTCATACGAAAAAAATCCATCACACCACCCAGCCATCGATTTTTTTCAATCGCCTCGGGACGCACCAGCAAGCGAATGAACGGCAGCAGCAAGAGCAGGCCGGCAATCTCAAGCATACCGGCCACTGCAGCGCCGATCACTACCAGGGGGACGTACCGCCTGTAACGGTTTCCAAAATAATGAAAAAACTGTTTGTATTGGCTTAGCATATTCATGAATGTCCGCCGGAACGATCCCTTTTTATCATAGGATTATGATCTCGCAAACCTAATCTATTCCAACGTCTGCTTTGCAGGCGATTCATCTCTGTTTAGAAAGTTGTTGCCAAGCAGATTCTCAATCGTTTGATTCCAGGAAATTACTCCATTTTTTATGAAAGATCGATCAAACCGTGATTTCGCGAACATGCCCCAGGTTTGGCGCGGATGTTTCCAATTGAGAATCTCAAACGAAAAACCGTTCGACACCGCAAGTTCTTCCATCGCCTGAACAGTGTACTGGACGCAGCCCGGGTAAAGCCAGCCGTCACCCTCAAAATCCTGCGTCCCGATACAGGTTTCTTGATGCGTATCAGATCCCGGCCAACTTCATTTAGAATTCCGTCCTTCACCAACCATTTATTAGGCTCCACACCAAAGTAGTTACCGGCGTCAAGGTACGGGATTAGCAGACGGCCGATTCTCAGTGAACCGCAACCGACATCCAGAAGTCGATGGTGCTGCCGCAAGCCGGCGCAAGTCAACAGATTAAACGCCATCGCCGCAATAAGATCATAGTCCTCCGGAGGACCGACATAGGCCCGGTAATGGTGATTGCCCGGTTTTAATCCTTTACCTGAACCTCTGGTGGAGCGCCATTTTCGGAAAGAAATGTACATCATCTGTCATTCGTATCCATGTCTTTGAAAATCAGACGATCTTGCCATCGTTCAGAAGAGCCGCGCCATCATGAACCGGTTCTTCTTTTGACACAAGCGACTGTTTCAGTTGTTCAAGTTCTTTTCGCAGAGAAGCAATTGTTTCTTTGTTTGAGGCAATTTCCTTGAGCCGATCGTTCAATCTGGACCGCTGGACAGCAATATAGCCGTAGATCGGGCCCGTCCAACTGTTCAAGAACGCTATTTGGGGCTGAGCGGCAATCAATTTCTGTGCAGTCTTCTTTCGCAACCAGCAACCTGCGGCAGGCTTCCGTAAAAGGTTATACAGATCGAACACATAAGGATAGTCGGTTGTGTAGGCATCTATGTCCGCCTTTTCAACAGTATGGCGCTTGAGATTTTTATCCAAAAAGCTGGTGCAATACTCGTCCAGTCCGGTGGGGTCCGGAGATAACCCCAGAAGCTTTCCAATTGCGCGTAGAACATTTTTCGGATCCGACAAGAGTTGGTCGTATCCTACGATAATGTTGCTATCATCTGGCAAATTACTTAACGCTACCAAGTTGTACCAGAACCATAAATTTAGCGTATAGCGAAGTTCCTCACCGCTCAGGTGAACATCCGATGTCTCGGGCGATGTTCTGTGGCGAACGCATTGTGAATGTGCGACCTCAAGCGGATTCCGCACAATCAGGATTCGATACACCCGGGCCCCAAAGTCGCATGTCACTGCGTCCCAGAAAGGCATGAGAACGGAAATTCGAGGATCCTTGATCGCCCAGATATCCTGAGTGCCATAGAAATCCTGAAGCAATTGCAAGGCTTCCAGTTTAGAAGAATCCCAAAAAGGAGCCGAAAAATTGATGCGCTTGCCCGAGCCGTAAGTATCCCATCCCGCTTCGCACCTCTGAAGCAGTCTATCATTGAAACGAACGATCTTGGAATTTTCAAAAAATCCTTTCGGATTTTCCTTGCTGCCCTTATTTTCAATCGGGCCGAGTGAGACACGCAGAACGTATTGAAGTCCGGCTGTCAATGCTGATGTCCCGGAACGGTGCATTCCCAAGACGAAAACGGCTTTTTTTTTATATGCACGCATTTTGGTCCGCCTTTGAATTGCTGAGAGGTGTGCGATTGTTTCTTAATTTTTTCAAATATTTTAAGATTTCGTTAAGTGTTACCTGAGGATCGATTTTGCTGATGACGAGTCCTTTTTCATAATCTCTCACTCGTTCAGCCGGGGCACCCAAGTCGAAACAGGCCGTGGGCATCTTCATGAGCATTCCCTCTTCTGCCGTGCGGCAGAACGTTTCTCCCCATATGGAAGGGATGAACACGATGTCAATATCCAATTTTTCCAGAATGGCCGGAAGTTCTTCTCTTCTATATTCTCCGATGTGATTGAAATGTGGATGATTATAGCGGATGTCCATTTTACCAATAATGAACAGTTTGATTTCATGGGCGACCTTTTCAGAACAAATAATGGAGGCCATTTCATTTAACAGCCTTAGCCCCTTGTGAACGCCAATATTTCCAATCACCCCTATGTGCACAGGCTCATCAGCATTTTTCGGGCGTATTGTGACCGGTCGAAGATAGTCAATAGGAATGTGTCCGAGCTGGATCTTCTCCGCCGGCAGAAGATGCCCGAAAACTTTCAGAACCATCCTGCGCGTATAATCTGAATAGACATAGATCCTGTCGAGACAGGGCAGGAATCTTCCCCACAAATCCCGCCATTGAACCATGTTCACGAAGGTTGGGTCCGTGTTCCGCAATTGGCTCATACACTGAGCACAGGCGTCTGTATTATCACAGGCGTGACAAAACGTATTATCTTTCTTGAGCAACTGCACGGTCGGACAGATGACAAAAAAATCGCGAACATCCATTACCAGATTGAATCCATGATCGCGCCGCGCTTTAAGGATAATCTGATGCAATTGAGCCAGTTTGACATAGCCGCAGAGCTGATGCACCATCACCTCATCGATGTGAAAGACCGCTAAAATGGTTTCGATCTGCTCGACCTGTCCAAAAACGACTGAAAACATCTCGCCGCGCCAGTGAAATTCCAGTTGAAAACTTTCCTTCCGAAATGCGCTTCGGATATTCAGCACGAAATTTCCCGAATTCCTCTGCTGTTCGATAAAATCCTTGTTTGCGAACATCGAGCCGCCGCCAAGAGAATTCGTGAAGCAAAGAAATGTCTTGGAAGTCGTTTTATTGTACAACAGGACACGTATAATCAGACGCAGACTTCGATAGAACTGGTTGTCGGCAATGGTTTTGACGAGTGAAGAGTATTCAGGATAACGCCGTCGAATAGTCGCGGCATGTTCTCGAACGAGGCTGTCTTTTTCTGCCCTCGCAAAACTGGCCGTATGGTGATGAAAGCAGAACAGGTTGGGAACAATCACATTCCTAAACCCTTTTCGCATCGCTTTCATACACCAGTCGTTTTCCTCGCCACAGCCGCGTCCGAACGCGGCCGCATCAAACACCCCAATCTTCTTGATCGCTTGTCGCGACATTGCCATGCAGAAGCCATGGCCGGTCGGGCTATCAATGTAAATCGCTGGGGTGCTCTTGAGCTTTTTAAATTCTGCATCAATATCCTCCAATGCCATCCCGGCAAACAATGTGTTTGACTTCAGCAGCTCAGGGAAGCTGGTGATCGTTGAGGAATTCGACATGGGCGTTGCCGACGCGACTTTCTCCAATTCAAAAATCGGGTACATCAGTCTTGAGAGCCAATTGGAGGGCAATTCAACATCGCTATTGAGGATAACCACATCGTGCTTGGAAGCCTTTAAACCCGTATTTACGCTTTTTACAAAACCGAGATTCTCACGATTACAAATGAGGCTGACATTCTCTCGCTCAGCAGCTATTTTCTCCAGCAGCGGCGCCACTCGATTATCCGTACTGGCGTCATTGATAACAATTAGGTGAAAAGGAACATCCGTATGGCTGAAAAGGCCATCGAACAACGGTTTAAGACAATCATATGC
Source organism: Planctomycetaceae bacterium (assembly GCA_021372945.1). GTDB lineage: Bacteria > Planctomycetota > Phycisphaerae > Sedimentisphaerales > Anaerohalosphaeraceae > 4572-13. Next base: position 9,185 of record JAJFTK010000048.1, on the reverse strand, counting down.
ATTGAATACCGGCACGATAATATCGACATTTCGATCCGAATAGTCTAAAACAGCATCATTCTCTCCAAAACACCTCAGCACGTCATCCACGTGCACACTGCCCTGCACCTGCTCAGTCCATTTGATACGATGGTAGACTTTTTTCAACAATTTGCCAATAAAAGGCACTCTGCTCAATTTAAGTGCGATGTTCATCAACATTCGATTTTGCCTTATACTGCTTAAATATGAACGTCCAAAAGGTCAATTGCAGGCGTTTATCCCCGGGCCTTGGCGTACCAGTCGGGGTCATCCGTCAGCTTTTCACGTGCCTCCTGCGTCATCATTTCAAACGCAGGATGCGTTGATTCCCAGGCCCGGTCCATGAAGGACGTCTTTTTCATCTTGTCGATCTCCACCTGGGCGTTGCCAAAATAAGAACCGTAAATGTGCAGCGAGTCGCTGATATCGACATAACGCCCGACGCGGACGGGTTTCTTCAGGTTGGCGGCAATGCGCTCGGCCATGATCCGCTGCAGGTCCGTCAGGGCATAAGCATTCATAAACCACGCCTTGTACAGATCGCGGCTGCGCCAGTGCGTATTGAGATTCAGGACAAAGCCGTCGTTCTCCTGCACCAGCCGGCACCAGATGCGCTGCAGACACGGCGGGTCATCCGTCTTGGGGTCGCAGGTCGGCATCCAGGTAATGGCCTGGGCACGGCGGGTGTGCGTGCAAGCGGAGAGCGACTCGACAATATAGTTCAATTGATCCACGGGAACGAACGGCTTGAGGCTATTCGGATCGCGCAGATCGCTGACCGGGCTGTAGGCCGCCAGCCGCTCATGGTAGGTATAGGTCCACTTGCCGGCGGCAGGGTCGATCCAATGGTCATGAATGCCGCTGACGACCTCCTGGCGATACGATTCCAGTTCCTCCGGGCCGCCGGGAAAGTTCTTGTGGATGCGCGGCTCATTGAACGGATCAGCCACCGAGATCATAACGGTGGCATCTTTGCTGGGCGGGTCAGTGGGCTTATCATATTGCGTTTTGATCGTCAGGCCCTGTTCCCAGACGGACACGACAGCCTTTTCCCACGCTTCCGGCAGACAACGTGCCGCGATAAAAATAGCGGGCACATCCCCTGTGCCCAAATCATAATTCATCAGACCCTCCTTGAGAATTGGAGTTTCAATTTCGCGGGCAGAGCCAGCCCCGAGCCTGTCGAGGGGATGCCCGTGTTACTAAATCATAAACCGAGTTCCTTGTCCGTTATCTTGTATTCTTCCTTATAGCGCTGAGGGACCCTGCGGAGCAGCATCTGGGCTTGTGTCGCATAAGGCGTGTTCGGATACCTGGCCAGCACCTGGCGGCAGGCCTCGATGCCGTCGCGCGGATTGCTGCCGCGGATCTTGACACTTTCTTCGATCTTGAGCTGGCCCATTCGCAGAAGATTTTCGGCCTCGACCTGCTGCTGGGCCTCATCCATGGGGAAATCGTATTCGGATTTTGCAGGCGCGCTTGAGGCCGAAGCGGCGGACGCCGAAGAAGATGGGGTTGCATTGGATGGGGCACGGCCCGATGAGACCGGCCGGTTGGGATCGCTCTTTGGCGCATTGGGGTCCGCACCTGGCAGGCCGGCAGGCGCCATTTCACCAAACGGCGAAAGACCCATTTCATCGACTTGGCCCGAATCGGTTTGGGACGCCAGGGAGATCGGCTGACCCGAGGTCTCGGTCAAAATGAAGGCAGGCATGAATCCTGCCGCCGGACCGGAATATTTTACGGAACCGCTTTTGTCAATAACCATCATGAAGGGCGTTGAGGCGTCACAAGCGAATCGCTGCGCGTTTGATTCCGGAAGCGCGGCGATCACGGAAGGGATGCCTTTATCATCGTACTTGGACAAATCGAGTTTCTGCAGGTTCCGCGGGCGGATCATATCGATTTGCAGGAACTTGACGGAAGGGGCACTCTCACAGGAATTCATCAATTTCGTAAAATACTGGCGCTGAAGGTCAATTCCCGCGCCTTGGCCGCTCCCGGCATCGTAGCCCATGTCGATTACTTCCGCCGCAGCGATGACACCCGGTGTATTCACATCGGCCACGCTTTCGGCGCTCTGCCAAAAAAAGGCACAGAGCATATCCTGGCTGGGAACGTATTCAACCGATTGCCCTGTGGTCGTCTTGCATTCAAAACGCTCGAACTTCTCACGAAAGAACTCGGCGCGGACCGCAGGAAGATCAAAATCCAGAATGCCTTTGTTGCTGTAAGGTTCGGGACGGTATTCCGGCTGAGCAGCCTCCATATTAGCGTTCATATTGCGACGCTGAGGCCGCGTACGTTCGGGACGCATTCGCTGCTGCTCCGTCTCGAGAGCCGGTTTTTCGATACGGGGCAGCGGCGGTCGCCTGCCGGCGAGCATACTGAATAGCGCCTGGCTGATCCAGGCATCCTGACTGCCCTCATCCTGTTTGCAGGCCCGCATGGACCAGCTCAGGGCTTCCTGCAGATTGCCCTGAAAATACCCCGTCCAGGCCTGTAGGAGCATATAGTCGGCCCGCTGCCTATCGTCATAGGCAAGGGCATTTTGTTTGTTATTTTCAAGCGCCGCTGCCGCAGCCTCGACCACATTTGGCGCTGGATGGGTATTTGTTTTTACAGCCGTAAGCACCTGGGTAAGCAACGCGTTGACTTGGGCATGCGTTTTCTGGGCTTCCACACGAAGCTGCTCCCGCTTGGCTTGCGCCTGCGTCTGCTGCGCCGCGGAAGAATCCATTGCGCGTCCGTTGCGAGCGGCGGCTGAAACAATGCCGGCAAGAACCAGCAGCCAGAACACGCAAACGGCTCCATGTAGGCGAATGCACCGAATCATCTCTTTCTCCATTGTGGCCGGCGGGATCAACCGGCAGGTTTGTTTGGTACGTACCAGGGCAATTATAATCATGCAGAATAATATTACCACTGGACCTTGCCCGTGAAAAGAAAATCTTGCGTATTTATTCATACTGAAAAACCGCTTTCTTGCGCGTTCAGGCGGCTGCGACCGTGGTTTTGGTATTGACAACGCCGGATTGGGCCCTTACGATGGCCAACTGTGATTATGCAGAGGACTAATCAGGGATGTTTACCGGGATCATTGAAGCTGTTGGCGAAATCCGCAAAATCCAGCCCTCCGGCGGGCGGATAGTCCTTGGCATTGACCTCAAACATCTGGCCGCAGACGCCCATCCGGGCGATAGCATCGCAGTAAATGGTGTCTGCTTAACAATTTCGCATCTGGAACAGTCGATCGCATCTTTTGACGTCAGTTCGGAAACAGTCCATCGCAGTACCCTTTTGAAGCTGAGAGTCGGGTCCAAAGCAAATCTGGAACGGGCGCTTAGTGCGCAGGGCCGATTCGGGGGGCATTTTGTACAGGGACATGTGGATGGCACAGGTAAAATCGTCGTCATTCGACGGGAAACCGGATTCGCTGAATTTCGGTTTGAGGCAAAGCCAGAATTGATGAGCCAAATAATCCTCAAAGGCTCCATCGCGATAGACGGTATCAGCCTGACTGTTTCGGAACTTAACAAGTCGGGATTTGGCGTCTCCCTGATTCCAAGCACCCTCAGTCAAACAATCTGGCAGGACGCCAAGGTGGGCGATTTGGTGAACATAGAAACCGACATACTGGTCAAGATAGTCCAAAAGCAGCTTGGCGCGATGTGGCCGGGAGGCTGCGGCCTGACGGCTGAGAAAATCAGGGATTTTGAGTATTAAGCCGTCGAAGCGACCGGCTTTTGACATTCAATTTGACGGGCAAGATTAATTTGAGATACGCAGGATCGCATGTATAGAAGTTCACGGTTGAATTTTACTCGTTTGTTTATGGCCGGCATCATCGCTGTGCTCGTGGTCTCGAGCGGTTACTGGGACGCTGTCGGTTCCATGTTCAGCGCATTTCTGTTTTTGGCGGGATGTGTGCTTGTTGGGATCGCCTCCATCGGGCGTTTGTGGTGCTCGCTCTACATAGCGGGATACAAGACAAAGCAGTTGATCATCAGCGGTCCATATAGCATTTGCCGCAATCCATTGTACTTTTTCAGCCTGCTGGGCGGCTTGGGGGCCGGATTGACAAGCGAATCGCTGCTTATTCCCTTATTAATCGCCGCCGCTTTTGGGTTGTATTACCCGTTTGTAATCCGGCATGAAGAGGATAAACTCCAGGCACTGTACGGTAGCGAATTCGAAAGTTATAGGAACAGGGTTCCACGTTTCTGGCCGCAACTGTCTCTTCTTACGGAACCGACCGAATATGTGGTAATGCCCAATGTATTCCGAAGACACCTTTTCAGCGCGTTATGGTTCATCTGGATGATTGGCATTCTGGAAATCATCGAAGAGCTTCATGAAATGCATCTTCTGCCGACCTACTTCAGAATTTACTAGTCGAAGAAGCCGTGACAAATTCCATTCGCAATCTGGTTGGTAACGAGCTGTTCATCGGGATCACGATGGGCGATCCGGGGGGCATCGGGGCCGAGATCATTGTCAAGGCGCTGTCGGACGCGAGCATTCGGCGGCTGGCGAAATTCGTGATCTTCGGGCTGGATGAGCAGCTTGAGTACGCGGCCGACCAGATCGAGATGGAACCGTTCTGGCTGCGTCACCCGCACGAGAAGCTCAGCCGCGATTACCCGCGTCAGGTCGTGGTGGCCGATTACGATGAGTACTCGGTGCCCGCCTGGCTGCACAGCCCCACGCCGATGAGCGGCGAATGCTCGATGCGGTTCTGTCTGGATGCGATCGACGCCGCGATGGACGGGATCATCGACGGCATCGTGACGGCGCCGATCAGCAAGGTAAGCTGGAAGCTGGCAGACGGTCCGTGGCCGGGGCATACCGAGATGCTGGCGGCGCGATGCAAGAGCCCACGCAAGGTGATGATGTTCGTGGCCGGACCGCTCAAACTGGCTCTGGCCACCATTCATGAAGCCCTGTTTGAAGTACGGCATAAATTTACGATCGGCTGCGTGTTCGAGCCCATCGACCTGCTGAATACGGCGCTGATCGAGTATTTTGGAATCAAAAAACCGCGGATCGGAGTTGCAGGCTTGAACCCGCACGCCGGCGAGGACGGCCAATTCGGGGACGAGGAGAACCGCATCATCCGCCCGGCCATCCGGCTGGCACGCGAAGCGGGCATTGACGCAACAGGCCCATACCCTGCCGATACGATGTTTTATCAGGCGATGCACGGAAAATTCGACGGCGTGGTAGCAATGTATCATGATCAGGGATTGATCCCGGTTAAAATGGCGGCCTTCGATTCGGCCGTGAACGTCACGATCGGGCTGCCGATCATCCGCACGTCGCCCGGGCACGGCACCGCCTTTGATATCGCCGGCAAAGGGCTGGCCAACGAAAACTCCATGAAGGAAGCCATCCGCGTGGCGGTGCAAATGGCGGCTGTAAAGCAAAAAGAAAAAGGCAAAGGGTAAAATGGCGGAAGCCGCCTTCGGCGGCAGTTTTCCATGCAGACGAAACAGGACATCGAGAAGCTTCTGGCGGGCGCGGGGACAATGCCCAATCGAAGGCTCGGTCAGAATTTTCTGATCGATCTGAACCTGATGCGCCTGCTGGTAGAGACCGCGCATATTCAGCCGCAGGATGCCGTCATCGAGATAGGCACCGGAACAGGCTCGTTCACGGAGGAACTCGCCCAGCGCGCCGGGCAGGTGATCACGGTTGAATATGACACGGCGCTTGCCGGGATCGCCCGCGTGCAATTAGCCAGGTTCTCAAACGTTCAGTTGTTCAACATGGACGTGCTGGAGAATAAAAATGCGATCCAACGCGAGATCCTTGAAGCGATGCGGCAGGCACAGGACGACCATGGCGGCCGCCTGCTGCTCGTGGCCAATTTGCCCTACAACGTCGGCTCTGCCGTGATGGCCAATCTCATCCTGGGACCGGTGACGGCCGACGGCATGTACGTGACGGTGCAGAAGGAGGTGGCTGAACGGATGACGGCCCGGCCGGGCCATGCGGAGTACGGAACGCTGAGCATTCTGATGCAGGCAACCGGCACAGTGCGCCCGCTGCGAAAACTTCCGCCCAGCGTGTTCTGGCCGCGGCCGCAGGTGGATTCGGCCATGGTGAGCTACGAGCGGGATGAAAGCATGGCGGCCCAAATCCATAGTATGCAGATATTTAAGCAGATCATCAATCTGTTCATGAATCACCGCCGCAAGATGCTGAAGGCCTGTGTCAAATTCGCGCAGGATGACCTGGTATGCGTACGGCACTGGCCGGATGTTTTTGAGGAAGCGTGCGTCGATCCGCACAGCCGGCCCGAGGAGCTGACGCCGCGGCAATACATCAATATCGCAAATCTCTGCTTTGAACAAAAACGGTGACGTCCGAAAAAGAAGGCCCTGCCGTTCGGTTTATCGGACGCCTGGTTTTTTTTGTCTGCCGTTTCATTCTTCCCTTAGACCATCGGCCTGCTTGCCCGTGCGTAAGTTGGCCGGCAGGTTCATCAATAAATCGCATTATCAGCGTTGTCCGCGGGCATTCCGTAGGGACGATGCCGCCTGAGCGGGCGAGGCTGCTTCTCTTAATGCGCATTGCGATCAAATCCTGAAATTACGGCGCGCCCAGGGTTATATTCGAGAATCCATTGTTCGATAAAGCAGGTGATGTGGAAGGTTCAATCACCAGTTTTTGTAAAAAAAGCGAGGAAGCCATGAAGCGGTTACAGAGCTCTTTTTGTTCGGTCGTGCTGGTGCTTGCATGGGCCGGTGCGGTCGCGGGCCAGGCGGCGGATACGGCGCTGAAGACGCAAACGCTGTTTGATATGTCATTGTCGGAGCTGATGAACGTCGAGATCGTGCCGGCGACGATCACGGAAACAAACCCGCTGAAGATGCCCGCCAGCGTGACGGTCATCACGGCCCAGGACATCGCGGTGACGCCGGCGCGCAACCTGCTGGATCTGATCGAGATCTACGTGCCGGGCGCATTTTATATGAACCACAGCATCGGGCCGGTTCCCGGAATTCGCGGCATTATCGCCGACAGGCCGTATAAATTCCTGGTCAACGTCAACGGCATCAACGTAAATATCAAGGCGCACTATGGGGCCAGGCTGGAGCTTCTCAATTGGGACCTGAACGATATTGAACGCGTTGAGATCGTGCGGGGTCCGGGCTCGGTGACGTATGGCCCCGGTGCGATCGGCGGCGTCATCAACATCATCACCAGGCAGGCGGCCAACAATCGCGGACTCGCCTACGGCGGACACTTCTGGGATCGCTATGACAGCATCGGCAACTACCTGAGCTACGGACTGAAAAATGATAAGATCGACCTGTACACCTATTTGAGCGTGGTGCACACCAGCGGTCACAGCCCGGATCTGTTCGGCGTGGACTCGTCCAGCAGCGGCTACCTGGGCCATGAGAACGGCCCGTACGATCCCAGCCCTGTGTTTACGTATTTGTCCGATTACGACAACGAACCGCAGATCAAGGCGCACGTGGATGTTCACTTCAAGGATACCTGGCGTTTTTGGGCGCGCTATGTTACCAGCTCATATGACCTGACCCAGGGTTCAAGTATTAAATATGATATCGATGGCGATGGAGATTACGAGGACTTCCGTCAGACGCGCAACCGCTATTTCCAACTGGCGCTGGAGAACAACACGCCGCTCAATGATGAGTTCTCGCTGAAATCGACGTTCGGGTTAAGTTCGATCGATGTGCACAACGTCGAAAAATACAGCAGTTCGATCGTCAATGATCGCGACAGTTTGCAGAATATCGGCTGGATCTGGTCGGAATGGGAATATTTCGGCCGCGTCATGCTGAATTATGATTCGCAGGACGATTTCATTAAGGCCGCGGTCGGCGCCGAGGCCAGCTATGACCTGATCCGGCCCGGCTGGGGACTCAACGAAAACGATGGGCTTCGCCTGTCAGATGGGATCATCAGCGGTCCCTCCTCGGAAGCTTATGGAACGGGATATCGCCAGGTCACCGAGGCAAGCAGTACCTATTTCGCGGTCGGCGAGGGATGGGAAACAACCAGTCACGCGTTTCTTGGAGAAGTGAACATCAATCATACGCCCAAGACGACGACGATCTGGTCGGCGCGCGTGGACAAACACAGTTATACGGACTACATGTTCTCGCCGCGATTCGCCTGGATCTACGAATTGGACCCCAGCGAATACCTGAAGTTCATCGCGCAGCGATCTGTCCGGATGAACACCCAGGAAGAATTGTTCATGTCGCATGAACTCGGAGAAAAGAATAAACCCGAGAAGCTTGATACGCTGGAGTTGATCTACTCCAATCAGCCGACCGAACACTTTATGTTCCAAACCTCGGCATTCTACAACAGCAATGAAGTGATCGCATGGGACTGGAACCTGCGGCGCAGCGCTCCGGTCGGCAAACTCAAAACCTTCGGATTGGAATTCGAGAGCCAGTACAAGAGGGAGAATTGGAATATCGGGCTGAATCATTCCTTCGTGAAACAGCTTGACTGGGAGTTGGGCGACGACATCACGGTTTCCGGCATCAGCTATTCGGACTACTTCCAGGATGCCGGCGGCGGCGTGCTCATCACGTCCAAAGGCAACGACCTGAACAACTGGCCCAACAATATGACCAAGCTGTTTACGAACATCAACCTGTATGAAAACAAACTGACGCTGCACGGCGACCTGCGGACGATCTGGGGATTTGAAGGTTCAAAGGATGGACTTTCCGCGCTGGCCCGCGCCGGCGGCAACATGGACATGATCGATCATATCAACGATCAGGATGCCTATGACCTGGAGATCACCGCCAACCTTTCGCTGACCTATCATTACAGCAAATCGGCGGATCTAACGTTCTTTGTTCACAACATCCCGGTGCTGGGCGATAACAAGCGATACTCTTATTCGTCAGGGTTCAAGAAGTCGTACCCCGATAAGGTCGCCTGGATCGAAGAGCCGACGGTTGTCGGCGTCCGCTGGAACGTGCGATTCTAACAAATGCCATCTGGCCGAAGGGAAAAATTATTTAGTCGTCCCTGAGAAAGTTTGTGATTTGTATTGAAAAGCTGGTTTGGCGTTGGTTTATGGTTTATTCGGCTGATAAAATCGGGTACAATTTTGCAAGCTTTCAAGGAAGATGCCTTCAAAATCTTGCAAAAAGGATTGG
>JAJFTK010000038.1 GCA_021372945.1 Planctomycetaceae bacterium | reverse complement strand
TAGCCGCATTTTTGTATGCGCTGACGGAATGGGTCGACTTTTTGGAAAATTGGCTGAGCAAAATGTCAAACACTTCTGGCGTCACCGCGTTGGCCCGGCGATTTGAATTCGCAAAATGACTTTTTCAGGGACGACTAATTACGTTCGTTTTATTTAATTTAAAGAGTACTCAAACGAGAAAGCAATCATAGGATGTTCAGGTATTTTTTTCAAAGCGACCCGATGCGTCAAGTGAGCAGGCGCCTGGCGAAGGGCAGCTTCTTCGGTGGGATGGTCCTGATCGGGCTGGGCCTATTGGTTTGGCTGCTCAAGGACATCTTCGCGATCATCGCGATGATCATCTTCTTCGTGGCCGGCTTTTCCGCGATCGGCTATTCGATCAAGCTCTTCTTCACTCAATACCGGATGAGACACCGCGGCGATCTCGGTCCCAATATCACTGATGCTCACTTTGAGGATCGCTGATGGCGAGCATGCCCATCTTTCGCCCCTTTGGGGCTTGGGCTTTTGTGATTTGCTTTCCTACCGGAGGTTCACACCTCCGGCTAATTCACTTTCGAGCCTTCGGCTCTTCCGGAACTGCTGACTGTGTTAGTCATTGCGTACTGCCTGGTCGGCCAAAACTCCATCGATCTTTGATAGTTCGTCCTGAGAGAAGGACAGGTTCTGAAGCGTTTTAAGATTGTCCGCCAACTGCTCCAATTTGCTCGTGCCGATAATCGCCGATGTGACGGTCTTTCGTCGGAGCACCCAGGCCAGGGCCATTTGCGCCAGCGACTGACCGCGGGCGGCGGCCAGATCGTTGAGTTTGGTAATTTTGGCAACCAGTTCCGGCGTGACGGCTTCCTTCTGCAAAAAACCGTGCGGCTTGGCAACGCGGGAATCGGCAGGGATGCCCTGCAGGTATTTATTCGTTAAAAGACCCTGTGCCAGTGGGCAAAAGCAGACGCACCCGATGCCGAGCTCATCGAGCGTGTCAAACAGGCCGGCCTGTTCAAACCGCCGGTCCAGCATCGAGTAGGGCGGCTGATGGATCAAGAGCCGCACGCCCATCTGCTTTAGGATGGCTGCGGCTTGGCGCGTCTGCTCCGGTGAGTACTTGCTGATGCCTGCGTACAGGGCCTTGCCGGAATGAACCGCGTGGCGGAGCGCCTCCATGGTTTCTTCCAGCGGCGTCTCGGGGTCCGGTCGATGCGAATAAAAGATATCGACATAATCCAGCCCCATCCGCTGCAGCGATTGGTCCAGGCTGGCAAGCAGGTACTTCTTCGACCCCCATTCGCCATAGGGCCCCGGCCACATCAGGTGCCCGGCCTTGGTCGAGACGATCAGCTCGTCGCGGTAGCCCGCCAGGTTATTGCGAAGGATCTTGCCGAAATTGATTTCCGCGCTGCCGGGCGGGGGGCCATAATTATTCGCCAGGTCAAAATGCGTGATGCCCGCATCGAAGGCCATCAGGATCATCCGCCGGGCCGTATTAAAATCATCCACATCGCCGAAATTGTGCCACAGGCCCAGCGAAAGCAAAGGCAGCTTAAGGCCGCTGTTGCCGCAGCGTTTATAGACCATCGTGTCGTATCGTTCCGGGTTGACCGTCTGCTTTTCGGGCATCATCATGCAGTCCTTTGTTTAGCGTATATGCCGCATTGTAGCGACCTTAGCGTAAACCGTCAATCCTGTTCGTGCAGGCTGTCGATGCCGGGCACAACGGTCTGCTCTGCCGGCTCGACGATGCGCAGGCTGCGCCATTTGCCCCCGCGATAGCGCACATAAAAAACGCCGCTAAAGAGCATGAAGACACAACACATCGCCGCCCAAGCGGCTGTTGGAGACAACTTCAACACGTTCAGCAGCAAAACCAGAATGCCGACCATCAGCCAGTGCAGCAGGACGGAGGTCTTCATCGCCCAGAAGGTATCGCCTGCGCCTCGCAGCGCCCCGCTGAAGACGATCAGTACGGCGTCGGCCATGACATAGAGCGCGGTAAGCCGCACCATGGTAACCGCCAGCGGGAACACTTGACTGAAAAGCTCATCCGAGCCGCGCGGGCGAAAGAGGCCCACGAGAAACTCGGCAAAAATCACAAATGTAACGAGAATGCCGAACGAATAAGCGAGCGTCAGCTTTAGTCCTGACAGGGTGGCGCGATGGGCGGTTTCGGGGGAGCCTGCGCCCATGTAGCGGCCGACGAGGCTGGTGACGCCGATATTGACGCCGAGCATGGGCAGGAATGAAACCATGTCCCAGTTGAAGACGATGGTGATGGCCGCGGCGGTGACCAGGCCGGTGCCATGAAAGATCAGCACCAGCAGGTCAAACGCCAGCAGGTTCAGGAAGAGTTCGATGCCTGCCGGATAGCCGTAGCGGAGCAGGCGTTTCATGACGTCCCAGTCAAATCGGAACGAACGCATGATGCTGTAAGCAGAACGCATATCTTTGGAAAAGTAGGCCGCCGTCAGAATGACAAGTCCGCAGAAGGTCCCGATGATGGTCCCGTAGGCGGCGCCGCGAATGCCCATGGCCGGAAAACCGAGGTGTCCAAAGATCAGGATGTAGTTCAGTATGACATTGGCGACCATGGAGACGATGGCCGAAACCATCACGATGCGGGTTCTGCCGATGCCGGAAAAAAAGCAGCTTAGACAGTTGCTCAATAGCCGCAAAATCGTGCCGTAGATCAAAATATTAAAATAAAGGATCTGGGGTTGAAGCTGCTCGGGCGGGATATGCAGGTATTCGAACAGATAAATCGCCAGCGGTCTGGCGGCCAGGATGATCGGGTAAGCGATGACGCTCAGGATGAGTCCTTGCGTGATGACCTCTGCGCACAGATGTTTGCGGCCGGAGCCAAGATATTGAGCCACCAGCGCGGTAGAAAAGCTGACAAGCCCCCAGAAGAACGTCATCATCATAAAGCTGGTCAGCGCCCCGCCCATGGCCGCGCTCATCTGCTCGGGCCCGATCCGTGCCATAAAGAGCCGATCGGTAAAGGTCATCACCGTCTCACAGGACGAGGAGATCACCATCGGAAAGGCAATCGCCAGCATTTCCCGAATTCCGCCGGGGCCCTTTAGATGATTTTCAATAAGGTCTCTCATCTTGTTTGGTTGCGCTCGCATTCCAAGTTGTGGCCAAGCTGTTCGATCTTTCGGACCCATGCATCGACATCGAATTTGCGTTTGAGGCCCGCGGCGTTCATATAGCGTATCTTGCCGAAGACGGGGCGCTGGGCCCATGGCCGGTCATGCTTGCCGAAGCACCAGGCTATGCCGGCAAAGCCGTTGGGGTCGCGGCCGTCCAGCTCGTACTTGTTGTTCAGGTAGAGCGCGATGCGGAAGGCCTCTTTGGGCGAGCGGGTCCATTCGATTATCTTCTTGCCCCAGTACATTCGCATATAGTTGTGCAATTTGCCGGTGAGGACCATTTCCTTTTGTGCGGCGTTCCAGTAGGGGTCGTACGTCCGGGCGTTTTCCAGTTGTTCGAGCGAATAGGTTTGTTCGCGTTTGTCCCTGGCGTGAAGGTTGAGCGTTCGGAGGGCCCAGTGGGGCAGGGATTTGTAACTGTCATAGGCCGGATTGTAATAGACGAAATTGAAGCTCAGCTCGCGGCGGACGATCAGTTGTTCCAGAAAGGCGCCTTTGCCGGGGCTCTGAGCCTCATTCACTTCGAGTGCAATGTATAAAGGACTGATCTGACCAAAATGAAGATACGGGCTCAGATTCGATTGGCAGTCCTGCAGCGGGTCCTGCTGTTTTTTGGTGCCGTAATCGTCCAGCTTGCTGCGGATGAAATCCGCCAGACACCGGTTTGCTTCTTCAGAACCACCCGTGTAAAAGGGGCTGGGCCCGACCGAACGGTCGATAGGGAGTTTTTTGAGGGCTTTGCCAATGTCTGACAGGTCAATGCTTTTGAATCGTAAATCAAGCGAACTGCAGACTGGCCTTGATTCTTTCAGCGGGACGAGGTACTTCTTGAGCTGGCGGCTGATCCGCGGGCGAAGCGTTCCTGCCGAGAAATTCTCTTTGTCCGAAGCGGCCTCAACCGGCACGATCATGTTTGTGGTTACTTCATACATCGGGCAATCGATGGCGGCGGCAACGTCTTTTCGCCACTTGCGCTGAATGCGCAAGTAACCTTCATCGGTGACCAGCAGGTCGGCCTTTTTCGCCAGGGGCGGGATAGTCTCTTTCGGCGGACCGTTCAGGATGACCAGTTTGATACCACGTTCGGCAAGGGCGGCTTGCGTTTCTTTGAGCCCTTCGAGCATGAACGTATAATGCCGCAGGTTGGCCTCGGGGAAATCGCTGACCACCGAAAAGGCGGCCAGCAAGGGCTTTTGGCGTTCATTCGCCAACCGGATCGCATACTCCAGCGCATGATTGCATTGCGCCCGCTGCGCTGACTGCATCCAATAGAGAATGAATCCGCGATCCCTTACAGATTTTCGATTCAGTTGCCGAATTCGTTCTGTATGAATCATCCGCGTCAAAGCGGCGCTGACGTAAAGCCGCTCCTTATTATTGGTTCTTGGTCTTGCGTCCCTCGCGGCGGCGATCGCCTTCTTTGAGCAGGCGCTTGCGGATGCGAATCGATTTCGGCGTGATCTCCACCAGTTCATCTTCCTGGATGTATTCCAGCGTCTGTTCGAGGCTCATCTTTCTCGCCGGGCGAACCTTGGCGGCGTCATCCTTGCCGGAGGCACGCATGTTGGTAAGCTGCTTGGCCCTGGTCGGGTTGACGGGGATGTCATTATCCTTGCAGTGCTCACCGACAACCTGGCCTTCATAGATCTGCTCACCGGGCTCGATAAAGAAAATGCCGCGGTCGTAAAGTCCATCCAGCGCATATGCGGTGACCTGGCCGGTCTCGGTGGCGATGAGAACGCCCGCCTGCCGCTGCGGGATGGAGCCGCGCATCGGCTCATAGCGTTCAAACGTGTGATGCATGACGGCGCGGCCCTGCGTAGCCGTCAGGATGCGGGCATGCAGGCCGAAGAGCCCGCGCGAGGGGACCATGAATTCCATGTGCACGTAGTCGTCGGCGCCGGATTTGGCCTCCATGCTGACCAGTTCGCTGCGGCGGTCGCCCAGCAGGCTTATCACGGCGCTCTGGCAGTCCACCGGCGTATCGATCACGAGCCGCTCGATGGGTTCGTGGCGATGGCCGTTGATGGTGTGAACAATGACACAGGGCTTGCCGACGCAAAGCTCATAGCCTTCGCGCCGCATATTTTCCAGCAAGATGCCCAGGTGCATCAGGCCTCGGCCGCTGACCTTGAATTCGTCGGCGCTTTGACCCATATCCACCCGCAGAGCGACATTGGTCTGCAATTCCTTCTGCAGGCGATCCCTGACCTGGCGTCCGGTGACGTATCGGCCTTCCCTGCCGGCGAAGGGGCCATCGTTGACGCGAAAGCTCATGTGCATGGTCGGTTCATCGACGGCGATTACGGGCAGGGCGCTGGGCTCATCGGGACAGGCGATCGTGTTTCCAATATCGACCGTGTCCAGCCCGGCGATGGCGCAGATGTCGCCGGCAGTTACTTCGTCCACATTTTTCTTGGTCAGACCGTCAAAGGTGTAAAGCTGCAGGATCTTCTGCTGGGTGTGATTGCCCTTCGTATCGATCAGTGTGACCGGCTGGGCCTGCTTCACGGTGCCCGCGAAGACGCGCCCGATGGCGATCTTACCGACGTAATCGGAATACTCCAGTGAGGTGACCAGCATCTGCAGCGGCTGCTCGGGATCGTCCTTGGGCGCCGGTACGATGTTGATGATGGCGTCATAAACGGCATGCATGTTCTGGCTGGGCTTATCCAGGCTGGTGGTGGCCCAGCCGTTACGGGCCGAGGCATAGATGATGGGGAAATCCAGCGCATCATCGCTGGCGTTGAGCGACACGAAAAGATCGAAGACCTCGTTGACGACATCTTCGGGGCGCGAGTCCGAGCGATCGACCTTGTTGACGACCACGATAGGCTTGAGCCTGTGCTGCAGAGCCTTAGTCAGCACAAAGCGCGTCTGCGGCATAGGTCCTTCGAAGGCATCCACCAGCAGCAGAACGCCGTCGGCCATTTTCAAGACGCGTTCGACCTCGCCTCCAAAATCGGCGTGGCCGGGCGTATCGATGATGTTGATCTTGTACTCCTGGCCATCCGGCGCGGTGTATTGGATCGCGCAGTTCTTGCTGAGGATCGTAATGCCGCGTTCGCGTTCGAGCGGGTTGGAATCCATGATGAGGCCGTGCTCGCCGCTGGCCACCGTCCCGGCGAGCTTGTCCAGTTCGGCATTGCGAAACATGCCCGACTGGTAGAGCAACTGGTCCACCAGCGTGGTCTTGCCATGGTCAACGTGTGCAATGATCGCCACGTTACGTATATGCTGAGTTCCTGACATCAATAATCCTTACATTACATTTAAAGGGGGAAGAAAGTTCTTGCGCCAAAAAACAAGCCCGGCAAAGTATCTTTTGGCGCAGCAAAAGTCAACAGAAAAGCTCTACGTCAAAGAGGTTTTTCTGTTCCCAATGTAATGCAGGATAAAGATCGGTGCTGCGTCGCTAGTCGCAGGTACACTCGGCGCCTGTCAGGCACACGTAAATGGAACGGCCTTTTTGCTCATACTGCAGCTTGCCTTCTCGAGCGAGCCAGCCCATTCCCTGATAGGCGATTTGCGATGTCAGTTTTGTTTTCTTGGGGACGTCAGTAATATTGACCGGTTCCTTGGCCTTGGAGAGCATTTGCCAAATTTGACCGGCTGCTTGTCCGATTTGTTCCACCATAGAACACCTCTTCTTGTAAGACGTTTTTCATCCTTAAAGCTCGTTTTTTAGCCTTCGTTAAACAGTATGAAGCGTGTATAGGAAAATGTCAAGAATAGATTTAAGAAGTGGCAGGTTGATTTTAGGGTTTTGTGGATATCGTTGGACCTGATTGGGCCGATGCCTGCTTCAAGACTGCCAAAGCGATCGCCTATTGGGGTTTCTTTATAGGTTTGCAAAGTCGATGGCAGATGGTATAATAGGGATATGAAGCTTAAAGGAGCTAAAAACAAACCACTTCACACAATCAATTAGGAGAAAACGTTCATGTTCGAAACTCTGGATAAACTCATGCTTGCCGGATTGGGCGCGATGACGATGACGAAGGAACGTGCCGAGCAGATCTTTGATGAATACGTTGAAAAGGGCCGTGCCACGCGGGATCAGCGGTCGGGGTTTGTACGCGACCTGCTGGACCAGGCAGACAAGGCCCGCCGGGATATGGAGAAAATGATTGCGGAGCAGGTGAAAAAGGCGATCGACCAGACGAATCTGGCGACTAAGGAGGATGTTATCTGCCTGTCGGAGAAGCTCGATCAAATCAGCCTGCAGGTTTCGGCGATAAATCTGACCAAGAAGATGGAGTAAACGGATTTGCGGCGGTTTTTTTTCGGTTTTCGGCGCACGGTCAAGCATCTGCGGCGTTATCGGCACATCATGGGTGTGCTGATCAAGTATGGATTTGAAGAGGCTGCCGGGCTGTTTGCCCGGCGGTTTCATATTGGCTTTGGAGGTCGCGGGCTGCCGGGGCTTGACCATCAGCGGCTGCTGGAGGTGTCTCTGCCGCAGCGTATGCGGATGGCCGCCGAAGAGCTGGGGCCGACGTTTATTAAGCTGGGCCAGCTCTTGAGCACACGTCCTGATTTGATCCCCGAGGAATATATCCGCGAACTGGAGCATCTTCAGGACAACGTGGCGCCGGAGCCTTATGAAACCATTCGCGCGACAGTCAAGCGGGAACTTGGGGCCTATCCGGAAGAGGTGTTCGCCGAATTCGTCCCAACGCCCATCGCGGCGGCCAGCATTGCCCAGGTGCACCGGGCGAAAACGCGCGAAGGACAGGACGTGGTAGCCAAGATCCGCCGACCCGGGATCATCAAGACGCTGGAGACCGAACTGGAGATCCTGCAGGATGTGGCGGCGCTGTTCAAGTCGCGTATGAAGCTGCCGGAGACATTTGACCCGGTGCGGATGGTAAGGGAGTTCGCTGATGCTGTCAACAAGGAAGTCGATTTCAATAACGAACGGCGCAATCAGCAGCGTTTCATCCGCAATTTCGAAGGCGACCCGACGATTCACGTGCCGCGCGTTTTCGAGCGGTACTGTTCAGGCGGCGTGCTGACCATGGAGTATATTGACGGCATCAAGCCGGCCATGGTGTCTCGCGAGCGGTTTGCCGAAAATAAACGCAAGGCCAGCGTGTGCGGGGCGCTGGCTCCGGGGACTGCGCCGAAAGCGGCCGGTGACGAGAGCGGAACCGATCCGAAAGTGATCGCGTCGCGCGGGGCGGATTTTGTGCTCCAGCAGGTTTTTGAGTTTGGGTTTTTCCACGCGGATCCGCATCCGGGCAATTTTCTGATCCTGAAAGACAACGTGCTGGCGCCGCTGGATTTTGGGCAGGTCGGCCGGCTGACCAAACAGGATCGCCTGCTGCTGGAGCAGATGGTCCTGGCGATCGTAGATAACGACGCGGCCAAGATGGTGCACGGGCTGGAACAGGCGCAGGTTGTGGATGAGGACACGGACCTGACCGAGCTGACGCGCGACCTTGAGGATATCCTGGAGACATATGAGAACATGCCGCTGAAGGATATTCCGCTGGGGGAGGCGATCCGGCGGGCCTTTGACGTGATGCGCCACAATAAGATCGAGCCGCCTCGCGATTTTACGCTGATGCTCAAGAGCCTGATGACGATCGAGGCGTTCGCGACGGAGATGGACCCGGAATTTCAGATCATCGAGCATCTCAAGCCTTACGCCCGCAGGTTCACGTTTGAGCAGATCCGGCCCAAGGCGGTGCTGCGGCAATTTCGCACGGCGGCACGGAGCACGCAGGAATTGGCGGCCCGGCTGCCGGATGACGTCCTGTCCATCCTGGGCAAATTCAGGCGCGGCCGCTTCAAGCTGCATATTCATCACGAGCACCTGGAGGAACTGGAGGAGACACTGGACGTCAGTTCCAACCGCGTTTCATTTTCGGTGATTATCGCGGCACTGTTGATGGCGTCCAGTTTCCTGGTCCCGCAGGAGGGGACCGTGCTGGGGCTGGTGAGCTTTCAAACGCTGGGGATCATCGGGTATTTGGCGGCGGCGTTTATGGGGATCTGGCTGCTGATCTCGATCATACGGTATCGAAAATATTAAGGTCAGCGGGGATATGCAAACAACCGGAGAATGGTAAGGAATGAAAGGGTAGGTCATGACAGCACCGATGCAGGGAATGATGTGCGGAAACTGCGCCTATTATGAAAGTGTTGCCGAAGAACACGGCGAATGCAGGCGGTATGCGCCGCATCCCAATTCGGCATCTTTTGTGCCGAAAGTCGATTCGGTCGGGCAGATCAAGTACGATATCCACTGGCCCAAGGTCTACAAGGATAACTGGTGCGGTCAATTCGCCTCGCGCAAGCAGGCGATGGCGCAAGGCAACGTTGCCAAGCCCAAAGAGGAATAGTCTATCCTGTCGGTTATGAATGCCGGCCAGTGGGCATTCCCTAAAACACAGGCTCTGCCGTTTGACCAAAATGCGAACGACAACGTTTCCTATTGGAGCATCAGGGCAGGGTCAACTGTTCTTTGGGAAGTTTCCTGAAACACAAGAACCAATCTAAACAATAGTAGTCCACGCCTGCTTCTTCGACCCGCTTTTTGGCGACGCCGCAGGAACCGGGAGGCGGGATGATGACATCATCGCCCGGCTGCCAATCCGCCGGCGTGGCACACTCGAACGCATCGGATGTCTGCATCGCGATCAGCAGACGCTTGATTTCGTCGAAATTCCTTCCGTTAGAAAGCGGGTAATAAATAATGGCCCTGATCTTCGCCTTCGGGTCAATAAAGAATACCGTCCTGACCGCTTGAGTGTTGCTGGCATTGGGGTGGATCATCCCGAATTTTTTCGCCACATCCATTCTGATGTCCGCGATCAGGGGGAACGTGACCTCGATATGCTCCATGTCTTTGTATTTGATCTTTTCCTGGATCGTACGAAGCCAGGCAATATGGCTGTAGTTGCTGTCTATGGAAAGGCCGATCAGTTGGCAATTAAGCGCATTAAATTGCGGCATCATGGCTGCAAACGTCATGAATTCGGTAGTACAGACGGGCGTAAAATCAGCCGGATGGCTAAAAAGAATCACCCATTTACCCTTATAGTCATCTGGGAACGTGATTGGCCCCTGGGTCGTTTGTGCCGTAAATGTCGGCGCGTCGTCTCCTATCAGCGGAATCGTCGGCGTGGGCGGTTCCATCATCTGCTGCATTCGCGCCATCATGGGGCTCATCATCGGTTGGGGTTTTTGCTCATCAGCAGCCATCAATATGGAAGAATACGCAAAGACGGCCCCCAAGAGCGTCCAGAACTCTCTATTGCGCTTATCACTTGACATAGCTTGCTCCTTTGAATGTGTTATCGCATCATTTGAGGCGTTGCGGTTGCCGCAAGGCGATTTTGACAGGCCAGCAATCGCCTGCTCAGAATCATCAGGAACATAATCCAAATCCAAGTCGCAGCCATCCTTTCTCGGTGAAAAACCTAGCACGTTCTAAACGCTGGTACCGAGGCAGCAATTAGCCTCGACGCCGGGTTAGTTCGGCTGATGCGGTCCGGATTTTACAGGCATGGATGCCAGAATCATGATTTCGCAGCTGATTCCTTCTTCGGTTTGCAGGTGCATTGCTTAGAGGGTTTCTGGCAGCCGGAGCAAACGCCATTTTCGATGGGCATGCCGCACTTCTTACAGGGAGAACATCCGCATGTCTGGCACATGAGCTTTTCCTTTCCAAAAATCGTTAACAGTATCTATTCGCAACCGGAGGCGTCCGTTCAGGGTGAATTCCTTAAAGCACATGAGCGAAAAGTGAATTTTTCGGCCGGATTGCGACATTATTGGAAATTTTCATTGACCGATAACAAGCGATTGTATATCATTATTAATTGAAAACTGAATATTGAAAGTCCACTGGACTTTGGCATCTCACCGTAAAACAGCCAAATTTATGCAAAGAGATGCGAAGGTCGGTGCCCCAAGTCGGGGCGCTGCCGAAGCATGTTCTTTGCGGGGTGGCTGCCCTACGGTGAGCATGTGTGTAGGTAGTGCTCCTTTTTTATGGGGTCGGCTCATTAAAAAGGGCTTCAATCAGGGAATGGGGGATTATTGAAAGGGGATAGGTCGTGATTGAGAAGAAAACTTTTAATCTCTGGGCGGTCGTCGTCTCACTTGCTTTTTTCACTCCATCTATTAGTCATGCTAAATCCGTGTTTGCAGTGGCAGGTCATGCCAATGGCAAAATCAAGGCTTATCTGATAGACCCCAATGGTACAGGAGAGAGTACTATTGCATATCAAGCTACTATTCCCAACCCAATGGAAGATGCTACGGGACTTTGTTTATGGCCGGAAAAAGACCGAGTATTCGTAACTTATGAAGGCGTCGGAACTATTTCATGGGCAAGTATTAAGAATTTGAACCGTGACCCGGAAAAAGATGATTATGAAACCAGCATCAGCGAAGGCAACGGCTTGGGCGGTATGGCAGTGGACGAGTCAATGTCCCGATTATATGTGATTGCACGTGGTACAAACCATTTATACGCATTTGATTATGATGAAGCTGACAACACGCTGACTCCGATTCCTTTGTCGGAAACAACAATGCATCGTACTTTGCCGGAAGTCGTAACCACTTCTTATGGTGCTTTTGATATTGCCATTGACCCTGAAGGCAGTATGCTTATGGACATTTTGCCGGTGGGACGAATCTATGTTTCTGACAATACTCAAAATGTTCAGTATTATAATTTAGCAACATGGGAACATGAGGGTACAATTACTTTCGAGCAAAGTGTTATCGGTATCGGACTTGACACGACTCGTGGCTACATTTACGGGGGTAACTTCAATGGCGGCAGCGGCAATTCATTTTTGATGCGAGCATCCATAAACGACCCAAACGATTACGTCGAGAAAAACATGGGAACATCCATCATGGATATTTCTGTGGATGAAGAAACCGGCGTTCTGTATCTGACAAGTTACCGATACTATCAGGGTCGGTCAGGGGCTGTTGAAGTCTATGACCCTACGAACTGGACTGACAGCAATCCCGACTCATTAGTGCAGATAGATATTAAAAATGATTCGGATTTTGGGGGTTCCAATAATGGCCCTGCTGGTATTGCGGTCGGGCCGTCGTATAAACCGCCGCATGATATGTACATCGCAAAAATAGATGATGTAGCTGACCCGAACGGCTATGTCCTGCCCGGCAATGTTTATCATTATTCCATTGTATTCAGACCGGGGCCATCGGACGAATCCAATGTAGTGATTACGGATACATTGCCGCAGGGTGTTGACTTTATAAGTGCCAGCCCCGACACGGGCGTTTATCTGCCGAAGCCGGAACACAAATACGTATGGGAAATCGGCAATGTTTCGGGATATGACCCCAATGTGCCGGGCGACCCGAATTATTATTTCAGTCTGACAGTGCAGGTCAATAATTTAGCCGAACCTAAAGGCGTACTGTACAACAAGGTATCTGCCGAAAGTGACCAAGCGTATGCTGATACGTTTGAAACGACCCGCATCGGATGTTTCGGCGGTGATATAATTTATGTGGACTGGAACGCACCATCGCCGCACACCGGAACTTCATGGCAAACCGCTTATCTGGATTTGAATAGCGCACTTGTAAGAGCGAAATTAGGCTGCACCACCGAAATTTGGGTCGCTGATGGTACGTATATTCCCGGCGGCGACTATTCCGACTTTTTCGATGTTGGCGCTGGAATCGTTGTTCGCGGAGGTTACGCGGGCTACGGAGCTGCCGACCCGAATGAACGAGATTGGAAACAGTATAGAACCGTTCTTTCTGGTTCAGGAATAAATCAGACCGTCGTTAAATTAGGAAATGGTTGTTTGCTGGACGGCGTAACCGTTACGGGAAGCTCTTCGGCGGCTGAAAGTCGCGGAATTTATATTCTAAATGCCAACGCAGAGATTATCAATGTAGTCGTCAGGGATAACCTTGCAAGAGGCATTCGCAGTGAAAGTGCCAATCTTAATGTTCGTTCGTGCGAAATTTTTCATAACGGGACGCAAGGAATTTATCAAACCGGCAGCGGCAAACTGTTGCAGGTCGTGTCCTGTAAAATTTTTGCTAATCAGCGAGATGGTGTCTATACGGAGTCCTCAACTTCAACCGTATTAAATTCACTAATCTATCAGAACGGGTCAGGCACTACCTACTATGGAATCAATCTCGTGAGTCCCTATACCGGCCCGACGATTCGCAACAATACGATTGTACATAACTTCAATGAAGGAATCAGGTTTGTCGGAAGCAATGTACCGAGTGTTCGGAACAATATTCTATACTACAACAATACGCAAGAACAAGGAAGTCCTCAACTGGCTGGTATCAGCATAACCTACAACTGCTGTATCTATGACCCCAACAGTCAGAGTTCATCGCCTGACGGCAGAGGCAATATCAAATGCGAACCGGACTTTGTTTATGATGCTGAGCCGCATGGCTTCTATCATATCAAGTACGAATCCTATTGCCGGAATGGGGGCAGCAATACCGGCGTGGGTGTGGGCGAGTTGGACATGGATGGAGAGCCTCGGATTGCCGACGACAGCTATGACATTGTAGATATTGGGGCCGATGAGGTCGATTGCTGGGACACGTTCAATATTCGAGACTGGACGTATGACGGCGTAATCAATCTTGATGAGTTTTCGATTTTCTCACGTGCTTTTATGAGTTGGGACCCGAACTCGCCGTTGTGTGACCCAAATAATCCGGGCTATGTCAGCGACCCGAACGCACCCGGTTATATCAGCGAAACAGCAAAGGCTAACTGGAATCCGATTTGCGATTTTAATGATGACACGACAGTCGATTTAGCAGACTTCATAACGTTCTGTGAAGATTGGTGTTGGGTTGCATGTTGGCGATTGGATTTGCTGGAATTGATGGAACAGGAACAGCAAATGATGATGGGCGGCGAAAACCAAATGCAGAGCCTTGATGCCGGATTGATGGAAACAGAAGCATTGCAGACGATTTCCGAACCAGAAATGATTCAGTCCGAGCCTACGGTTGAGGAACAGATTCTTCAATTGCAGGACGCTATTACATTCTTAGAGCAAATCTGGCTTGAAGAACCGGATATTCAGCAAGAAATCAGTGCTGAGGACTGGCAAGCGTTCATGGACTCGGTGTATCAAAACTTGACGGAATTACAGGCTGAAAATGCGAACGATGAACTATAAAACTACTCAATTAAAGGAAGGAAAGAAACGATGAAAAAGACAATTTGTTACATCATGTTGGCTTGTTTGTTTTCCGCAACGGGTTTTGGTGCGTACACCTATGAAGTTACCACTTACAGTGACAGTAAGACACTTTTTCAGCAAGAGAGCATGTTAATTGACCAGCAGGGCGGAATGAACCTTCTGGGTTTAGAGGGGCAAAGCTCCGCCACAATTCTGGGCACATCGCAACTTGAAGAAGGTTTTGGCGGTATTTGGGAACTTACTGCAGGGTGGAACAGCCATTTAGATATGTCCGGCGGTCAAGTGCGTTTTATAGGGATTGGCAACGATGCCACCGCCTTCCTTTCCGGCGGCCTGATTCAGGAACTTCGCAGCACTCAAAACGCTTGGATAAATGCAGGCGACCCACCAGCACCGACGATTTGGAATCCGCATATTACGATTGAATGCTTGGATCATTCTTACGACACCGGCACAAGGTTGCTGACCGGCCATTGGCTCGACAGCACGCCGTTCAGCATCCAGCTTATTAACGTGCAGGGCTACAGTCCCACGATTGACAACATCAACTTCATCCCCGAACCGGCAACAATGCTGTTCTTTGCTTTCGGCGGATTGATGATCAGGAAACGACAAATAGCAAACTGAATCCGTCTTATGCTGCCGCCTGTGGACGCAGCCCTGCCAGGCATCCTCAACCTGGTCCTCCTTCTGCGGCGCAGACGGTTTTTTGCAGGAACCGGCATCCTTGTCAAAGTGGGCGTCCTTTTGGGGTCCTTGCGGCGATGTAATTGTAGCTTTCGGGGCGGGTTTGGCCTATAATTGAATGCATGGCCAAGGCGGAAGAGAATTTGTTCAGTGGAAGAGAGAAAGAGCAGCTTGCCGCGCATGCGCCTTTGGCGGTGCGGATGCGGCCGGAAACGCTGGACGAATTCGCCGGCCAGGAGCATTTCGCCGGGGAGGGCAAGCTGCTGCGGCGGATGCTGGAGGCGGGCAATATCACCAGCCTCATCTTCTGGGGACCGCCCGGCGTGGGCAAAACGACGCTGGCGCGGATCGTCGCCAATTGCATCAATGCCAAGTTCCACTATCTCAGCGCTCCGGCAGCCTCGGTCAAGGACGTCCGCGAGATCATCGCCGAAGCGAAGGACCGCCTGCTTACCGGCGGCCGAAAGACGCTGCTGTTCATCGATGAAATCCACCGCTTCAACCGCGCCCAGCAGGACGTGCTGCTGGACGACGTGGAGAACGCCATCATCACCCTGATCGGTGCGACGACCGAGAACCCATATTTCAGTGTGAATTCGCCGCTTATCAGCCGCAGCACCGTTTTTTCGTTTGAGGCCCTCAGCAAAGAAGACATTCTCGGTTTATTAAAACGTGCGTTGGCGGACAAGAAGAGAGGGCTGGGCAATCTTCCGATCGAGGCCGACGAAGATGCGTTGGAGTTCTTGGCGGTTATCTCCGATGGCGATGCGAGAAAGGCCCTGACAGCGTTGGAAGTGGCCTCTATGTCGCAGGCCCGCGGCAGCAAGACACAGAAGATCAAGCTCACGCAGGAGATCGCCCGCGAATCCGTCCAGCGCAAGGCGATCCAATATGACGGCACGGGCGACACGCATTACGACCTGGCCAGCGCACTGCAAAAATCGATGCGCGGCTCGGACCCGGACGCGACGGTCTATTGGCTGGCTCGAATGATCGCCGGCGGCGAGGACCTGCGTTTCATCGCACGGCGGATCTGCGTCTGCGCGGCAGAGGACGTTGGCAACGCCGACCCGACCGCGACGATTCTGGCGGCATCAGCGATGCAGATCGCGGAATTTGTGGGTTTTCCGGAGGCACAACTACCGCTGGCACAAGCAGCCATTTATATTGCCTGCGCTCCTAAGTCAAACGCCTGCGCCAACGCGATCTGGAAGGCATCGGCGGATGTGCAGGGCGGCAGGACTATCCCTGTCCCGGCGCATTTGCGTGATGCGCACTACGCCGGGGCCAAAAAGCTCGGCCATGGCATCGAATACAAATATCCGCATAATTCTCCAACGGGCTATATTCCGCAAGATTACCTGGGTCAGCCGCTGGATAAGCCCTATTATCAACCAAAGAATATCGGTAGAGAAAAAATCATTGCGGAATATTTACAAAAGCTGAAAAATCTTGTACAAGAGCAGCTATAAGAATGTGCGGCCGGGATATTGGCCGCATGCGGGTTTGCGGCGTTGCGATCTTAGGGAATTCAAGACGGGTATTTAGGGATGGATAAAGTCACACTGCGGCATGAATTAAAACAGCGTTTGGCGCAATTGAGCCGCGACGAGATCGCTGAGAAAAGCAAGAAGATCTGCGAACACATCGTTAATTCCCCGGCCTACCAGAACGCCGCTGTGGTGATGATGTTCCTTTCGATGGCCCACGAGGTGGATACGACGTCGCTGATCCTTTGCGCCTGGCAGCATGGCAAGACCGTGGCGGTTCCAAAGATGTCGTGG
Organism: Planctomycetaceae bacterium; assembly: GCA_021372945.1. Classification (GTDB taxonomy): domain Bacteria; phylum Planctomycetota; class Phycisphaerae; order Sedimentisphaerales; family Anaerohalosphaeraceae; genus 4572-13. Next base: position 4,098 of record JAJFTK010000038.1, on the reverse strand, counting down.
GAACAGCGCCACATGATCCCGGTGGAAATAAAATCGCTGGAGTCGGGCCTGAAGATCGATCGAATGGGATTGCGAAATCCGATCAGCGGTGTGCCGGTCCCGTTCGAGGAGATCGACCTGGTTGTGACTCCCGGTCTTGGATTCGACCGGCAGGGCAATCGGCTTGGCCGCGGCGGCCACTATTATGACTCGTTCTTTTCGGCCAATAAGATCAAGGCCGCCAAATGGGGCGTGGCGTTCAGCGAACAAGTGTGCGATTCGGTCTGCCATAACGACAACGATGTCCCGGTGGACGCCGTGGTCACGGAGACGGGTGTGATCCTGTGTTCGTGATTTGTTGTGCGTTTTTAAAACGGATGTTTAATGACATGGAGGTATATCGTGGCGACAAGAGAATATAAACCTTACCCCACTCGCAAGCAGGCTGCCAGCCGCAGCTTCTACCAGATCGTTCTTTTACTGCTGGTCCTGATCGTCGGCGGTGTCATCCTGATCAAAACGTATAACCGGCCCCAGCCGCCGGCGTCTGTCGAAGAGCAGAACGTGGCGGTCAATGATGTTCTGCCGAATCAGCCCTCAACGCGGCCGGGCGCTCCGAAACCGCGGATCACTTCCACGCCCGACCCGACCGCCGCCGAGGTGATCGCGCAGAATCCTCAGAATGGCGGCAGTCTTGTGCCCGGGCAACTGGTGACCGAGCCGGCGTCCAAAACTGCTTCCTCGATGCCATCGGCTGTATCGTCCGCGGCAATAGCCCGTGATGCCAGTGCCGGCGCAGCGGCGAACGCGGTGATAGATCAAAGTACGGCAAACCCGGCACGGGACGCCGTCAAAGAAGCAGTCAATACCGCCGCCGGAACAATGGCCACCGACGTGCGGGCGGCGATCGAGCGATCGATGCAGCTTCGCGACCAGGGCAAGATCGTGGCCTCGCGGGACCTGCTCAACAGCGTACTGGACGAACCGATGACGCCGCAGGTGCGAACGGCCGTAAAGGCCCATCTGGCAAAGCTGGCCGAGACCTGGCTGATGAGTAAAGAAGTCATGACCGACGATACACTGTGCAGTTATTACGTGGTGCAGCCGGGCGACAAGCTGGCGCTGATCGCCAAACGCTGCAAAGTGCCTTATGAACTGCTGATGGACATCAACGGCATTCAAAAAGCGGAACTTTTGCAGGCGGGGCAACGGCTCAAACTCGTGGAAGGCCCGTTCAATGCCGTCGTTTACAAGGGCAGCTTCACGATGGATCTTTATCTTCAGAGAACATACGTGAAAACGTACAGCGTGGGGCTGGGCAAGGTCGAAAATGAAACGCCCAACGGACGATGGCGCGCCGCCAAAGGCGGCAAGATGGTTAAGCCGACCTGGACGGACCCGGATACCGGCAAGACGTACGTGGGCAACAGCCCGGATTACCCGCTGGGTTCGCGATGGATCGCGCTGGATGGACTTGAAGGACAGGCGCAGGGCAGGACCGGATTTGCGATTCACGGTACCAAGGATCCGCAGACGATCGGGACACGTTCTTCGCGAGGCTGCATCCGTCTTTACAATGGCGATGTGATCGAAGTATATGACCGCATGTTCGAGACGGTGTCGGAAGTGCTGGTGAAAGACTAGAGCAGTCGTCAACGTGCAAAATTGAGGGATCGGCCCGGGAGCCGATCGTTAATCCGGTTTTTGGACGGAGTATTCAGTTTAGTGAGGATGGGACGCAAAGTCTGTTGGGGGTCCGTGCAGTACTGGGCGCTTGCCGCGTCTGTGGCGCTGCACACCACGGTGCTGGCGGTTTTTACCGGGGTCCGGTTCAGTGGGCCGCCGCAGCCGTCGGACCAGCCTCCGGCGCTGAGCCTGCGCGCGATTGCGCGTGCGGCGGCTGAGCCTAAGCCGGTGCCCCGTGTCGCCCCGATCGTTCCGATCGCACGACCCAAAGCAGAGCCGGCGGCTGAGCAGCCCCCTGTGGTTGCCAAGGTCAACGCGGAACCGGAGACTCCCATTTCGCCGGAACCGACCCAGCCGGAGATTTCCGGCAGTGAAGTTGAAAGTGCAGACATTTCGTCCAGCGGCGCGGCGGAAGTGGAATTGTTCGGGCAGAAGAGCGTTGTGCAGCAGATCGCGTACGTTGTTGATTGTTCCGGAAGCATGTATGGGCAGATGTACCTGGTGAAGGAGCAGCTTAAGCGATCGATCCTGAACTTAAGCGCTGAGCAGGCATTTTGCATTTTGTTTTTCATGGACGGCCGCACTGTCATGATGAGCGGGCAGGGACAGCTTCAGCCGGCCGGCGTCGATTCCAAGGCCGAGGCGCTGCAGCTGATCGCGCAGGTCAAGCCGAAGGGCTCAACAGACGCGGCCAACGCGCTCGAACTGGCATTGCGTCTGAAAGGCGCCGATGGGCGAGGGCCGGAGGTCATTTATTTTCTGACGGACGGCTTTGACCTTAAAGAGTTTTCGTCCGACGAACTGATCTCCAGGATCGAGGCGCTGCGGCAGGCTTTTGTCCCGGGCTCGATCATTCATACCATCGGGTTTGGCCCGGCGGCAAAGGATCGCGCGATGCTGCTGTCCATGGCGCAGAATACCGGCGGCGGGTACGTAGAGATCCATTAGCAAAGGGCAGCGTTTTTTTATGGTCAGCATCCTACACAATGTGATCGGGCAGGCGGATATCCAAAGCACCGCCGAAACGTTTTACCGGCAGTTTTTTGTTTCGGGCGGAGCGATCGTATGGTTTATCCTGCTGCCGATGTCGATCGTGATGGTGTACCTGGCGATCGACTTGTCGGGGGCTACCCGGCGCAAGCGTTTGCTGCCGAGCGGCTCGGCCAGCGAGATCGCCACACTGGCCGTGCGGCATGGGACAGGCTCGCTGGCGGGCAAGCTGGCCGGTCGAACTGACCTGGTCAGCAAGGCGACGGCGGCGGCGCTGGAAACAGCGCATCCGCAGACGGAATCGTTCGAAAGAATGCGGCAGCGCGCGGCAGAATGCCTGCATGAGAACTGCTTGTCGCTTTCGCGCAGGGCCCAATTGCTTCAATTGGTGGGGACGGTGGCGCCGATGGTTGGGCTGTTCGGAACGGTTTACGGAATGATCTGCGCGTTTAACCTGCTTGGGAAGAACGCGGAAGGGCCGCGCTATGAAATGCTGGCCAACTCGATCTCCGTGGCGTTGGTGACGACGTTCTGGGGGCTGCTGGTGGCCATCCCGGCGCAGTTTATTTATGGGATGCTCCAGTCGCGGATCGAATCTCTTGTCGGCCAGGCGGCAGCGGAAACGGAGGCCCTGCTGGCGCGTTTGTTTGAAACGAGTTTCAAAGTGGGCGGGCCGGCCGCAGCCCCTTCTTCGCCGGAGCCAAAGACCGAGGCGGATGTGCCTGCGGCCAAGCTGGTGCGGCAGGGGACCTTTATAAGGCGCAAACAGCGGAAGATGCCGGTTCTTCTGCAGCGACCCATGCTGAAGCGCCCGGCGAATCAATAGGCGTTGGAAATTGCTTTGGACCATGCTGCTCAAGCCGGAAAAAAAGTCGTTCGATGCCCAATTCTTTGACCTCACGCCGATCATCGACGTGGTGTTTCTTCTCATCATCTTCTTTATGCTCGTTTGCCGGTTTATGGCCGAGGAACAGACCCCGATCGAAGTGCCGGATCAGATTCAGACTGCCCGATCGCCGAATGCCGATGAAACTCCGCTTACGATCACCGTGCTGACGGATGAATTGCGGCACGTCACCTGTTCGGTGGACAACGTCAAGCTCAAGCAAGTCGATAAACGGGACCTGGCCGCGCTGATCACGTCAGCGGTTAACGATGGGCTCGATCAACGCGCGGATAAAACGGTGCGGCTGCGGTGCGATAAGCGAATCGCCTTTGGCCAGGTGAAATATGTGCTTGCGGGCATCAGCGACAGCCGCGCTCAAAGGCTGGATTGGGCCGTGCTGGCTAAGGGAGAATGATTCGGTTCATCCGGTTAATGCGTAGGTGGCATGGTGGAGGTGGAGGATCCGAAGTTTTAGGTATTCGTCATCTCTGTATCCGCAGGCTTGGCGTTGTAGCATTCCGATTTTGCGGTTCATTACTTCCAGTTTGCCCGTGCTG
>JAJFTK010000035.1 GCA_021372945.1 Planctomycetaceae bacterium | reverse complement strand
GAAAATAACGCCTCAAGACCCAATACATTCACAGCTCAAGCACCTCTATAAGTTTGATTCGCCTAAATCAATAGCTTATAAGGACTTGAGCTATATTTTGCAAACCCCTACATCATCATAGTCTGCGGAGTACCATTTTTGTATGCGCTGACGGAATGGGTCGACTTTTTGGAAAATTGGCTGAGCAAAATGTCAAACACTTCTGGCGTCACCGCGTTGGCCCGGCGATTTGAATTCGCAAAATGACTTTTTCAGGGACGACTATTTAGACAGGATTTACAGGATTAACAAGATTTAAGAAAATTTTCTTATCCCGTAAATCCTGTTGATCCTGTCAAAAATTGGTCAATCCTGTCAGAAAATCTCTAACGTAGTCAAATCGTAGGATACCTGCCCAAGAACTCCGTTTGCGGCAGATTGCCCACAAGCGGCTTGGCGTATTCCGCGAAGGCGGGCGTCATTCCGTTGGCTTCGGAGTTGATGTAGGCATCCGGGACGGACTTGGTCTTTTCGGCGACTGAACCCAGGTCGGTGCGGAAGTACTCGACGCCATATTTGGCGCCGTTGCCGGTGCGCTTCATGGCGACCGAGCCATTGTCTTCCTTCATCGCAAACTCGACGGCCTTCCTGCCGCACTCGCGGGCCTCTTTGACGTCGGTTTCGGATTGCAGTCCGGCGAAGCTCCGCTGCAGGTAGCCGAAGGTATCGGCGCGAACGCGCTTGATCTTGAGCTTGCCCCTGATCTGACCGGCCAGGAAGTCAGCCAGGGCGCCGGTGCCGGAAAGCTGGACGTTGCCGTGCGAGTCGCGCTCGGCGTGCTCGGCAAGCTTCTCGGCCCAGGTCACGTGGTCATGGTCGCAGATACCTTCGCTTGCGGCGATGACGCAGCGGCCAAGCTTCTTATAGACCTTTTCAACGTCGGCCAGGAACTTGTCCATCGAGATGGGACGTTCGGGCAGGTAAACCAGGTGCGGGCCGTCATCGTCACGCTGCTGGCCAAGCATGGAGGCGCCGGTGAGAAAGCCGGCGTGGCGGCCCATGATGACGTCGATTTTGACGCCGGGCAGGGCGTGGTTGTCCAGGTCGTCGCCCATGAGGGCGCAGGCCACGAATTTGCCGGCGGTGCCGAAACCGGGGCAGTGGTCGGTGACGAGCAGGTCGTTGTCAACGGTCTTGGGGACGTGGAAGGCCCGTAACTGGTAGCCGGCCTTTTCGGCCATGTTGTTGACGATGTAGCAGGTGTTGGCCGAATCGTTGCCGCCGATGTAGAAGAAATAGCGGATGTCATGCTTTTCGAAGACCTTCAGGATGCGCTGGCAGTATTCGTCATTGGGCTTGTCGCGGCTGGAGCCCAGGGCCGATGAGGGCGAGCCGGCGACGCGCTCCAGGACCTCGGTCGAGATCTTCTTGAGATCGATGAACTGTTCCTTGACGATGCCGGCAACGGCATGGAGGCCGCCGTAGAGGTTGGTGATTTCCTTGTGCTTGGCGGCTTCCTGGATCACGCCGACCAGCGACGCATTGATCACGCCGGTGGGCCCGCCGGACTGACTGACAACTGCATTTGCCATTTCAAGACCTTTCTATATAACGTGGCACGGGCGTCTCGCCCGTGAGTTATTCGTAACACGGGCATCTTGCCCGTGAAACATTCATCTTTGAGAGTTCCCTTTGTTTCCGCGATAAAAACCCGTGGTTTTTGCTTCGGGCGCAGAATTATACCTTTGCCCAACTCAAAATCAACCCGAAATTGCAGGCTGCCGGAAGGTTCATGCCCGGCAGGTGCTTATTTATTTCTCTTTTCGATTTTCTGTTGTCTTTTTTCCTTTGGAGTCAATTTGGGTTTTTTCTGGTTTTCTCTTTTGCCTTTATCTCTTTTGCCGCCTTCACCCATAATCTGTTTTCCTTTTTGCTATTCAGCCTTAACAATACTTTTACAGTCCAAACGGTTTAGACAGACTGCTTGCGTTCTATATAGCACGTTGCCGCAGATTCTTCAATGCTCCTGTAGTCTATTCGAGTTCGACCTGGGAGTAGGTGAAATCTTCAACCATTTTCTATTTGGTCAAAGTTTTATTTTGAGAGAAAAAGCGGAGTTTTTGCTTCGGGCGCAGGATTATACCCGTGCCTGCCCGAAAATCAACCCAGAAACTAAGAGAGATCAGACTCTATCCGCTTTTTAAAATCGGGTTCGTTCGTCGATCGGCTGTCTGCATCGAGTACTCACAACTTGCCCTTTGAATGGCGTTATGGTGAGTTTGCTAATTGTACTTGGATTCATGTTTTTTTTCTTTTTAACGATTACAGTAATAGACATACACACCAAAGTGACTGAATGGATTCTCCGTGGTCACTGGTTTGCGCCCGCCGCACTTCCCGCTTCCTGTAACTTCACACTATTTTTCATTTGCCGTATTTGCAGAACTGAGTATTCTATATTCTTAGTTTATATTCTCCACATCCAGCTTGGTCGAATACCAACTATTCGACTGCCTCTATCAGCAGTAAAATAAGGCAATCTGATATTTCTAACGTATCCTGCCCAGATTTTTATCTCTGCTATAAGACAAAGCCAATTTCATGGCGCTTATAAATCCAAATAGGATAGCACACTGAGATATTATTCCCTTTCTGAGAGCCTTGCTTTTTGAATAAATATTGTTGGGTATCTCAGGGAAATCATCTTCAAAAAACGTTCTCAATACAATATCTAGTTTTTTTGATAGTGCTGCATCGGGTAAATTGTGACTTATGTCATTTCGCAATTTGTTCAGATCCTTGAAAGGTTTCCACATAAAGCGATTTTTTTCAAACCCGAGAACACCTTGAGCTAAACACAGCTTCTGGAAATAAGTGAGCCGCGCATCCTTAATAGCAGAAGCATCTTTAAGAGCTACGGCAAGGATTTGATCAAGTAATTCCTCAATAAAAAGGTGCCCACGTAGGATCACCACCGTTGGGTCCTTACCTAATGGCAAGTTTTCTTTCAGCCGCTGCAAGTATTGTTCACTATCTCTATTCATTGCCTCATCAAACTTTATGAGAATTGACTTATCGACAACAATCAAAAATCTCTTCGCCGACTAAACGCCGCATACCCAAGTTCCATTGGGATTTTGATGAGCGCCTGTGTGTGCACCACCACATACCCATGTTCCATCCGGATTTTGATGTGCACCTGTGTGCGCGCCGCCACATACCCAAGTTCCATTGGGATTTTGATGAGCGCCTGTATGTGCAGCGCCGCATACCCACGTTCCATTAGGGTTTTGATGAGCGCCTGTGTGGCCCCTATAAACTCTGTCATTCCTATCATTTCTTTCCGTTTCCATTTTTATCCTTTCTTCCTGCGATTGTTCGGCTTCAGCAGTAATTGCATAATTTTCCAAATTGAGAAAAACAGATTTGTGATATTGTGGCCACGTCCTGTTGCTTCTACAATACCGATCCAATTCATTACAGTTCCACCTGGGTATAGGTGAAGTTGGGGTTGGTGATGCGGATGTTGTCGGGAATCATTTTGATCACGACGTAGCTTGTCGCGGCGGGGTCGGGGATGTAGTCCTTGAGCATTGGAACAGCGTTCCAGAGCCAGAGCTTTTCGGCATTGTCGGTGCTGATGGTGCAGGGGCCGGCGATGCGGACGTGTTTGCCGGACGCATCGCAGAAACAATATTCCGCCTGCGGCACTCTTTTGACTTGCGCGACCTTGTCGGAGGAGGCCAGCGTGGCGCACCAAAGCTGGCTGCCGTTCCAGGCCAGGCCGGACATGGGACGAACGCCCACTTTGCGGCCATCGGACGTGGCGAGCATGCCCCAGGTGATCGGTTTGATGAAAAGCTTTACATCGTCCAGGTTCATACGGGTTCTCCTTTCTGAATGCATCAGATTATAATGAGCATGGAAGGAGAGTCAAAACATAAAAAAGGCAGACGCATGGATTGCAGCGGGTGAATGCAACGGTAGGGGCAACCCTCCGCGGTTGCCCTTTGCAATGCGGGAACTTCTTGCCGTATTGAAACAGGGCAGGCGTGGAAGCCTGCCCCTACAGTCGGATGGATTGTAGGGTGAATGCAACGGTAGGGGCAACCCCCCGCGGTTGCCCTTTGAAATGCGGGAACTTCTTGCCGTACTGCAACAGGGCAGGCGTGGGGGCATGGCCCACCTACGCAAATCTCACGGGCGAGACGCCCGTGCCACAATAAAAAAACTGTTTGGCCGTGCGGGTGCTGCTTTCGACCAAACAGTTGAGCATGTATTCAAATTTAAACTTGTACTTCGGCCGCAACGGTGCGGCGTCTGAGAGCTGGCGCCGGCGGCAGGGGTTTGGCGGTCTGCGGCCCGAGTTTGGGCTGCTGTCCAAGACCGCCCAGGACGGCTTCGAAGATCGGAGTGATATGGCGAAGCTGCCCTGCTTTGATGAGAAGCGACCAGACGGGGTCGATCTTCTTCCAGCCTGCCGCATACGCAATATGGCGAAGTTCGGCCAGGGCATCCCGCTTGACGGCGGCGGATTTGACGATGCCCTTCCACGAGTAGAAATCGCTATAGGCCTGCCGATAGCCGGCCTCCAGTTCGACCGCGTCCATGCGATCCGGTTTGAAAACCGCATGGCGGGTGTCGTACTGGTTCCAGTCATTGGTCAGGATCCGCCCCTGGCGTTTGAGCCGTTCATAGAGGCGGGTGCCGGGATAAGGCGTGAGGATATGGAAAGTGGCGGTTTCCAGGCCGGACTCAACGGCCCACTCGACGGTGCGATCAAATACGGACAAATCGTCATTTTCAAGGCCAAAAACAAAACTTCCATTGACGACGACGCCGCGGTCGTGAAGCATCTTGACGGCGTGTTCATAATTGCGGCGGATGCTGTGGAATTTGCCAATCGAGCTTAGATTGGCGTCAGAGAGGGTCTCAAATCCCACAAACAGCCCCCGCAGGCCGGCCTCAACCGCTTTATCGAGCAGATCGGCCCTCTGGATCGACTCGGTAGTGCCGGCGGCTTGCCAGACCTTGCCCATGCCTTTAAGACCGTCGAAAAGGTCGCGGGCAAAGACCGGGTTGCCAAAAAGGTGGTCATCAAGGAAGAACACATGTTTGCCGGGCATGGCTTCGATGTCCCGCAGGGCGCGTTCCACGGGCATGGTATAGAAGCTGCTGCCGCCCTTGAAGAAGGATTCTTTGTAGCAGAATTCGCACCGGTGCGGGCAGCCCCTCGAAACCACTAACGTATTGGGGAATAAGTACTTATCGCGTTTGAAGAGATCACGGCGCGGCACTGGCGCGTTGTCCAGGCAACGGACAACTGACTGATAAATTGGTTTTGGGTGGCCCTGGCGGAAATCGCTGAGGAATTTTGGCCAGGTGTCTTCGCCGGGACCAAGGAAAATGCTGTCGGCGTGAGCGGCAGCCTCATTGGGCATGGCCGTCACGTGCAGGCCGCCAAGGCAGACGTGCGAACCTCGGGCGCGGTACAGATCAGCGATCTGGTAGGCGCGGAGTGCGCTTGGCGTATAGACCTGAATGACAACAATGTCCGGCGAATCGTTAAAAGAGAGTGTTTCGACGTGTTCGTCCTGGAGCTCGACCTCATCGGTCGCTTCCAGGTATCCTGCCAGTGTCGCAAGCCCTAAAGGAGGAAATAATGAATATTTAATAGGACGGAATGTATAATGACGAGAATGATCGGAACGGGCCTCGATAAGGGCAGGAAGGATCATTTTGACCTTCATGTCAGAACCCTTTCAAGGTACTTAAGATAGTTAAGTTGTTAAAGAGCAATCACTTACGTATATATCTCGGAGACTTTCACTCCGCCTGTGCTCATCCTTAGAAAGGTTCACGTTTCAATATAGCCATCCGCAAGGTCATCTGTCAAGATATATCTGCTAAATGGGCCAAAAGTTTTTAATGTTTTTGCTCATCGACGGAAATTAACAGGTTCCTTTTGACACGATTAACAGGATTCACAGGATTGGTCCTGGTCACCAAGTGGAACGTGATTGTGCTTTTTTTTGTTGTGTTTTCCTTTCCTTAATTCAACAATGATCGCCGTTATCCATGCCGGCACCATGACCGGCGCAGAATAAACCCCGACAAATACCATGACGATCCCGTTTTGCGGATCTGGGTGTGTATAAAAAGCACTGACATAAGCAAATATAAACCAAGCGAAGTACAGCAGCATGGCGATAATTAGTCGTCCCTGAAAAAGTCATTTTGCGAATTCAAATCGCCGGGCCAACGCGGTGACGCCAGAAGTGTTTGACATTTTGCTCAGCCAATTTTCCAAAAAGTCGACCCATTCCATCAGCGCATACAAAAATGCGGCTA
>JAJFTK010000016.1 GCA_021372945.1 Planctomycetaceae bacterium | reverse complement strand
GAATCGCCGCATTTGAATTGGGACGATGAAAAACGGCTGGCTCAGGCGGTGCTGGAGCATAATGATCCGGCGGCCCGCGAGCAGCTTGTGCGCAGCAACCTGCGGCTGGTGGTCAATATCGCCAAGAAATTTTCCGGGCGCGGCATGACCCTGGGCGATCTGATCGAAGAGGGCAACCTGGGCCTGATGCGGGCGGTGGATACGTTCGACCCCGAGCATGGCGTGCGCTTCAGCACGTACTCCTCATGGTGGATCAAGCAGGCGATCAAGCGGGCGATCCTGAGCAACGCGCAGCCGATCCACATTCCAACCTACATGGTCGAATTGATCAACCAGTGGCGGCAAATCTACGCGGACCTGGAGTCCAAACTCGGCCGTACCGTGAGCCTCGAAGAGATGGCCGGCGCCATGAAGGTGCCGATCCGCAAGGCGCGGGCGATCAAGGAGATCGTGGAGGTGGTGGATAACGGATTCCAATATGAAACGTCGGAGCAAAACAGCGGGCTGGATGAGGCGATCGAGGACGGCAATATTCTTACGCCGGATGAGGACCTGGGCTCGGACGAGGAATTGGCGCGGGCGATGGAACTGCTGGACCAGATCGATCAGCGCGAGGCCGAGGTGCTGCGGCTGCGCTTTGGGCTCGATGGCGCCGAGCCGCTCACGCTTAAGCAGATTGGCAAGAAGCTGGGCCTGACGCGCGAACGCGTGCGGCAGATCCAGCACAGCGCGCTGGCGCAGCTCAATGAATTGCTCATGAAATAATCCAGGGGCGATCACGGACTTGACAGCCTGCCGCCGCCGGACCGGCGCGACAGGCTGATTTTTTATCTTTAATCTGGTCGGAGCAGGGATTATAATCCGGGCCGTCGATAATCGATCATGAAGGGGTAATCCCATGACTGACCTGAAAAAATTCATTCGCGACATCCCGGATTTTCCGCGACCGGGGATATTGTTTCGCGATATCACGCCGCTTCTGGCGGATGCGGCGGCGCTGGCCGAGGCAGTCGATGAATTGGCGCGGCCTTTTATGGGCCGGCATATCGATGTGGTGGCGGCGGTGGAGGCGCGGGGATTTATCTTCGGTTCAGCGGTGGCCAGGGCGCTGGGGGCGGGCTTTGTGCCGATCCGCAAAAAAGGCAAGCTGCCGTACCAGACCGAATCGGTGTGCTACGGGCTGGAGTATGGACAGGATACGGTCGAGGTGCATTCCGACGCGATCAAGCCGGGCACGCGGGTACTGATGGTCGATGACCTGCTGGCGACGGGCGGGACCATGGCAGCGGCCTGCAAGCTGATCGAAAAGCTCGGCGGCCAAATCGCGGGCCTGACGTTCTTGATCGAGCTATCGATCCTGAACGGACGCAAACAGATCGAACAGTACCCGATTCATTCGGTCATCTATATTAAATCTTAACCACGGAATGCACTGAATGACACTGAAAAGATAACTGAGAATTTGATGAATGTCCAAACCATACAAGTAAACGTTCCGGCGGTGGAAAAGGACGCTTATCCGATTGCGATAGGAGAGGGGATTATACCTGAGGTGCTGTCGGATGTGCGGAGCAAGCGGCCGAAGCTGCGGGCGTTTGTGGTCACCGACGCCGCGGTCGCCGGCGCCGGACATTTGCACACGCTGCTCGGCGGCGAAAAGGTTGGCACGTTCGTTATCGAGCCGGCCGGCGAAGCGAGCAAGCACATTGGGACCGTAACGGCAATCGTCGAGACGATGGAGAAGGCCGGGCTTGGGCGGGATACGGTTGTGCTGGCGCTGGGCGGCGGGACGGTCGGCGACATCGCCGGCTTTGCGGCGGCGATCTTCAAGCGCGGCGTGCCGGTGGTACAGATCCCCACGACGACGGTGGCGCAGGCGGATTCGGCCATCGGCGGCAAGACCGGCGTCGATAGCTTGATCAGCAAAAACGCATACGGCGTCTTTTGGCACCCGGCGGCCGTTTATATCGATGTGCGGACGCTGACGACGCTGGATGAGCGGCAATACCGGGCGGGCCTGGCCGAATCCGTTAAACACGCTGCCATCCTCGATGCGGAGTATTTTGAATGGCTTGAAACGCATGCGGAGACGATCCTGAAGCGCGATATGCAAGTGCTCGGCCGGCTTGCGTCAATGAATTGCACGATCAAGGCCTCGGTTGTTGAAGAGGACCCGACGGAGAAGAATAAACGCCGCATCCTCAACTACGGGCACACGATCGGCCATGCGGTGGAGTCTGCCAGCGGCTATGAACTGCTGCACGGCGAATGCGTGGCGATCGGGATGGCCGCCGCGGGGCAAATTGAAACGGAACTGGGACTGGTTGGCGATAACCGGCTCGAACGGATCGAATCGCTATTGAAAGGGCTCGGGCTGCCCACGCGGATCCCGGCGGATTTGCCGTCCGCGCGATTGATCGATCTGCTGCGGACGGATAAGAAGGCAATGGCGGGGCGGCCCCGGTTTGTGCTGCTGGAGCGGCTGGGAATGGCGCTGTGTCGCGATGGGCAATGGGCGCACGAGGTGAGCGAAGACACTGTGCGCAAAGTCGTGAAGCAGATGCTTGACAAACAGTGACGGCCAGCGACGTTTTCATTGAGGCGCCGGCGACGAATAATCGATCTGGGGGCGATTCATCTTGGCTCGCAGCTCGTTGTGCATCGCTTGAAGCGTGCGGTTGAATTCGGCGACGAACCGCTCTTCGCCGACTTCCTTGACATATTCCAGCGGGATCGGCTTGCCGTAGAGGATGCCGATCGGCAGCCGTCCCCACAGCCGCGGCAGCTTCGTGCCGCGCGGCCAGATCTCGTGCAGGCCCTCGATGACCATCGGCAGCACCGACGCACCGCTGCGCCTCACGAGCAGGCCAAAGCCCGGCTTGAACTCGTCGATCCGGCCATCGAGCGTCCGCGAGCCTTCGGGGTACAGGCATACCGCCTCGCCGCGCTTGAGGACATCGATGATCGTCCGCATCGCCGCGATGTCGGAGTGCTCCTGGCTGATCGGGATCGTATAGAATGAATCCAGCACCATGCCCCAGAGGCCGTGGAACAGCGAGTCGCGCGGCACAAACCACAGCAGCCGGTGCATCCAGTTCTGGCACACGATCGGATCGATGAAGCTCTGGTGATTGCTTAATACCAGCAGTGCCCCCTGGCGCGGAACGTTCTTCTTGCCGTACACCTGCACCCTGTACAATAGATACAGCAGCGAATCCACCAGGATGCGCGCGCTGCAGTGCCACACCCGACGGAATCTGCCTTCCTTAAAGTTTGTCTTTGCCATTCCTGCCATATCCCGATTTTACCCCTCCGGCCTTCGGCGACCTCCCCTTGTCAGGGAAGGAGTTGCTGGGGACCACGCCAGGGGAGGCGGTTTTGTTATTAACTCTCCCCCTGGCAAGGGCCAGTCCCGCAAAGCGGGGAGGGGGTATAAAAGCAGATTGCGCACGGCTTTTCTTCTCTTTCATACCACCCAAACTGTTCTCTTATCAGATTCAAGACGCCTTCTGGATTATTGAACACCCACGCATTTATAAAGCGCACTGTCTTGATATCCCGGCCTTCCAAAAACAAATCTCTGCGCCGATCATACTCCGGCGATGCGCCATCCAAATGGACCTGACCATCCAATTCTATCGCCAAACGTTCCGAAGGGCAGTAAAAATCAATAATGTAATCTCCAAGACTGTGCTGACGCCGAAAACGCCTGCCGTCAAGCTGTTTGTTTTTCAGGAACGACCAGAGTTTCGCTTCCGCCGGAGTAAGGTCGGTTCGCAGTTGCCTGCGAAACGGTTTTAAGTCTGGACGATTGTAGAAGTACGCATCTGTCATTGCAGTCGTATTTACCCCTCCGGCCTTCGGCCACCTCCCCTTGTCAGGGGAGAAGTTTATTTATTACTCTCCCCCTGGCAAGGGCCAGTCCCGCGAAGCGGGAAGGGGGTATTGGGGGCCCGCTTCAGGCTTGCTGTCTTAATCAGCGCCAGCATTTTATCGACCACGGCCGCAGCGTCAATATCCGTCGTATCAATGGTCACTGCTCCGGCGGCGGGCCTGAGCGGTCCGACCGAGCGATTCACGTCCGATTCGTCTCTCCGTTTGATCTGCTCGAGCAGCACCTGAAGATCCACCTCCTTGCCGGCAGCCTTCAGCTCGTCATACCGGCGGCGTGCCCGCTCGGCGGCGTCTGCCTTCAGAAAGAACTTGAACCGCGCATCCGGGAACACGACAGTGCCCTGATCGCGGCCTTCCGTAACAACGCGGTCAAAACGGGCAGCGAAGGCCCGCTGCAATTGGACGAGCCGTGCGCGCAGCGGCGGGGCCGAGGCGATATGTCTGACCTGCTCGGTGACGGCGGGATCGCGGATCGCCGCTGTGACGTCGATTCCGTCCACGATCACGGCCATGATGCCGTTGGCGTGAGAAAACTGCAAATCGGTATTGTCCATGAGGCGGCCGACGGCCTGCGGGTCTAAAAGATCGATGCCTTTCTGGAGGGCCGCCAGCGTTACGGCGCGGTAGGTTGCCCCCGTATCCAGGAAGACCGCGTCAAGACGCTGGGCCAACATGCGCGCGACGGTGCTCTTGCCGACGCCCGCCGGTCCATCGATCGTGATGATCCAACGTTCTTGACTCATGGCCCAAGACTATACCACCCTTGCATGCAAAAGAAAAGCCCATGCTTTAGTCGAGGATGCGCACCAGAGCCTGGTTGGCGTCAACCTCGATGCGTTGGCCCGTGCGGATGAGGCGAGTCGCGGGGCCGACATTAACCACGGCCGGGATGCCGTACTCGCGGGCGACGATGCTGCCGTGCGAGAGGACGCCTCCCATATCCATGACGATGCCGGCGGCTGTCATGAAGTAGGGCGTCCAGGCGGGGTCCGTGAACGGCGCCACCAGGATCTCGCCGGCAAGCACCTGCTGATCGTCATCGGCATGCAGGATGACGCGGGCCTTTCCCCTGACGATGCCGGGGCTGGCGGTCAGGCCTTTAAGGACCCGCGTGTCAGAAACGACGGGCTCCTCGGCGGGTTGTCCGCGATAGGAACCGATCACCAGATGCGGCGGCGAAAACAATTTGTTTCGTTCGTACTCAAGCCGGCGATCGCTGATGCGCTGGCGCAAGTCATCGCCGCGATCATACTGGTCGGCGGGGCGGATTTCTTCCAGGGTCATGAAAAAGATATCGTCCGGGTGTTCGAGGATTGCGCCGGCATGCAGCCGGCGGCCCATTTCGAGCACGATCCTGCGCAGGTGCACCAGGATGCGCACCAGCCCGCTCTTCCAGTTCTCGCGCAGCTTGACGCCCAGGCGGGTTTTTTCGACCATGTGTCTGAACAGCCATCGGTCGAAAGGATTGCGCAATTGGGACAGGCATTGGCGCATGAGTTGGGCCTGCTGAGTTTCCAGTTGTCTCCAGTTTTCAACCGGCTTCATCGTGTCCATCCCGGCGAGGTAATTCTTCACGAGCCCCAGGATATAATCCGGCTGCTCGCACCAGCGCGGGTTATACAGTTCCACCTCTCCTCGGCAATGATGCCCGTGCGTCTCCATGAATCGCTTCCAGAGCGGCATGAACGTCTCTTCTTCAGCCGACCCGTTGATCGACGCTATGAATTCATCGTAATCGACTGTCGACTGAATGCGGCTCTTTAGAAACTCGGATCGGCTGACCGCCGCGGCCAGGTTCCACAGATCGAAACCCGCCTGCACATCATCGATCCCCTCCTGCCCGCGGATGAGGCGATGCAGCAGCAGCGCATTGGCGTCACCGAATTTCTTTTGGCAGAAGTGCCGCACGAACGGATAATAGCCCAGCGACAACCCCACGAACAGCAGGTCCAGCTTCATGAGTTCCTGCTCGATCGTACCGTGCACGAGCGCACATAATTCGTTCTCCGGCAGCGCGTCGAGTTTCAATGCGCGCAGCCGCCGATCGGCAAGTGAAAGCGCTTCAAGACAGCTCATGTTGCGGCTGAACCGGTGCCGGTAAAACCGCCAGAGCGTTTCGGGGATCCGCCGGAACAGCTTCCACAGACTGCCCTTGACATCCGGAAGATCGTCGTTTTCGAATTTGATCTGACCGGCCCGCATCTCGGCCATGAGCTGGCCGCCAAGCAGGTCATCGGCGCCCAGCTTCCGCTGGATGAATCGGGGAAAATGGCGGCCGGTGGCCATGCCGGTATTGACGTTAAAGTACACACGGCCGGCGACAAGGCCGGCGATGACGTGATCGTTAAGATCCGCTCCAAGCATCCGCCAAACGGAACGGAACAGCGGCTTCCACAGCCTTTCGAGAATGGACCAGGTCAGCGGCGTGACAACGTCGGGCAGGATCTCGCCGGTATTCATGTTGGTCCAGACCTGGCGGTCCTCCCAGGTCTTCTCTTTATGCAGCCTTTCCAGCATGGAGCGTGAGCGACATGATAAGCACGCAGGCACTGCTGAAGGCGCTATCGGGTCGCTGGCGTTCCCCGCTCGGATTCGCAGCGTTGTGATCGGCCGGCTCTGGAGAAAGAACACCTTTCCATTTTCGATCGCCCACTCAATATCCTGCGGGCCGCCGAAAGCCTTTTCGATCTCGACTGCCGCTTCGGCCAGACTTGCCGCAAGCGCGGGCAAGAGCGAAGATCGCGCATCCGGGCTAGCGGCTGCAAAGCTGATTTGCACAGGACCGCTCTTGTCGAAGACAAAACGATCCGGCTGGACCGTACCGCTCACCAGTTTATCGCCCAGGCCGGGGCAGGATTCGATCACGATCCGGCCAATATCGCCCGTGACCGGGTCGGCGGTGAACATGACCCCCGCGCAGTCGGCGTTCACCTGGGTCTGCACAATCACGGCCATCGCGACACTCTGATGCTCAATGCCGTTGCGCTGGCGATAGTAAAACGCTCGCTTTGACCAAACCGATGCCCAGCATTTCTTCACGGCCTCGAGGCACTGGGACAAATTTGCGATATTAAGGAATGTTTCATACTGGCCGGCGAAGGAATGCTCCGGCAGGTCCTCGGCGGTCGCCGAGGAACGCACCGCGACGATGGGAGCGGACAACGAGCGGTACCGCTCTTCAATTTGCGTCATTAATTCCGAATCCATCGGCAGTTCGAGGATCTCTTTTTGAATATGTTCCAAATGGCTGATCTCGGTCGCCGACGGCAGATGAATCGACTTGAGATGAACGCGGTACGCCTGGGCGCTGATGCAAAAGGCCGGCGGGACCGCCAGCCCGCTTCGGAGCAGACGCAGCAGCCCGATGGTCTTTGCGCCTGCCTGGTCAAGCGGGCAAGAGGAATCCTCTAATGAGAATGCGCGTTTGCTCATAACCGTACGCCGGAGCGACCGCCGCAGGGTAAAACTATGCGGCGCTTTCGGATCCGATCTTGAAACCGTCATCGCGGCGAATGGCCACGATACTGGTGTCATCGGTCTGACTGGCCAGCCCCACGAATCGCCTTCGATATTGAAGCAGGTTATAGACAAGCTGCTCGGCGGTGCTGTAAGGCTGCTGGCGGATGGCCTCGACCAGCCGGTTGCGGCCCCATGTTTCGCCGTAAAAATTCATGGCGTCGATCAGTCCATCGGTGTACATCAGCAGCGTATCGTCCTGTTTGAATTCAATGGTCTTGGTCGTATAGACAGCCTCGGGCATGATGCCCAGGACCAGGCCGCCTTCGTCCAGTTCGATGATGCTGCCGCCGCGGAGCAGCAGGGCCGGCTCGTGACCGCAACTGCAGTAGGTCATTGTGTTTTGCGCGGTGTCAATGCCGGCGACGAACAGCGTGATAAACTCGCCGTCGCGGCATTCGCTGCAGGCGACCTTGTTGAGCTTGTGAATGATCTCATCCATGCTGTGGCGGCTGTATCCGCCATCGGCATAGGCGCGAAGCGTGCCGCGGAACATGCTCATCATAATAGCCGCCGGGATGCCTTTGCCGATCACGTCAGAGATGCCGGTCACCAAAAGAGACTTGCTGACCTGAAGGAAATCATAGAGGTCGCCTCCGATCTGGTAACACGGATTGTAAACGGCGGCAATATCCAGCCCGCGGATGCGGGGGGCCCCGTGTGGGATCATGCGTCTCTGGATGACGGCGGCCAGCCGCATCTGCTCGGCCATTTTGGCGCCTTCGATGGCTTCGGCATACAGCCTGGCGTTGGTAATGGCAATGGCGCACTGACTGGCCACGAGGCGCGCGATGCGGATGGCGTCGCTGTCGAACCTGGCCGGCTCGGGGCTGTAGAGCCGCAGAACGCCGATAGGCTTATCGCGAAAGGTCATCGCCACGGTCAACTGGCTGATGAGCCCTTCGGCGATGGCGGCCTGCGGATAGAGGACACGCGGGTCGGTTCTCATGTCATCCACGACGACGGCATAGCCCCTGAACGCCTCCTTGACCACGGGGTCCTCTTTCGTGACGGGGCCCTTGTTGCGGTAGGATTCGCTCAGTCCGTAGGTGCTGCGCATCTTCAGGTCGCCGGCGGACTCATCGAGCAGCCGGATCGAGCAGGCGGTCGTGTTGGTGACCAGCACGGCCGTTTCGGCCAGACGGTCCAGCACTTCCTGCAGGCTGAAACGACCCGCCACAAGCGTCGAAATCTGATATATTCTCTCTTCAAGGAGACTTTGTTTTTGTTCTAAACTGTCCATGCTAATTCCGAAATACCCCAAAGGGCGCATTAAAGGCATGTATTATACCTTGGCCGACGGAATTTGACAGGACAATTTATAGGGCCGGCAAGCCCATGATGAAATCAGGACGCCTGTACCGCAAATAAAAATGCCGGCAAAGCCTGGCCCGAGTCTGCCGTCGGTACCAAATACAGCCAAGAGGACCGGCCGCTGTTTTAGTATGCCTCTTGTTTAGTGGTTTCAACCGAGCTGGCCGAGCCTCTATTCTGATAGTAATCGTCCAGACCGGTTAATTCCAGTGCAGTACCCGAGAGAATGGTCTTAAACCAGTTGTGTGTGTCACGGTTCCAGGCATAGGCCTCGCGATCCGTCATGACGCCCAAATGGCCATTTGACCCGGTAATCCTTCGGGGCACGCCGCTGGTAAAGGTGAATATCCACTCGTTGGTCTGATCGCTCCAGGCGTATGCGTGGTCGCTTGTGAGTACCCCTACCGTGCCGCCGGAAAGAACCATGTCAAACGGCTGGCCCGAGAGAATGATGGCGTACCACGTGTTGGTACGATTGCTCCAGGCATAAGCGCTGCGATCGGTAAGGACGGCAATGATGCCGTCGGCCTGCATGACCGCCTCGCGAATATCTGCCCGCACGTAGGTGCTGCCGTCCGGACCGACTACCGTTTGAGGCGTTTCATCCGGCGGGCTTTCTATGCCAGGCTGCAGATTATTCGGCTCAATGGGTTCGATCTGCGCTGTAATTCGCAAAACACCCAAACCCAACAGCATTGCCAACAACACCCCCGTGAGGCCTTTTTGAACAAGCTTCGGATCCATTGCGGGACCTCCTTCACAGGTCAATATCATCTCAGTTACAGACGCTCTGAACGAAATTGTAGAGGCCCTCTCGTAAAAGGGAATGTAGGGAATAAGAGACAATCCGCACAACCTTTTGCTAAGGCGCGCAATCCAATCCTGTATTAAACGATTGAAATCCGTGACAATCTGGGGGACCGGTTAAGCCGCGTGCGGCATGGGCGAATCGCCTTTGTCGGGCGCACCATTGGGATTGGAGTGATCGGGTTTAGGCAAGGGCACCAGTCCCCAGGCGATGCGGGCCGCGTCGCAGCGCGGATTGTGAACGCCATTCTCCCACGAAACGGCAAACTCGCGGCAGACGCTGGAACGCAGTTCGTAGATGCTGCATCCAACCGATTGGCCGACGGTTCCCAGCAGCGCGATGCAGCGGGGCTTGGGCGGGTGAGAGCCGAGCATCACGGCGCGAAAGTCGTTGAGTTTTTCGGTCAATGCCGCCGGAACCGTGCCGCTGCCGGCGTCGGTCTCGGCCCAGTAAAACGAGGCGCGGTAAAACGCACAACACGCCCCGCAGGTGATGCAGGGATTGTCCACGGGGTCAGGTTGAATATTACTCGTTGAGTCCACCTGAAAGAAAACCCTAAATCCTAATATCTAAATCCTAAACAAGTTCAAATCTTAAAATTCCAAACGAATTGTACTCGAATGAGGACGAAAAAGCAATATTGAGAAAAGCAAGCAGTTAGACAGGAATAAAGGAAATCACGGGAATGCAGAATTTAGAATGGAGAATGGAGAATTTCGAATGTAGAATGAAAACCAGAGAAGAAGATCCAAATTCAAAAGCTCAGGTATTCAAACAGGGAGAGAAGATGCGAAAAGTTGGCGCGGCAGCGATCATGGCATTGTGTGCGGCGGGGTTGGCTATGGCGGCTCCTACGGAAGCGACACCGGCGTACCTGGACACGTCGCTGGGGTTTGAAGAGCGGGCGGCGGACTTGGTCGAGCGAATGACGCTCCAGGAGAAGATCTCGCAGCTTGGCAACGCCTCGCCGGTGATCGAGCGGCTGGGCATTGCGCCCTATGACTGGTGGAACGAGTGCCTGCACGGCGTCGCGCGGGCGGGCGTGGCGACGGTGTTCCCGCAGGCGATCGGGCTTGCGGCGTCGTTTGACCGGGCGATGATGCACGACATGGCGATCGTCATTAGCGACGAGGCACGTGCCAAACATCACGAATTTGCCCGCAACAAGGACTTTGGCCGCTACAAGGGCCTGACGTTCTGGTCGCCGAATATCAATATCTTTCGCGACCCGCGGTGGGGGCGGGGCCAGGAGACCTACGGCGAGGACCCGTACTTGACGGGGCAGATGGGGATCCAGTTTGTGCGGGGCTTGCAGGGCGACGCCCCCAAGTATTTGAAGGTGATCGCGACGGCCAAGCACTTCGCGGTGCACAGCGGGCCCGAACCTGACCGGCACTCGTTTAACGTCGTGGTCGGGGCGCGCGATCTGTGGGAGACGTACCTGCCGGCGTTTCGGGATTTGATCGTCGAGGGCAAGGCATATTCGGTGATGGGGGCGTATAACCGCGTGGATGGCGAGAGCGCCTCGGCAAGCTGGATGCTGCTGCAGGACATCCTTCGCAATCAATGGAAGTTCGATGGCTACGTAGTTTCTGACTGCGGGGCGATCGACGACATTTTCAAGAATCACAAGATCGTCAACAGTGCCCAGGAGGCGGCGGCGATCGGGGTCCGCCGCGGCTGTGACCTGGAGTGCGGCAGAGTCTATCAGAGGTCGCTGCTGGAGGCCGTGCAAAAAGGTATGATTGACGAGGGCGAGATCGACCTGGCCCTGTATCGGCTTGTGCTGGCCCGGATGAAGCTGGGGATGTTCGATCCGCCGGCTTTGGTGAAGTATGCGCAGATCCCGTATAGTGTCAACAACTGCGACAAGCATAACCAGATGGCGCTGGAGGTTGCGCAGAAGACGATGACCCTGCTGAAGAACGACGGCGTTCTGCCGCTGGATAAAACGAAGCTGCGGAAGATTGCCGTCATCGGGCCGAACGCCGACAGCGTGGTTGCGCTTCGCGGCAACTATTTCGGAGAGGCTTCAAATCCGGTGACAGTCCTGACCGGCATTCGCAACGCCGTCGGCAAGGATGCGGAGGTCCTCTATGCCGAAGGCTGCGGCCTGGTCGAGAAGAAGGACTCGTTCGCACAAGCGGTGGAGTATGCAAAGCAGGCGGATGCGACGCTGTTTGTCGGCGGCCTCGATGCCGAGATCGAAGGCGAAGAGATGAAGACCGAGATGGAGGGTTTCTACAAAGGCGATCGCACAAAGATAGAGCTTCCGGCGGCACAATCCGAATTGCTGAAGGCCCTGCACGCCACGGGCAAGCCGGTTATCTTTGTGCTGCTTGCGGGAAGTGCGGTTGCGGACGTATGGGCGGTCGAGAATATCCCGGCTATTTTGCTGGCATGGTACCCCGGCCAGCGCGGCGGCGATGCGGTGGCCAGCGTTTTGTTTGGCGGCTATAACCCCGCCGGAAGACTGCCGGTTACGTTCTATGCCTCGACGGATGAACTCGGCGATTTCAAAGAATACGCGATGGCCGCCGGCAAGGGCAAGACGTATCGTTACTACACGGGCAAGCCGCTGTATCCGTTTGGCCACGGGTTCAGCTATACGACGTTTGAATACAGCCAGATGGCGGTCGAGGGTTCGCAGGTTCGCGTCAACGTCAAGAATACCGGCGGCCGCGACGGCCAAGAGGTGGTGCAGGTTTATGTGCGGACGGCGGAATCCGATAAGCCGATGCCCATCCGGCAGCTTAGAGGTTTCGAACGTGTTGCCCTCAAAGCCGGCCAAGAGAAGACGCTAACGTTCAATTTGCCGTATATGGGCTTGCGCTACTATGACCCGCAATTGCAGGATTATACCACACAGCCAGCGACTTATCTCATTGAGGTGGGCGCCAGCAGCGGCGATATCCGGCAAGCAAGTTCGGTCGCTTGGAAAAAACCTTAATATGCGGTTCTGCTTGCATTTTGACAGGGTTTGTGGGACACTTAAAGGAACGCAGGCTTCCAGCCTGCGCTGGGAGGCAGATTGCAAGATGCCTGCGTTACATTTATTTCTTTCGACGCGGAGCTTTCTTCGGTCGGGATGGAAGCTGTTTGATCGTTTTATCAAAATCGCTTGCCTGGCTGTCTGACCATGCGATTCGCTTTTGATTGAATTTTTCGTATTGGCTTTCGGCAAATTCCTTTGCCATTTCATGCGAAATGGCCCCGGCGTGTTTTAAGATGTCTCGGTCGTTTAACGACAGAAATCCGTGGAGTTTTTCAATCCAGTCTTTCATGTACATCGGAATCCGTCGCATCGCCTGACCTTCTGCAAAAATCAGGTACTGCTCGACCAGGTTATTCAGCGCGGCAAGTTCATTTTCGTTCAAGTAATTCTTTGCAATCGCGACATCCGTTTTACGCACCTTCCCGCCGCGCCAATTCGTCAGCCCCATATTGGGCTTGTCGGCGTCGGCTCGTTTATGGATAATTTCCGCGGCGGTCATGCCGGTAATCGCCCAGTGCAGCTTGTTCTGTACGGTCTTGAAAAACGTCAGGCTGATTTCGTCGGTCGGGTCATAATCGACGCTGGTGGCGTAGATGTCCGTGATTTTCTGATAGAACCGCCGCTCGGATGTTCGGATATCCTGAATCCGGCGGAGCAATTCATCAAAATAGTCAAACGGATGGTCGGGATTTTTAAGACGTTCATCGTCCAGAACGAATCCCTTGACGATGTATTCCCGCAGCCGCTGCGTCGCCCACTGCCGAAAATGCGTGGCGATATGCGACTTGATCCGGTAGCCGACCGAGATAATCATGTCCAGATTATAGTGTTTAACCTGTCGGCTGACCTGCCTGCCGCCTTCGGTTTGAACTATTAAGTAATCCTTAACAGTTGCCTCCTCGGACAGCTCGCCTTCTTCATAAATGTTTTTAATATGGATATTTATGTTCGGCGTCGTTGTCTGGTAAAGCCGCGCCAAATCCGCCTGTGACAGCCACAGCGTCTCGCCTTCGAGCCGCACCTCCAGCTTCGTCTGCCCGTTCTCCGCCTGATAAATCAGAATCCCGCCGCCCCGCGGCACAATCTCATTGTCACTCATTTCGCTGAACTCCTCATTGCAAATCGCTTACGCAATTTATGTCAAAGCGAATTTACGGCCTGAAAGGCCAACGTATCTTAGCCCAGGGCAACACCCTGGGTTTCCAAGTCCCCTACAGCCAAACCGCTCTGAAAGAGCAGCATATTCGCAAGTGTTCGCAACCTCGCATCACCGACAATTTTCAATATCCGTTCATCATGGCCAGCACCTTGAAACCGTTCAACAATTTGGTTTGAAGCCCTGGCCCTTCAAAGAAAGTCTGACCTTTTTAGATCTCCCCGTACGCACAGTTCGCTCAAGGTCCTCGCCCTCAAAAGGTATCACCCTTGTACTCTTCTTTTGCCATGATTCTGGCACATCTTCTTTCATAATATTCCTTTGTCCAAGGCTCATTTCCAGGATAATAGGGCAGTTCTTTCATATCGTTAATATCAACACTGCGCTCAGGGCAGGCTCTTCGGGATTTGCTTTCTACAAGCCCTTTTATATCCTCCGAATTATACGCGACAATTCAAGCTGTGGAAAACAAAAAACGTGTCGGGGTTCGGCTTGCAATTTGGGGGGATTTGTGGGACACTTTTACTCTATAGTCATTGGGCTTGAGTCCTGAGACTTGAGGTGGATGGAACTGATACCCCTTCGTCGCTGCGCGACACTCCCCCTTGGCAGGGGGAGAGTTTTAGTGGTCATTGATGGTCTTGAGTTGTGGTAGTAATCCACGGGCAAGATGCCCGTGTCACAATAGGAAACAATCTCACGGGCGAGACGCCCGTGCTACACGGAGCAGTAAATGGGCATATTTACAAAGACGGTACAGTACTTAAAAGAGCATCTGGGCAAGACGCGGGCGAAGATCACGTCGTCTCTGTCTGCCGTGCTGACGCTGGGGCGGAACATCGATGACGAGCTGCTGGATAAGCTGGAAGAGACGCTCATCGGCGACGACATCGGCGTGGAGACGACCGACCGCATCATCACCGACCTGCGCGGGGCGTATAAGAAGGGACAAATCAAGAAGACGGACGACGTGGTGCCGTTCTTGAAATCGCATATGAAGAACTACTGGCCCGCGCAGGACCGCATGCTCAAGTCGGCCGAGAGCGGGCCGACGGTGATTTTGGTCGCGGGCATCAACGGCTCCGGCAAGACGACCAGCATCGCCAAGCTGGCGTACATGCTCAATAAGAGCGGCAAGACGGTGATCGTTGCGGCATGCGATACGTTTCGCGCCGCGGCGGTCGAGCAATTGACCATCTGGGCCGACCGCATCGGCGTGCAGATCGTCAAGCACAAGTCCGGCGCCGACCCTGCGGCGGTCGCGTTTGATGCGTGCCAGGCGGCGGTCTCGCGCAAGGCCGATTACCTGATCATGGATACCGCCGGAAGACTGCACACGCAAAAGCACCTGATGGAAGAACTGACCAAGATCCGCTCCGTCGCAGCAAAGCAGATCCCCGGGGCGCCGCACGAGGTGCTGCTGGTGCTGGACAGCACGACCGGCCAGAACGCGATCATGCAGGCCAAGATGTTTACCGAGGCGATCAAGGTGACGGGCATCTTTTTAGCCAAGCTCGACGGCACGGCACGCGGCGGCATCGTCATCGCCATCAAGGACATGCTCGACATCCCGGTCAAATTCGTCGGCCTTGGTGAAACGCCCGAAGACATCGCCGAATTCGACCCGGAGGAATTCGTCGAGGCCCTGTTCGCATAAGAATATGAAGAAGAAGGAGTTCCATGGCACAGGAAAACAACTACGCATTTATTGACAGTCAAAATTTGAACCTGGCGATTTTGGCACAGGGATGGCGGCTGGACTTTGGACGTTTTCGCAAGTACCTCAAAGATAAGTACGCCGTCCAGAGCGCTTTTCTTTTCATCGGATATGTCGCAACAAATCAAGCCCTTTATACGCGTCTTCAAAAAGATGGATACATTCTGATTTTCAAGCCGACGTTGTTTCTAAAGGATGGGACAGTGAAAGGGAATGTTGATGCCGAATTGGTTCTTCACACTATGATCGAATATCCTAACTATGACAAAGCCGTAATTGTTTCTGGTGATGGAGATTTTCACTGCCTTATTAAGTACCTTTCCGAGAAGAACAAACTGCGGCGGCTTCTGATTCCCAACCAGTATAAGTGTTCGTCCCTGTTGCGAGAATTCTTCCGCGATGCGGCGTTCATGAATAATTTGCGTGAAAAGCTTCAGCGCAAATAAAAAGTGGCATCACCGCGGGACCAACCCCTTTGGATAGCCACTTATCGTGATTGTTAAATTATACGATTATATCAGCCACAGGCAAGTAAAATTCTTGGAAATCGCGGTAATTTTGAGTTTTGCAGACTTTATATGTCGCTTTGTCCCAGAGTTGGAATTTGTCGAAGCCCTGTTTGCATAAGATGAACCACAGATTTCGCGAATTAGTGCCTTAACCACGGAATGCACGGAAAGACACGGAAGTAATTAAACAGAAACTGGCCATCCTGCGGGACCAAGCCCTTTGGATAGCCACTCAGCAAGTTCCCAAGCTGAACTCATAGGACAAATGCGGGCGAGCCGCCCGCGTTCCCAGTCGGTCGCAACGTCATTCCAAGACGAGGACGAAGCCGCCGGATTTGATTAGCGTAACATCAATGGCGGAAGCGTTCTCGATCGGCTTCGATTGCAAGGTGTGGTTGTCGGCGTCGGTGATGAGCAGACCTTTGGCGGCGCCGGCGAATTTTGACAGGTCCAGCTTGATCTGCTTGGGCTGGTCGGCGGCGTTGATGCCGGCGATGTACCACTTTGTGCCGGCCTTTCGGGCCAGGACGACAAACTGGCCGGGGTAGCCGTCGATGAACTTGGTATCATCCCAGGCGGTCGGGACGTTCTGCAGAAACTCGACCACGTGCGGCGCCATGAGGTCATATTCATCCGGCGCAAGGCCGAAGTGCTGGATGCCGGATTCGAAGATCACCGCCAGCGCTAGTTCGAAAGCGGGTGTTGTTCGCAGCGTACTGCCGCGGAGTTTGGGCTTAAAGACCATGGGCGTGAAATCCATGGAGCCGATCGCGTTGCGCGTAAACGGCAGGACCGCGCAGTGCTGCGGCTGGCGGTTGGCGTTGGGCTGCTCGAAGGAGCAGTATTCCATGCCGCGGACGGCCTCCATCGTGACTAGGTTGGGCCAGGTCCGCTGCCAGCCGCGCGGGATGGTCGAACCGTGGCAGTTGACCACGATGCCATAATCGGCGGCGTCTTTGAAGGTGTCCAGGTACAGTTTCATCGTGGCCTGTTTATCGCCGCCGAAGAAATCGACCTTCACGCCCTTGACGCCCATCTGTTTGAGCTTTGCGAATTCCTCAAGCCTCACCTCGTGCGTGTGCATCCGGTTCTTGGGCCCCATCGGCGCATCGTTCCAGTCGCCGTTGGAGTTGTACCACAGGATGACATCGACTCCTTTGGCGTTGGCCTTCTTGACGAACTCGGCCATCTTTTCATAGCCGATGTTGCGATCCCAGTTGGCGTCGATGAGCATGTACTGCCATTTCATCTTAACGGCAAAGTCGAGGTACTTGTCGGCCCATTCCAGCGTGGAGCTATCGTCGCCGTACTGGAGCCAGTGCCAGGCGGCCTTGCCGGGATGCACGAATGAGGCATCGGCGATCTTGCTGGGGGAGGCTACATCCGTCATGAGCGTCGACTCGACGATCGTGCCTAGCGAGCCGATCATGAGGACCCGCCAGGGCGACTGGAAGGGAAACGTGATTTGCGGCTCGGCGGGGTCGATGGGTCCGCGATGTTCCTCCGGCTGCGCCAAGGCGACCTCATAGATGCCGTTCTTGGAATCATGCCCCAGGTGGACGGCGCAGTAGTTTTCATCCACATCGGAATCGCAGACCAGAATCCAGATATCATCCGGCGTCTTGAACAGGGCCGGCATGCACCAGCCCTGACCCATGGGCGAGGCAAAGCCGACGGGCTTTCCGTTTTCATAATACTCCTCATATGAGGACTGCGTGCGAGACCAGCCGCTCTTGGACACGGGCATGGGATGCAGCCACGAAAGCGATTTTTCGGGGAAGGTGAAGGTGGTCTTTTCAGCTTTGATGCTGCAGCTCAGCGGCTGCTGAGTCCGGCGGGAAGCCAAAAACGCGTAGCTGAACGCTGCACCGTCGTTAGACACACGAAAAATGATATCCAGAAACTCGCCTTCGGTGTTCTTGTATCTGAAAATGCGTTCGTTACCTTCATAAGCGCAGTTCTTGCGTTTGCCTGCCATCATGGTGTAGCTGTCTTTTACCACCATGACGTCCGATGCGTATTCAAAAGTCAGACCATCGGCAAATGAGCCATCGTTTCGGATCAGGCCCAGTGTTGATGGCAAAATCACGTCTTTGCCGGATTTTTGGATGGAGTAGAAGGGTTTTCCATCCTTCAATTCGACGGCGACGGTGAGTTGGCCGTCGGGGCTTGATATTGTTAGCTTTCCTTGTCCATAAACCATAGATATGCTTAATGTTATGCCTATAAGGCCAAGTGCTATTGTTCGCATAATACCTCCTTAATAGATCGTTTTAATCAACGAAAAAGACATTTTATCGCATTCCGCCGGACTTGCAATCATCAGGGTCAGAACTATTTTTAGAAATGGGCGAACGGCAGTGCTTTTTTATGCATATTCCTACTGTAAATGTTTGACTTTGAATCCGCTCTGCATATAATACTTACTTCCCTAGGTATTCTATACCAGAGGAAAGGACGTGATGATAATTTTGTTAGGAAAAGTAAATCGTGCAGCGGCATAGTGTTACATCCGACTATGTGGGTGGGCGGTTGCGCTGCCGGGTGTTTTTGAATATGGTCAAGCTCTTCAGGGATTGTGCCGGATTACGACTGGAGGATACGATGACCGCAGGGTAGGACAATTCTGTTCCCCTCGGCGGAGTATGTGCCGGGTTGTTGTCCGCGTGCAGTCAAGTGGTAACCTGAAGGTTTCCACTTTTTTATTGGCATAAAGGAAAATAGACAAAATGAATCAGGAATTGCTCAGAATTGTAGAAAACATTGCCAAGGACAAGAACATCGACAAAGAATCCATCTATCAGGATCTTGAATCGGCAATGGTCTCGGCGGCTCGGAAGCATTTTGGCGTCCAGCCCAATTCCGGAGTGGATGTTTCTGTGACGATCGACCGGACCACCGGTGCGATCCACGCCTTCAAAGACGATGTGGAAATCGATATCCGTCAGCTTGGGCGCATTCCCGCTCAAACCGCCAAACAAGTCATGATCCAGAAGATCAAGGCTGATGAACGAGAAAGCGTCTACGCTGAGTATATCCAGCGAAAAGGCGAGACCGTGAACGGCATCGTCGGCCGTTTTGAGGGCGGGACCCTGATCGTGAATCTCGAAAACCGCGTCGAAGCGATCATGCCCAAATCCGAGCAGATTACAGGGGAATCGCATCACCCAGGCGAGCGGGTCCGCGCGATGATCCTGGATGTTCGCGAATCGACCAGCCAGGTCAAGATCGTCCTGTCCCGAACGCATCCGGACTTTATCCGCAAGCTGTTCGAGCTGGAGGTTCCGGAGGTCGCCGAAGGCATTATCGAGATCAAGTCGCTGGCCCGCGAGGCCGGATACCGCACCAAGATCGCCGTAGATACGCTGGATGACAAGGTTGACCCGGTGGGCGCTTGCGTGGGCGTACGGGGCAGCCGCATCCGGAATATCGTCGATGAACTGGGCGGCGAAAAGATCGATATCGTGCGATGGAGCGATTCGTCGCAGGTCCTGATCGCCAACGCGCTGATGCCCGCCAAAGTCAGTGAAATCGCCATCTGCTTTGAACTGGGACGGGCCACGGTCGTAGTCACCGAAGACCAGCTTAGCCTGGCCATCGGCAAGCATGGCCAGAATGTAAGACTGGCCGCTCGGCTGACCGGCTGGGACATCGACATCCTGACTCCGAACGAGTATAATAAGGAAGTGGACCGGCTGGCCAATTGTCTGAAGGAAGTTGAAGGGGTGGACGATCGCTTCGTGGATAAGCTGCTGGCTCTGGGCATCATTTCCGTTCTGGACCTTGAGGAAGTCGGCAGCGAGCCTCTCATTGAGGAATTGCAGGTCAATCCCGATCTTGCACAAAAAGTCATCCAGACGGCGGCGGAGGTGGCCAAGCGCATCGCTGCCGAGGACGCCCCCACGCAGGCGGAAGGGCTTTTACGGCAGGAAAAGAAAAAAGGCAAGAGATAAGAGTTATAAGTTCGTGAGTGCAGTTATGAGTTTTCAGTTCTAAGTCCTCAACGCATAACTCAAAACTTATAACTAGGAACTATGTTAGGAGATGGTTTTTGGCTAAGGGAACAACACGGGTACACCTGCTCGCCAATGAGTTAGGCGTTCAGAGCAAGGCGATCATTGATAAATGCCAGGCTGAAGGGCTTGAACAGATCAAGAACCACATGTCCACGATCTCGGTCGGCCTGGCGGCGACCATTCGGGAATGGTTCAGCGAAGGCGAACCTTCCACCGCGGTCGAACAAACCACTAAGGTGGATCTGGAGAAGGTGCGCGTTAAGAAGCCCAAGCCTGCTCCGGTCGTCGAGCCGCAGCCTGAAGCGCCGGTCCAGGAGACGCCGGTTGTCGTGGAAGAACCGCAGCCTGAGGTCCAGGCCGAAGCCGTAGAAGCGGTTGAGGCGGAGGCGGCTCTGGAACCGCCTGTGCAGGAAGAAATGCCCGTCGAGGCGGCGCCTGTGCCCGAGCCGGTGCAGGAAACGCCTGTGCCCCCGGCCCCGCCTGAACCCAAGGAACCCGAGAAGGTGATGCCCGCCGGGCCGATGCTTGAGAAACCCAAACCGGCGGTGCTGACCGGTCCGACGGTGATCCGCGTGGAAAAAATGACCCCCGAGGAGCGCCGGATCTCTCCGCGAAGGCGCCCGCACACGCCTCTGCGCGAAGCACCGGCGGCGACAGCGCCGACGCCGGCCTCTGACGCCGCCGGCAAAACCAAGAAAGCCGGCAAGACCAAGACCCGTGGACGCAAAAAAGAGGAATTGGTTGATGATACGCTGCCGCATCATAAGGTCGATGTCAAGCGCATGAGGTCGCGCGACCTGGAAGAGCGGCAGGCCAGGCTTGCCGCCGCCAGCGGCGAGTCTCTGCGCGCCAAGCCTTCGCGGCGCATTGAAGCCAGGAAAGCCGATGATGTGACTGCCCCCGTGGAGCGGCCGCAGAGGGCCGCGGTCACGGAACCCATCCTGGTCAAGGACCTGTCCGCGGCGCTGGCTGTTAAGGTAGGCGACATCATTGGCAAGCTGATGAGCCAGGGGATCATGGCAACGGCGAACCAAGCGATTTCGGTGGAGGCGGCGGAACTGGTGGCGGTGGAGTTTGGAACAGAACTGGTCGTGGAGCGCAGGAAGAGCGCGTTGGAGGATATCGAGGGGATATTCGAAAAACGGGAGCGGCACAACCTGCTTAAGCGCCCGCCGATCGTGACGATGCTGGGGCATGTGGACCACGGCAAGACCAGCCTGCTGGACCGTATCCGCAAGACGGACGTTGCCTCCGGCGAGGCCGGCGGGATCACGCAGCACATAGGCGCTTACCAGGTGGAACTGAACGGCAAGAAGGTGACGTTCCTGGATACGCCCGGCCACGAGGCATTTACGGCCATGCGTGCCCGCGGCGCCAACATGACCGATATCGTCGTGCTGGTGGTGGCGGCCGATGACGGCCTGATGCCTCAGTCCATTGAGGCCATCCATCATGCCAAGGCGGCGGGCGTCAGCATTATCGTGGCGCTGAACAAGATCGATCTGCCGGGCGTGGATACCAACCGCATTTACGGGCAACTGGCCGAACACGAGTTAACACCGACGGAGTGGGGCGGCCAGACGGAAGTGGTCAAGACCAGTGCCGTCACCGGCCAGGGAGTGCCGGAACTGATCGAACATCTGGATTACATGGCCGAACTGAACGATTACCAGGCGGACCCAACCGTTCCGGCGCGCGGGTGGATCGTGGAATCGAAGATGTCGCAAACCAGGGGACCTGTCGCGACCCTTCTGATCAAGGAGGGCACCGTTGAAAAAGGATCGATCGTGCTGGCCGGCAGCGCGTACGGGCGCGTGCGTACGATGACCGACAGCCGCGGCAAGAGCGTCAAAACGGCGCTGCCGTCGATGCCCGTGGAGATCACGGGCCTGGATAGCGTGCCGTCGGCGGGCGATAAGTTCTTCTGCCTGGAGGATATCAACCAGGCCAAGGATGCCGCCGAGCAGAGCAAGTTCGCGGCCCGCGAAGAGGCGCTGGCGCGCCGGTCCCAGATCACGCTGGATAACCTGTTCTCACAGATCGCCGCCGGAAAGATCAAGGAACTCAACCTGATCGTCAAGGCCGACGTGCAGGGCTCGGTTGACGTGCTGATCAAGTACCTGTCCGAGCTGAGCACCGGCGAAGTGAAGGTCAAGATCATCCACGCGGCGGTCGGCGGTGTCTCCGAAGGCGACGTCGTGCTGGCCGAGGCCTCGGGTGCGATCATTATCGGCTTCAACGTGGTGCCGGACGAGCGCGTGCGGCAGATCGCCGACAACCGCAGCGTCGATATCCGGCTGTACAGCATTATTTACCGCATCACGGAAGATATCAAGGCCGCCATGACGGGCTTGCTGGAACCGGAGTTCCAGGAAAAAACCCAGGGCCGGCTGGTGGTGCGCGATACGTTCAAGGTCTCCAACATCGGCACGATCGCGGGCTGCTACGTGACGACGGGTCTGATTTCGAACCGGTCCAAGCTGAAGCTGATCCGCAACGGGATCGTCGTGCGGGACAATTGCGCCATTGAATCGCTCAAGCATTTCAAGGATGACGTTCGCGAGGTCAAGGCCGGCCTGGAATGCGGTGTTAAGATCGCCCATTTTGACGATATCAAGATCGGCGACGAGCTGGAGGCCTATGAAGTCGTCGAGGTGGCCCGCACGCTGTAACTTTGCAATTTACAATTTTCAATTTACAATTTTAGATGGCAAGCAGAAGACAACAAAAGATAGCCCGGGTAATCAAGGAATCGGTCAGCACGACCATTCTGACCCATTTGAGCGACCCGCGGATCACGGGGCTGGTCAGCATCACGGAAGTCGATGTCTCGCCGGATATGAAGAACGCGACGGTTCTGGTGAGCATTATGGCCCAGGACGATAAGAAACGGCAGGCGACGTTCGACGCCATTTGTCATGCGATCGGCCCGATCCAGGCGCAGCTTGGCCGCGATCTGCCGGGTCGAGTCTGCCCGCATTTGCGTTTCGAGCGCGACGATAAAATGAAGAAGACGATCGAGACGCTCAGGCTGATCGAGAAAGTTCACCGGGAGTTTACGGAACATCCGCTGGCGGGGAACGAGCCTTTCCCCGAGGAAGCGGACGATACGATGGAATGACGAAGGTGCGATCATGAAGGACAGCAAAGAATACAGTCCACGGCTGAGTAAGCTGGTTCGTTCGCTGAAGCGAGGCACTGAAAAGCGCGTGGCGCCTGCGTTTACGGACCCGATCGAGGCGGTAATTTATGCGCTGATCAGCGAACGCATCAGCGACGCGGCCGCGACGCGGGCCTTCAAGCGTCTCAAGAGTCATTTTATTGACCTGAACGATCTGCGTGTTTCGCGTATCGAGGAGATCCAGGACGTTTTGCGGGACGGGTCCCAGCAGGCGGAGGCCGGCGCGCGGGCCATCACGCAGGTGCTCAACGCGGTCTTTGACAAGACGGATCATATCAGCCTGGCGGCGCTTGGTGCCGAGGGCAAACGGCAGGCGCACAAGGAGCTTTCCGAGATCCCGGGCATTACACCCTTCGCGGTCGATTATTGTTTCCTGACGGCGCTGGGCGGACATGCCATCCCGCTGACCGAGCAGATGCTCAATTACATGAAAGAAAACCAGATCGTGCATCCGCAGGCATCGCTTGAGGAGATCGCCGGTTTTCTGGAGCGGCAGATCCCGGCGGCGGAGGCGTACGAGTTTTATGATCTTCTCAGAAGCGCCATTGAACAGGGCTCCCCTGAATTAGCCGCCGCGGCGGCCCCGGCCAAAAAGAGCGCCGCCGGAAATAAAACGACCAAGAAGAAGAATGAGAAGAAAGCGAAGTAGCCCGCGATTACGCAGCGGCGGCTTAGGTTTTTGTATTGTGCGGTTCGAGAGCTGAAATGTTTGAAATTGGAAAGGCTAACCGTTGTCAGACCGGATTTTGAAACTGGGAATTCCCAAAGGCAGTTTGCAGAGCGCCACGTTCGATCTTTTCGAGCGGGCCGGCTTTACTATTACCGGCGCCGACCGCAGCTATTTTCCGCGGATCGACGACCCCGAGATCCAGCTCATCATGCTGCGGGCCCAGGAGATGAGCCGCTACGTGGAAAGCGGCGTGCTGGACGCAGGCTTTACCGGCTACGACTGGATCGCGGAGAATGATTCGGACGTGCACGAGGTGTGTCCGCTGCAATACAGCAAGGCCACGAGCAACCCGGCGCGCTGGGTGCTGGCGGTGCCCAATGAGTCCGCTGTTGAAAAGCCTGAGGACCTGGCCGGCGGCATCATCGCCACCGAACTGGTCAACTCGACGCAGCGTTATTTCCAGGACAAGGGCATCCAGGTCAAGGTGGAATTCAGTTGGGGCGCCACCGAGGTCAAGGCGCGGCTGGTCAGCGGCATCGTCGAGCTGACCGAGACGGGCTCGTCGCTAAAGGCGAATAATCTGAAGATCATCGATACGCTGCTCAGTTCGACCACGCGGTTCATCGCCAACAAGCAGTCGTGGCAGGACGCGTACAAAAAACAAAAGATCGAAAGCATTGCCATTTTGCTCAACGCGGCCATCGACGCCAAGACCCGCGTGGGGCTCAAGATGAACGCGCCCAAGAAGGAGCTGGATAAGATCCTCAAGCTTCTTCCGGCGGAAAAAAGCCCCACGATCTCATCGCTGGCCGACAGCGAATATGTCGCGGTGGAGATCATTGTCGAAGAGAGCGTGGAGCGCGAGCTGATCCCGCAGCTTAAGCGATCCGGCGCCAGCGGCATTTTTACGTATCCGCTGAATAAGGTAATACATTAGAACAGAAGACGGAAGACAGAGGTCAGGAAATTCTAAATACTAAATTCTAAACTCTAAACAAATTCGAAATTCAAACGTCCGAAAATCAAAACAATTTGAACCGGTGCCATCCGCTTGGAGCATTTGTATTTTGGTCATTTGATATTGTTTAGGATTTAGATATTAGGATTTAGGATTTTAGGTGACGGATTATTTCTACATTTTAAGATAGAACGACAGATTAAGGAACGTATATGTCAGGTCATTCACATTGGGCGGGCATTAAATACAAGAAGGCGATCGTGGATGCCAAGCGCGGCAAGCTGTGGAGCAAGATCGCCCGCATGATCATCGTGGCCGCCAAGAACGGCGGCGGCGATCCGGCGGCGAATCTTACGCTGCGCTACGCCATCGA
This sequence comes from Planctomycetaceae bacterium, assembly GCA_021372945.1. Lineage (GTDB taxonomy): Bacteria > Planctomycetota > Phycisphaerae > Sedimentisphaerales > Anaerohalosphaeraceae > 4572-13. Next base: position 9,617 of record JAJFTK010000016.1, on the reverse strand, counting down.
CAAGGGCAAGGCCGCCAATATGCCCAAGGACACGATCGAAAAGGCGATCAAGAAGGGCACGGGCGAACTGGGCGGCGTCGAGTATTCGACCGTGCTTTATGAAGGCTACGCGCCGGGCGGCGTGGCGCTGATGGTCGAAGGGCTGACGGATAACCGCAACCGAACGGCGCCTGAGATCAAGAAGCTGTTCGAACGGCGGGGCGGCTCGATGGGCGCCAGCGGCTGCGTGAGCTACATGTTCAAGAAGAAGGGCGTCATTACCGTCAAGACCAGCGCGGTCAGCGAAGACGACCTGATGGACATCGTGCTTTCGGCCGGAGGCGATGATCTGCAGAACACCGGCGAGGTCTATGAGATCACCTGCGAGCCGGCGGCCTATGACAAACTAAAGGCCGCCCTGGAACAAAAGCAGATCAAACTCGAATCGGCCGAGCTGTCCATGATACCGGACACGACCGTGACGATCAGCGATCCCGAGATGGCACAGCGGCTGCTGAACATGATGGAGGATTTCGAGGACCACGACGACGTGCAGGAAGTCTATGCCAATTTCGATATCCCCGATGAGGTCCTGGCCAAGCTACAATAGCGGCATTTAGCCGAACCACGGAATGCACGGACGTTCACGGAAGAAGATAAAGAATAAACAATACGGAACAATAGAGGCGAAGCGCCGAAAAGCGTTTCGCCTTTTCTATTAAAGACTTTTCCGTGTCATTCCGTGATTTCCGTGGTTAAATCTTGGTGGATGCGATTTCAAATTTCTGCCACGGAATGCACGGAAGATCACGGAAGAAGAAACAGGAACTTTTCTGTGTCACTCGGTGACCTGTGTGGTTAAAATATGGCCATGGAGCAGGCGGCCAGACATATCATTTGGCGGGGCAGGGTGCAAGGGGTTGGGTTTCGGTTTACCGTTCGCCAGATCGCCGCACAGTATGATGTGGCCGGAACGGTCAAGAATCTCTGCGACGGGTCCGTCGAGGCAGTCCTGCAGGGGCCGGCCGACCGCGTGCAGGGGTGTATCGAAGATATCGCGGCCGAGTTCAGGGGCTATATCCGCGAGGTCAAATCCGAAAATCTCCCCGTTAATCCGCATCTGACCGATTTTCGGATTCTGCATTGAAGGGGGCGCGTTTGTTCTTATAATGCCCTTGAAACCTTCATCAGGCAGAAAGGGTGTGCGATGCGTTTTTCAATTCGTGTCGTTTTGCCGCTGCTGGTCGCATCGGCGGCGCAGGCGGCGGGCTTTAACGCGGAGGATTACCGGCGGGCACAGGGGCTGAGCGGCCGTTTCCGCAGCAAAGTGGCGGGGGAGGTGCTGCGGCCGCACTGGTCCGCCGACGGCAGCGGCCTCTGGTACAAATACGAAAGGCGTCCGGGCGTTTATGAGTATGTTACAGTGGACGCCCGAACCGGCGCACGCAGCATTTCTTCACAGCCGCTCGGCACGGGCCGGGAGGATATGCTGCCGGCGCTGGACCCCAACGATCTGCCGCGCGGCGGGCACACCGGCTCTGAAACGTCGATCACATTTGTCAATCGCACGGATAAAGAGATCGAACTGTTCTGGCTCAGTGCCGGTTCGCGGCAAAGTTATGGTACGCTTGAGCCGGGCGGCGAGCGCGCGCAGCATACGTACGCCGGGCACCTGTGGCTGGCCGCGTATAAGGACGGCGCTGATCTGGCGCTTTACCAGGCGACGGAGAATGATGCCAGCGCCATCATCGAGAGTCATCCAAAGTTTGCCCGGCGGCAGCGCGGTGAAAGAGACCGGCGCGGCCGGGGCGAGCCCGGGGGGCGAAGCGTTTCGCCCGATGGACATTGGCGGGCGGCTATTCGAGAACACAATCTCTGGCTGACAGATCCCAATGGCGGTCCGGAGATCCAATTGACAACCGACGGTACGGCGGAGGACGCCTACACGGCCCAGTTGGCCTGGTCGCCGGACTCGAAGAGGCTGGCGGTCATGCGGCAGCAGCCCGCCGAAGAGCACAAGGTTTATTTCGTCGAATCCAGTCCCGCCCACCGGGTAGAGCCCAAGCTGCATACGATCACGTATAACAAGCCCGGCTTCCGCGCGGCGGTCAGCCGGCCGTACCTGTTTGATGTCGGGTCGCGCCAATCGATACCGGTCAGTAATGAGCTTTTCGCGAATCCCTACAGCGTGGGCGACCTGCGGTGGCAGCCGGATTCCTCGCGGTTTACGCTGGTCTATAACCAGCGCGGCCACCAGGTCATGCGGATGATCGCTGTCGATGGTAAAAGCGGCAGGGCCTCCACGCTCATTGAAGAGACGAGCAAGACGTTCATCTGCTACTCGAGCAAATATTTCTGTGAGTTTCTCGATGATACCGGCGAGATCATCTGGATGAGCGAGCGGGATGGGTGGAACCATCTGTATCTGTGCAACTCCGAAAACGGTGCGGTCAAAAACCAGATCACTAAAGGCCCATGGGTCGTTCGCGATGTCGAATACGTTGACAAAGACAAACGCCAAATCTGGCTGCGTGTCGGCGGCATCTACCCTGAGCAGGATCCATATTATATTCATTATGCCCGCGTCAATTTCGATGGGTCGGGACTGACGATGCTGACGGAGGGCGACGGCACGCATGCGCTGCAATTCTCGCCGGCGCGCAGGTTCGCGGTGGATACATGGTCGCGCGTGAATCTGGCGCCGGTGCATGAATTGCGCGATTGTGCAACCGGCAAGCTCGTCTGCACGCTGGAGAAGGCGGACGCATCGCAGCTTTTGGAGACGGGCTGGCAGGCACCTGAGCCTTTCTGCGCCAAGGGCCGCGACGGCACAACCGATATTTATGGTGTCATCATCCGGCCGACGCATTTCGACCCGAAAAAGAGCTACCCGATCGTGGAGAATATCTACGCCGGACCGCAGGACTCGTTTGTGCCCAAGGACTTTCGCACCTTTTACAGGATGATGGAGATGGCCGAGCTGGGCTTTATCCTCGTGCAGATCGATGGGATGGGAACGAGCAACCGCTCGAAGGCGTTTCATGATGTGTGCTTTAAGAACCTTTCGGATTCGGGCCTGCCCGACCGCATTCTGTGGATCAAGGCGGCGGCGGCCAGGTACCTGTATATGGATATCACGCGCGTGGGCATCTATGGCGGCTCGGCGGGCGGACAGTCCGCCGCCGCGGCGGTGATGAAATACGGCGATTTCTATAAGGCCGCGGTGGCCGATTGCGGCTGCCATGACAACCGCATGGATAAATCCTGGTGGAACGAGCAGTGGATGGGCTGGCCTGTTGGGCCCGAGTACGCGGCTAACAGCAACGTGACGCTTGCCCCGGGGCTTTCCGGCAAGCTGCTGCTGATCGCGGGCGAGATGGACCGCAACGTCGACCCGGCCTCGACGATGCAGGTGGTCAACGCGCTCATCAAGGCCGACAAGGATTTCGAAATGCTCATCATCCCCGGCACAGGCCACGGCGCAGGCGATATACCCTACGGCAGCCGCCGCCGTGCCGAGTTCCTCTGCCGCTGCCTGCTGAAATAATAAACAGTCCTTCTTTAAAGAAACGGAACTTCGTAACGATATAATTGTCCAAAACAGTAAGGCGCACCTAAATCCGGTGAGACATGCATAGAAATTATAAAAAGCTATATATGTGTCTGGCCACTGCAATTCCTATTATGAAGGATAACAGACAATGAGAATCGGATGCATCATTATAATTTCTGTCCTCAGCATGTTTGCTGCGGAGGCTACAACGGCGGAAAATGACTTTCAAATCCAATCCACTGCATCCGCGATTCTTCGCGAGCACTTCTTTGTTGTTTTTGATATGCAATCGATTTATCTAAATAGTCGAAAACCTCAGGATCCCAATGTAGGCATTAGCTTGGTTGATGTCAGTATCATGGATGAAGTGACGATTCGCTATAGAGGAAAAACATTAAAGGCGAAGGACAACAGTGTATTTCCATCGCTTGTAGAAAATGGAATCCTCGCGGTTTCATACGCGGGCAGAGAAGGGAACAAGCGTTACGCATCGCTGGAGCTATATAGTCCTAAAGCAGATTTAAAACATCGATACCATATGCAGCAACTGCTTGGGATTCTTCTGGGTGACAATGCTGCTTTCAAAGAAACTTTTGCCGGCGATTCAGATTCAGCAGGTCTTGGAGTAACTCTACAGAAAACAGTTAGAGCATTTCATGATTTAAAAACGAACATGGTATTTCCACAACATCTATTGGACAAGGGTGGCAAGAAACAGGGCGATGAGTTCGATGTTGAGAAATACTTCACAGTTCTGAAACATATCTCGATGAAAGAAGGCTATCGGCTGGATTATGTGTACCATCCAGCAGGAATCGGCGGCTCGCCAATTCTTTACTCTCGAAAGGAGGATCAGCTTCCGTACGTGAATTATGAGGAATATGTAAACACAATTCGAAAAGAAGCTGACTTGGATGACATTGAAGTGATCGAAAGAGAATACCGGGCAAGGCTCGATACTGAGGGAATAGCTGCGGCCAACGATTGGCGAAAAAAGCAACTGGAGAATCATCCTGGTTATCGGCATTGGGAATGGTATCTGCGGGATGTCTGTGTTGATGGAACTCCCGAGGGCTGGCTTGAATTGATTGTTCTCCATCTGCTTGGGAATCAGTTCTATCAGTTCTGGCATTCTGCGTACAATGACACAATGATCATTCCTGATCAGTCGGCGCTATCGGAGGTTTCTGAGCAACATGTAACGAGTGAACGGAAGGTCGGCCCACTGATGAGCCTCCTTGGATCAGCTCTTGATATTTCCCCGCGGGTTGAAGTCAAGGATCAAACAGTAACCGTTTCACTTGTAACGTTTAGCAAATGGGGAGGCTTTTATGAACAAGTATTCTCAATAAATAAGGATGAACCTCACAAGATTGAAGAAATGTCAGAAAACACGCTGATTTTATACTACTGTAATGTTGTGTTCTAAGAGCCGCCGGCCACGGCGCGGGCGATACGCCGTATGGGGCGTAGCGGCAGGCGGAGTTCTTGTGCCGGAACCTGTTGAAGTAATGCTATTCTCTTATTATTTTGAAATGATGCCTTTGATATCGCCGGAGATGAGGGTGGCGACATTGGTGAGGATAATCGGCAGGCGGAAGCCCTTGGTGCAGGCCAGGTACTTGGGCTGCCAGCGCGGATCGAACTTTTCCTTGTACTGGCGCAGGCCCTGGAAGTTGTAGAAATGCTCGCCGTGGCGGTACAGGAAAGCAGCCGCCTGCGACCAGAAGGGCGCCAGCGCCCGGTCCTCAAAGCCCGACAGCGGCGCCATGCCGAAATTGAACCATTCGCATCCCTGTTCCCTGCCCCAGAGCATCAATTCCACGAACAGGTAATCCATCATGCCTTCGGGGCCCTCGGGCACAAAACGCATCAGGTCCACGGAAAGTTCTTTTTTGTCAGCGCCGAGCAGAAGGTTGGCGAACGCGGCGATCCGGTTATCCTTTTGAATCACGGCGGCGGGCATCTTCGAGAGGTACTCAGGTTTGAAGCAGCCCAGCGAAAACCGTTTTTCGCGGGTGTGCTTTTCGCGGAGCCATTGATCCGAGACCTGGCGCAATTCTTCCATGCGCTCACTGACCTGCGGTGTATCGATGATGGAAAAACCATAGCCCGCCTTTTGAATCTTGTTGCAGGAGTGTCTTAGCCCGCCGTGGGACGCGCCGGTCAGGGTAAAATCGCGCAGGTTGACCTTGGCCTCTTCGCCGAGCTTGATAAAATTGAGTCCCAGGTCGAGATAGAATTCCAGGTTATCCTTTCCCAACTGGTAAAACACGGGCCAGCCGTTATGCCGGTCGCTCAGTTCCCTGAACTCCCAGATCAGGTCATGCCAGGCGTCCTCCGGGCCGACCGGTTCCCCCAGGCTGATCCAACTGCGTCCCTCGACGCCATACATGATAAACGCGTCGCGGCGTTGATTCATTAAAATGGCCTTATCGCCAAGCAGCGCCAGCCATGCGTCGGTATCCGGACAGGCCCGCACGATCTGTTCGACGGCCTGCATGGTGGCCGCGTCCGCCGGGGCGCTAGCGGCACGTCCGGGCAGATGAAGCCGCCGAAAGAAATAGAGCAGCAGCAGAATAGCCGACGCGGCGGTCGCCCTTAAAAAGCGCGGCGCATCGGCCTCGAACGCGAATCGCCACCACAGGCGGCTCGAGTATTCCACGTGGGTATACGAAAACACGCCGATCCACGCCGCGCACGCGACGACCGCGGCAATCGACATGATCCATTGAATGGAAAAGCGTTCGTCCGTCAGCGTTGCCTTGCGGTAAAATTCTTTTCCGCAGGGCAGCAGCGCCAGCAGCATCACAGTCAGGATGGCCGCTTCCTCGTAATCAAGGCCCTTGAGGAGCGAAAACAAGATGCCGGCCGCAAGCAAGGCAATCGTCAGATGGTACGCACCCTTGATGCGCCGCTGCAGGCCGTGCGCCAGGACCAGCAGGGCTGCGCCGGCGACGCTCCCCAGGAAATGCGACAGCTCAACGGCCGGCAGCGGCAGCGAATCGCGCAGCACGGCCATCCTGCCCTTGACGGCCGGCAGGCTTCCCGAGAACAGCAGGATGGCTCCGGCGATGAACGTGCTGACCGCAAAGAACAACGGCACGAGGGTCTTGCCGATCGCCAGGACGAACTGGCCGAATTGCTTCAGCGCGTGACGCTGCGCCAAAAACTCATTGACGCCCAGAAGCGCTGCAGCGCTGAGCAGCGGCAGCAGGTAATAGATGAGGCGGTAGGCCAAAAGCGACCCTATCAAGGCCGCCGGCTGCGTAAAGTCTGACAACAGCAGCAGAATGATCGTCTCGAATACACCCAGCCCGCCGGGGATGAAGCTCAGCATGCCGCCGATCTGCGCCAGCATGAAGAGGCTGACGAATTTTAAAAAGGTTAAGCCCGCAGCCGGCGGCAGAAGAGCATACAGGACGCATGCCGCCAGGGTCCAGTCGAGCGACGAGATCGCCAGCTGCCCCGCGGCCAGCGGCAGCGAGGGCAGTTCGAAGACCCAGCCGCGGACGTGCAAGGGCTTTTTGGCGAACAGGACGGCGGCAAAGTAGGCCGCCACCAGGGCCAGGAACACGAGTCCGGGCGGCCGCGCGGACAAAAACGGTACATGCATGGCCGCCGGAATATGCTCCGGGTCAACCACAAAGGCCAGGCCGCCCACCGCGAACAGGCCCAGCCAGAAGGTTACAGCGCAGAATACGACCAGCCGCGCGATATTTGCCGCCGAGATCCCCAGCGACGCATAGATCTTGTATCGCGCGGCGCTTCCGCCGACAAAGGTGGCGTTCATGCTGAAGGCATAACCGATGAACGAGGCGGCCGCCAGCCGATGATACGGCAGCTTGATGCGCACATAGCGGAGCGCCAGCCAGTCGTATCCGGTGAGGAAAAGGTAGTTGACAAACGTCAGCAGGACGGCCAGCGCCAAGACGCGCGGCGGCGTGTGCGAGATTTGACGGGCGATGTCATGGTAGTGGTACTGACGCAGCTTGTAATGGATAATGAAGATGGCCAGAAAGAACAGCACGATGCTGACGAAAGCACCCAGATAGCGTAAGAGCCTCTTCATGGTGATTCATCATAAACTGAAAACACGGTTTTTCACAACTATTTTTGGTTTGCCAAATTCGGGACAAATGGAATGCATTATATCGAAAGCATGGCAGAATCCGATGTGAAATAGAAAAAACCCCGTGAGAAGGTTTCTCTGTTAGAGAAATCTGCTTTATCAATACCGAAATCCCACGGCAAGATGCCCGTGCTGCCTTACGCTTTGCGTCGCAGCAGCGCCAGAGCGCCTGCGCCGAGCAGCGTCAGCGTCATCGGTTCCGGGATCTCCCAGTAGATGTCATCGATGTAGATACGCGACGACTGGCCATCGGTGGCCGCGGGCGACACGAACATGCCGCCGTTGAGGGCACTGGTGGTCGCAAAGCTGAACGCCAGGTCGTCGGCGATCAGATTCGCCAGGTCCGGCGTATCGGTCGGAGCGCCAATGCCCGGTCCGCTCACGGCGGCGACATACAGGTCAAACGTGTCCGTCGCGTTGTTGGCGACGATCCAGACATCGTACCACTGCTCGCGGACGAGACCTGCCATCAGCACGGTCGAGCCGTCCACCGTTTTGATGTCATAGCCGCCAAGCCCGTTGTCGAGCGCCGCAAATCCCGCGGCAATACTGCCGGCCGGGTTATTGTTCTGCGTGCTGCCCAATGGGTTGGTGCCCGTCCGCACGTGCATGCCCAAAAAGTCGCGGACCTTCTGCGTGTCCTGGCGGACGACGAACCTGAAGAACATCGTGCCGGATTCGGTGTCATCGAGCGGGTTGAGGATATCCGAGAACGCCACGCCGCGGCCGCTTACGCTGCCGGTGCCGCTGGTAGTCATAAAGCGGATAACGTTGCTGCCGCTCTTGGTCTCGATGGCACTGTTGCCTGTGGCCTCGCTTTCGGTATCCCAGAAGCCGCCCATGATGCCCGTGCACAACTTCCCATCCGGGTTAACGGGTACAGTAAAGGCTTGAAAATCCTCCACCAGCCCCAGCGCCGCCTGTGCAGCCAACGAGAGAGAAAATACAAGCAGAACCACCCACAATCTTTTCATCTTTCCTTTCCTCCGAAAAACACCTTACGAATTGTCGCTATTTCGCCTCTACAAATCCATGGCAGACAAGCGACACCATCTCCACACACTCACGCATTCAATTTCCCACAGCAAGGCTGACCTGATGCGAAAAAACACGTTCCCGCGAGAAAAATGTAAAACAGGCAAAATTGATGCTTGAAAATAGATCTGCCGGCGCCTGAATGAGCTGGATTTGGTGTTTAGAGCATCTGCTTCCAGCGGGCGATATGGGCGGCTTCGTCGGCCTGGTCCTTTTCGATGATGCGGCGGGTGTCGGCGTCCCACTCAATGCTCGCCAGCAGTTGGGCATAATGATGCACGGCCTTGCTCTCAACCCAGACTCCGGTTTTGAGGATGGAGCGCGGGCCCAGCAGGCGAGAGCCGAAGCCCAAGGCAAACCCCACAAGCCAGAACGCCCACCGCAGGCAGTTGGGCTTGAATCCGTACTCGGCCAGCTTGACCTGGAAGTCCTGGTAATGTGTCATCTCGTTGCACATCGCCCCGATGAGCCTCAGGTTCAGATCGTCGCGCTGGCCCGCACGGATTTGAAAGCGGTAAATGGTTGCGGCCATCAGCTCCAGTGTATGCAGCGTAAGCAGACCCTTCCTGATCCCCGCCAATCGCACCGGCGGAAAGCCTTGCCCGCGAAAACCGATCTGGCCCTCGTTCACCTCGGGGCGGATGACTGACACGTCATACGTCACATTTGTTTGTTCTTCCATAATGTTGGGCGTTCCTTTTAGGCAATGTGCCGCCCGCTGCGGGCTCAATAAATAAAAAGAAAAAACAACTTTGTTTGTGTTCATTCTCCACGGGCTTACGAGGCTGTGTCGTAATGGGGGCTTTTAATATTAAGGATAGATGATATACTGACTTGCATCCAGATGCAAGGAGGCTTTATGGCGTATCGACAAGGGAATCGAGATCAACAGACATTGTTACCGGCCAGCATTGAAGA